>NZ_JBSGGS010000005.1:0-487602 GCF_053604015.1 Rhodococcus sp. NPDC004095
GTCCCATTCCGAACCCGGAAGCTAAGCCCTCCAGCGCCGATGGTACTGCACTCGACAGGGTGTGGGAGAGTAGGACACCGCCGTACATAACATCCCCGGTTGCCCGGGATCAGGAGTTTTCTTCTGGTCCCGGGCATTCGGCATTTCTGGGGGTGTTGTCCCTTTTTTGTTTCGGGCTGCTGCCGGCGAACTCCTGTGCACACAGGCGATGTCGCGTCCACGCACGGCATGCACGCGCAACGGTCGTGTGGACCGGCGAACTCCTGTGTGCTCGGCCTGGTGGGGAGGCCGTGCGGCGATGCCGCGGTAGCAGTCGGTGCGGCGGCGTACTCGGCGCCACCGAAAACCCCTGTGCACACACCCGATGCGGCGTCCACACACGGCATGCACGCGTAAAGGCCGTGTGCACCGCCGACCAGGCGTGTGCACACGACAATTCCGCTACCCGGCGCGGAAGACCCGCGTGCACACACCTGATGCCGCGTTCACACACCGAATGCACGCGCAATGGCTGTGTGGGCCGGCGAACTCCTGTGTGCTCGGGCCGGCGGGAGACCGTGCCGCGATTCCGGTGTGCACACGACAGTTGGCCGCTCGGCGCCAAAACCCCGGTGCACACACCCGATGCCGCGTGCACACACCGAATGCACGCGCAACGGTCGTGCGCACCGACGACAGGGCGTGTGCGCGGGCTGGTCAACTGACCTGACCGGACGTCGGAAGAGAGCGGGAGAGGCCCTCGCCGACTGCCGACCACGCGGTCGATCCGGGGTTTCCCTGAGAGGTGATCACACGATCAACCCGGGGTTTCCCCGATGTGTTCGAGGCCCGGGAGTGGTGAGCTGGGAACATGACGTTCGAGACCGCCGCTGCCGAACCTTCCCACGCCGTCGGCATTGTCGTGTTCGGTGTGATGGTTGCCCTGCTCGCACTGCTGATCGTCGCCTCATTCAGCCGAACCCTGCGGCCGCGGATACTCAAGCCGCTGGGCTACGGCATTGTCGGCATCGTGGCCGTGTACGCGGTCACCCGCGGAGTCGCCGAGTTCTTCATCGTCGACTACGCCGACCCGGCCAGTTACCGTGACGACTGGGGAGGGCCGAGCCTGATCGGGGTGCTCCTCGTACACAGTGGCCCCGGGGTTGTCGCGTTGATTGCTGCGGCCTATCTGATCCGCAGAAATCGCGCGGAGCGCTCAGCGATGGTTGGTTGAACATCCCAAGTGTCGCGCGACAGTTCGGCGACCCGCGCGCCCGCGAGACTCGTGCACATCAGGTGGAGTGCGCACACAGGCGTTCCCACGTCCACACGGCAGTTGTACGCCGAACGCCTGTGTGGAAGAGGGAAAAGGGTTGTGCACATTCCTTTTCGGCAGGGTTGATCGCTCGGCGGTACGGGGCTGTCAGGGGACCGGAGTCGCCAGGCGGGTCGGGGCGGTGCGGCCGCGGAGCGTGACGGACTCGCCGAGCGTCCATCCCCGGGCGACGTGAGCATCGGCGGCGGTGATGGTCTGCTCCGACGCCACCAGCGCACCGGGGACCGATTTCGCGAGCTCGCACAGGCGAGCCGCCTCGTTGACCGGATCGCCGATCACCGTGTACTCGAATCGGTTACGGGCACCGATGTTTCCCGCGACCGCGATGCCGGAGGCGACCCCGATCGCGGCACTGCAGTCGGGTACCTCCTCGCGCAGTCGGTCGCGAATGCGACGGGCCGCGGCGAGGGCGCTGCCCTCCGGGTCGTCGAGTTCGGCCGGCGCACCGAAGATCGCGAGCGCGGCGTCACCCTCGAACTTGTTGATCAGGCCGCCGTGCGCGTCCACTTCGTCGACGACGACCGCGAAGAACCGATTCAGGAGCTCGACGACCTCCCTCGGCGGGCGAGTGGCCGCGATCGTCGTCGACCCGACGAGATCGATGAAGAACACCGCGATCTGCCGTTCCTCGCCACCCAACTCCGGGTTGCGGGCGATCGCCGCATCCGCGACCTCGCGGCCGACGTGCCTGCCGAACAGCTCCTGAATGCGTTCACGCTCCCGGAGGCCTTCGGCCATCCGGTTGAATCCGCTCTGCAACTCGCCGAGCTCGGTGCCGTCGTACACGACCACCGAGGCGTCGAGGTCGCCTCGCTCGATCCGGGACATCGCGCCGCGTACCGCCCGGATCGGGGCGACCGTCGCGGACAGTCCGAGAAGCGTCAGGGCGAAACCACAGACCAGGGTCACGCCGCCGATCGCGAGGATCGACACGTTCACCTGCCTGGCGTTGTCGTCGCCCCGAACGAGGCTGAACACCGCGACCAGCATCAGCCCGATGACCGGGACGCCGGTGCCGAGCGCCCACGCGAGCAGACCGCGGCCGGTGACGCCGGCAATCCGGAACCGGCGCGGGTCGCCTGCCTCGAGCGCCCGGGCCGCGGCGGGGCGCAGTGAGAACTCGGACAGCAGGTAACAGAAGGCGCAGACGGTGATGCCTCCCATCGCGATCGTCAGGGACACCTTGGGGATCGTGGCCGGATCGATCAGCCCGTACGCGGTGGTGAACAGGGCCAGTCCGCCCGACCAGAGCACGATCTGGATGACGGTCAGTCGCCACGGCGTCGACAGGGCCGCCGTCGCCTCGCGGCGCGTGGGTGTGCGTCCCTCGACGGCCCAACGCAGGTCGCGGATCCCCATCAGCGTGCCCCACAGGGATCCGATCAGCAGCGACAGACCGATGTAGATCGGCCCGAGCACGGCGGTGATGACCATGAACTGCCGGGTGAAGAGCTCCGGTCCGGGAATGACGACGAGGAACAGTGTGCCCACCAACAAGGCACCGATGAGGTTGGCCAGCATCAGTGACGAGGTGATCAGGATCTGGACGCGAACCCGCCGGACGCAGGGGCTCTCGTCGACCGTCCCGAGGATCGGCGACCCGAGCGGCGAGGCGGAACGGCGGAATGGTCGCATGGTGTGCCTCACACTAGCGGCGCGTACCTGGGGGAGTGTGAAACCTTGTGCGGCGAGCATGCGGGAGTTGGCGGCGTCGTGTTCTAGTGTGGTGGCCGTGCGTCTCGTCATTGCCAGCTGCCAGGTCGACTACGTCGGACGTCTCACCTCCCACCTTCCGAAGGCTCGCCGGCTGCTGCTGGTGAAGTCGGACGGTTCGGTGAGCATTCATGCGGACGACCGGGCGTACAAGCCGCTCAACTGGATGAGCCCGCCGTGCTGGCTGGTCGAGGACGGTGGTGACGACGGCAAGCAGTTGTGGGTCGTCACGAACAAGGCCGGCGAGGAACTCCGCATCACGATCGACGAGGTCGAACACGATTCGTCGCACGAACTGGGAATCGACCCCGGCCTGGTGAAGGACGGGGTGGAGGCGCACCTGCAGGAACTGCTGGCCGAGCACGTCGAAACCCTCGGCGCCGGCTACAGCCTCGTGCGGCGCGAGTACATGACCGCGATCGGACCCGTGGACCTGCTCTGCCGGGACGAGAACGGCGCCTCCGTCGCCGTCGAGATCAAGCGGCGCGGGGAGATCGACGGCGTCGAGCAGCTGACCCGCTACCTCGAACTTCTCAACCGCGATCCGCTGCTCGCCCCCGTCACCGGAGTGTTCGCCGCCCAGCAGATCAAGCCGCAGGCCCGTACCCTCGCCGAGGACCGCGGAATCCGTTGTCTCGTTCTCGATTACGAGGCGCTGCGCGGTATCGAGAGCACCGAGTTCCGCCTGTTCTGATCGGCCGGTGGGGACTGGCTAGGCTTACGTCATGCCTCGACGCAACAACAACCGCAAGCCCACCGGCGGCCCGTCGCCCGTGGGCTTGAACGGACCGCGCGTCGAGTCCGGTCCCTCCCAGTACGACGACGAGCGCTATCTGGTTCGGCAGGTACCCGGCGCGCGGGCGCTGAAGACCTATCGTTGCCCGGGCTGCGACCACGAGATCCGGCCGGGCGTCGCGCATCTGGTGGCGTGGCCGGCGGACGGACTCGGCGGGGCCGAGGACCGCCGGCACTGGCACACCGGCTGCTGGAACGGACGCGGATCGCGGGGGATCACCCGGCGTTGGTCGTGACCTGCTTCGGAGCGGCCTTTCCCTTGGCTGCCGCGGTGGACTCGGCGGACGCCGCACCGTCGTTCTGCGGCTTCGGCTTCGCCTGATCGCTCGTGGCCTCGGCGTCGGATTCCTCGTCGAGGTCCCGGTCGTCGACGACCTTCGCGGCCGACGAGTCGGTGGTTCCGTCGAGGAGTTCGCCCTCCCGGTTGACGGAGGCCAGCATCGCGGGAACCGAATCGAGCTGACCGCGAATACCCAGTAGCTGCGCGAGGATCCGGCCCCGCAGGACCCGGAGCTCCTCGGCGAGCTCCTTCGCGTGCGCGATGCGCTTCTCGGCCTGTTCGGTGGCGGTCTGCAGCCGCCGGCGGGCTTCGCTGGTCGCGTCCGCGAGCCGTCGCTCGGCCTCGGCCTTGCTGGAGGACTCCAGCTCCTCGACAGCCGCGACGACCTTGGTGCGCCGCTCGCTCATCGTGATCTCGAAGTCCTGCTGGATGCGGGTGCGCTTGGCGTCGGACTCGGCCTCCAGACGGGCGGCCTCCGACTGGGCGGCCTCGACGGTGCGGGCGGCCTCGGTGCGCGCGCGGGCCATGGTCTGCTCGTGCTCGGTGTCCATCGCGGAGCGGCGGTCGGCCAGTTCGGCGAGCTTGGCCTCGTACTTGCCGCGGAGCGCGGTGGCGTCCTGTTCGGCGATCGAGACCATCTCGGCGGCGTCGGCCTGGGCCTTCGCGCGGACCTCGGAGGCCTCGTCGGACGCCAGTCGCAGCATCCGGGAGATGCGCTCGCTCATGCCCTCCGCGGTGGTCGGCGGAACGGACAGGCGGTCGACGTCCTTACGGAGCGAATCGATCTCGTCACGGGCGTCCTCGAGCTGGTGGGCGAGGTCGCGGGCCTGCGCGGCGGCGGCGTCACGGTCGGTGGCGGTGACGCGCAGCTCGGTGTCGAAACGGTCGAAATAACGCCGGACCTCGTCCTTGTCGTATCCCTTGCGGACGATGGTGAACGGCATGCCGCGGTCGTGGTCGTAGGCCATGCGCACCAATTTACCGCTGGTCGCGGAAGTGGGGGCCGGGGCAGGTGCCTTGTGACGTGGGACACCGTGCAGTGGGCCCCTCCCGCAACGGCTGAAGGGCACCCTCGTCCGGTTGGACCGAACGAAAGTGCCCTTCAGTCGGAGAGATCAGTGCGCGGGGTTCGCGGCCGGCTCGACGAGCTCGACCAGCACGCCGCCTGCGTCCTTCGGGTGCATGAAGTTGATGCGGGAATCGGCGGTGCCGCGCTTCGGGGCGTCGTACAGCAGGCGGACGCCACCGGCGCGCAGCCGCTCGGAGATCGCGTCGAGATCGGTGACCCGGTAGGCCATCTGCTGGATACCGGGGCCGTTGCGGTCGATGAACTTCGCGATGGTGGAGTTCTCGTTCAGCGGAGCCAGCAGCTGGATCGCGGGGGCGCCGGCCGGGCTGCCGGGAACGGACAGCATCGCCTCGCGGACGCCCTGCTCCTCGTTCACCTCCTCGTGCGTGGACACGAGACCGAGGTGCTCGCCGTACCAGGCGATGGCGACGTCGAGGTCGGGGACGGCGATGCCGACATGATCGATGGCGGTCACCAGTTCGGAGGCCAGCGGTGAGCCGGCGGGGGCGGAGTGTGTCATACCCACGACGTTAGCGTTACCGTCTTGGTAGTTCTCTGTCGGATGTGACTGCGGTCGCCCCGATGCTCGTGTGGATCGTTGGAGGAAGTCGTGACCAGTTCTGTCATCGTGGCCGGAGCCCGTACGCCGATGGGGCGTCTGCAGGGTTCGTTGAAGGACTTCTCGGGTTCCGATCTCGGTGGCGTCGCGATCAAGGGCGCGCTCGACAAGGCCGGGGTCGCCCCCGAGCAGGTCGAGTACGTGATCATGGGCCAGGTCCTCACCGCCGGTGCCGGTCAGATCCCCGCCCGCCAGGCCGCCGTCGCCGCCGGCATCCCGATGAGCGTGCCCGCGCTGACGATCAACAAGGTGTGTCTGTCCGGCATCAACGCCATCGCGATGGCCGACCAGCTGATCCGCGCCGGCGAGTTCGACATCGTCGTCGCCGGCGGCCAGGAGTCGATGAGCCAGGCGCCGCACATGCTCGAGAAGTCCCGGCAGGGCTTCAAGTATGGCGACGTGACCCTGCGCGACCACATGGCGTACGACGGCCTGCACGACATCTTCACCGACCAGGCGATGGGCAACCTCACCGAGTCGGCGAACGCCGGGGAGAAGTTCGTCTCGCGTGAGGAGCAGGATGCGTTCGCCGCAGCCTCGCACCAGCGCGCGGCCCGCGCCTGGAAGGACGGCCTGTTCGACGGCGAGGTCGTGCCGGTGACCATCCCGCAGCGCAAGGGCGACCCGATCGTGTTCGCGTCCGACGAGGGGATCCGCGCCGACACGACCGCCGAGTCGCTCGGCAAGCTGCGCCCGGCGTTCTCCAAGGACGGCACCGTGACGGCCGGTTCGGCCTCGCAGATCTCGGACGGCGCCGCGGCGGTCGTCGTGATGAGCAAGGCCAAGGCGCAGCAGCTCGGCCTGGACTGGATCGCGGAGATCGGTGCGCACGGTGTGGTCGCCGGACCGGACTCGACGCTGCAGTCGCAGCCCGCGAACGCGATCGCCAAGGCGTGCGAGCGGGAGGGCATCGACCCGAAGGATCTGGACCTGGTCGAGATCAACGAGGCGTTCGCCGCGGTCGGTATCGTCTCGGCCCGCGAACTGGGCATCGACGCAGACAGGGTCAACGTCAACGGCGGCGCGATCGCGCTCGGCCACCCGCTCGGCATGTCCGGTGCGCGTATTGCCCTGCACCTGGCGCTCGAACTGGCCCGCCGCGGCGGCGGTGTCGGCGCGGCCGCACTGTGCGGCGGCGGCGGACAGGGCGACGCCCTGATCGTGCGCGTTCCCAAGGCCTGACCGGTCGACGCACTACTCCTCTCACGGCCCCGACGCATCGCGTCGGGGCCGTGACGTCTCCCACACCAACGACAGATCGTCGTAGGCGCCCGGCACAATGGCGGTCATGGCGAACATCTTCGACCTCAGCACCCCGGCCAAGCGGTTCCGATTCGTCGCGATCCTCGAGGCGTTCACCTGGGCCGGCCTGCTCGTCGGCATGGCGTTCAAGTACCTGCCCGAGAACGGCAACGAGATCGGCGTGAAGATCTTCGGCCCGTTCCACGGTGCCGTGTTCGTCCTGTTCGTCATCGTCTCGCTGCTCACCGCCCGCGCGCTGAAGTGGAACCTCGTGACCACCGGTCTGGCGCTGGTCTCGAGCATCCCGCCGTTCTTCACGGTGCTGTTCGAGTGGTGGGCCGCCCGCACCGGGAAGCTCGGAGAGCTGTCCGCCCCCGTGACGACGGCTGTGCCGGCGCGAGAACTCGACGCAGTCTGATCGACCCCCATCGGCGCCCCCGAACCGTTCGCGGTCCGGGGGCGCGGTCGTGTTTGTGACAAACTGGTCAGCGTGACTCGACCCGGTTCTCGTCAGCCCGCACGTCCGTCCGCCGCGATGGCCGCGGCCATGTCCGGGGCAGTGGATCTGTCCGGCCTGGCGGATCGCCCCCGACCGCCTGCAGGACCGGCCGCGACGGCCCCCGCCGGCGGCGGCCCCGCGACAGGGCTGGCCCCGATTGTCGACGTCACCGAGGCCACCTTCGAGGCGGAGGTCCTCGAACGCTCCATGCAGGTCGTCGTGCTGGTGTCGCTGTGGTCCGCACGCAGTGAGGCCAGCGTCGCGTTCTCCGATGAACTGGAGACGCTCGCGGAAGAGGGGAACGGAACCTGGGTGCTGGCCAAGGTCGACGTCGACGCGAACATGCGGATCGCGCAGGCGTTCGGGGTCCAGGGCATCCCGACGGTCGTCGCCGTCGCCGCCGGCCAGCCGCTCGCCGACTTCCAGGGCGTGCAGCCTCTCGACGAGGTGCGCGGGTGGCTCGGGCAGGTCCTGGCCGCCACCGCGGGCAAGCTGTCGGGTCCGCCGGCGGACCCGGGCGCCGAGCCGGAGCCGGAGGATCCCCGTTTCGTCACGGCCGAGGACGCGCTCGCAGACGGTGACCTGAACGGTGCGGACGCCGCCTACCAGGCGATCCTCGATGCGGAGCCGGGCAACAAGCAAGCCCTCGCTGCGCAGCGTCAGGTGCGGTTCCTGGCGCGGGTGCAGAACGTCGCGCCGGACGCCGTCGCGGTCGCGGCCGCGGAGCCGTCGAACGTGGCAGCCCAGCTCGACGCGGCCGACGCACTGCTCTACACCCAGCAGCCCGACGACGCGTTCACGGTGCTGATCGACGCCGTCAAGCGGTTCGTCGGTGACGACAAGACCGCGGTGCGGACCCGGCTGCTCGAACTCTTCGAACTGTTCGACCCGGCCGACCCGACCGTCGTCGCCGCCCGCCGCAAGCTGGCGTCCGCTCTCTACTAGCGCTGCGTACCCGTGAGTGATCCGCACTCCGACCGGGGGTGAGAATCACTCACGGTGCTAGCCGTACCGGTTCGCGCACGCGTCACGGCCGCCGAGGACCCCGGAGCGGAAGGCGTCGACGCGGGCGAATCCGCTGGGAATGGTGACGCCGTTGACGTCGCTCGCCATCAGCCCGTCGGTGAGCAGCCCGGACACCGCCTCGTCCAGGTCGCCGGGTGAGAGGGTGAGTCCGCCGGCGCCGACGGCGGTCGCCGCCGTCCACGCACCGGACAGGCAGGCCGCACGCAGGGCGGTCTTCGGGTCGGTGAGCGAGTCACCCGCATTCTGCTGGACGGCGAGGGTGAACCGGGAGGCGACGAGGACGTAGGCGGCGAAGTCGCCGCGGATGTCCGTCACCAGGTCGTCGGGCCGCCCGCCCTGCGGCGTGCCGCGCTCGACGAGTTCCGGCATCGACACCCCGATCGTGCGGGTGGCGGGGCAGTACGACACCGGGGAGGTGGGGGTGGCGTCCGGGCACCCGGTGTCGGCGCCGGTGAACACCACCCGTGGCTGCTCGGGCAGCTCGAACACGGCCTGAAGCGAGTCGACGGTCAGCCCGACGGTCCGTTCGGTCACCGGAGTCTCGCCGGTGTCCTCGGAGGTGGTGAACTGATGCGGGAGCTGGGCGCGGCGGCCCTCGACCTCGGCCTCGTCGATCGCGGTGCAGGCGCGGGCGCCGTCGGTGAATCCGATCTGGAATGCCGTCACCCGCTCGAACGCCGTGCCGTGCACCGCAGTCGGATCGTTCGGGTCGGTGTCGCGGACCGCCACCATCGCCGCCATCACCGAGTTCAGGCCGTCCGAGGTGTTGAGCGTGAACTGCGTCGACTCGTCGGCCGCGACGTGGCGCATGTAGGCGCCCGCGAAACAGTCGGCCTGCTGTTCGAGCACGAGGGTGGGGTCGTCGTCGCCGGCGAGGCCCGAGTCGTGCTGGACCGCGTGCCCGTACTCGTGGGCGATCACCATCACGACCGCCATCGGCCCGAAGGTGTCCATCAGCGCGGGCAGCAGGGTGGTGCGATCCCAGCCGATGGATCCGTCGCGGGTGCAGTACCCGGCATTGACCACCCCGTGCGTGCTGTCGCCGCAGAACGTCCCCGACCGGGCCGCGTCGACGTCGGGGTCCCACGACATCAGATCGGTGACCGGCCGGAAGTCGCCGGCGAACACACGCGGGTACTCGGCACTCCAGAAGGCGGTGAGGTCGTCGACGGCGGAGCCGGCCAGCAGGTCGGCGGCGGAACCGTCGGCGCCGCGCACGGACAGCGTGGGCCGGGGGGCGTCCGGTCGCGGTCCGCTGGCGCCGTCGGTGGCGGGCAGCCCCGCCACGGTGAACGGATTGTCGTAGATCGACACGGCACGGCCGTCGACGGCCTGCCCGCACCCGGCGACCAGGACGGCGACCGCGGCGACCGCGAACGGAACCCACCTCACGGGAGTTCCCGGCGCAGCCAGATGGCGCTGCCGCCCGGCAGCGTCACCTCGGCGGACGCGGGCCGGCCGTGCCAGGGGGCGCTGGTGGCGGTCACCTCCCCGAAGTTACCCAGTCCGGAGCCGTGGTAGATCTCGGCGTCCGTGTTGAGGATCTCGCGCCAGCGGCCGGGCTCGGGCAGACCCACCCTGTAGTGCTCGTGCGGAGAGCCCGCGAAGTTGAACAGGCACGCCACGATCGAACCGTCGGTCCCGTACCGCAGGAAGCTCAGGACGTTGTTCTCGGTGTCGTTGGCGTCGATCCACGAATAGCCGCCCGGCGAGGTGTCCAGCGTCCACAGGGCCGGGCTTCCCCGGTACACGGTGTTGAGGTCGCGGACCAGAGCTTGCACGCCACGCTGGAGCGGGCCGGTGCGCGGGTCGTCGAGCTGCTGCCAGTCCAGACCGCGCTCCTCCGACCACTCCGTGCGCTGCCCGAATTCCTGTCCCATGAACAGCAGCTGCTTGCCCGGGTGAGCCCACATGTACGCGAGCAGCGCCCGCAGTCCGGCGGCCTTGTCGTGGTCGTCGCCGGGCATCCTCGTCCACAGCGTGCCCTTGCCGTGCACGACCTCGTCGTGGCTGATCGGCAGCAGGTAGTGCTCGCTCCACGCGTACATCAGCGAGAAGGTGACCTCGTGATGGTGGAAGCTGCGGTGCACGGGGTCCCGGCCGAGGTAGCCGAGGGTGTCGTGCATCCACCCCATGTTCCACTTCATCGAGAACCCGAGGCCGCCGACGCTGGTGGTGCGGGTGACGCCCGGCCAGGCGGTGGACTCCTCGGCGATCGTCACCACCCCCGGATGGTGCTTGTGCACGGTGGCGTTCATCTCCTGCAGGAACGCCACCGCCTCGAGGTTCTCGCGACCGCCGTGGACGTTGGGGGTCCAGCCGCCGGGTGGGCGCGAGTAGTCGAGGTAGAGCATCGACGCGACCGCGTCCACGCGCAGACCGTCGACGTGGAACTGGTCGATCCAGTACAGCGCGTTGGCGACGAGGAAGTTGCGGACCTCCGCTCGGCCGAAGTCGAAAACGTAGGTGCCCCAGTCCAACTGCTCGCCGCGCTGAGGGTCGGCGTGCTCGTACAGCGGTTCGCCGTCGAACCGGGCCAGCGCCCACTCGTCCTTCGGGAAATGGGCGGGCACCCAGTCGACGAGGACGCCGATGCCGGAGCGGTGCAGGTGGTCGACGAAGGCCCGGAAGTCGTCGGGGGAGCCGAACCGGGCGGTCGGGGCGTAGTAGGAGGTGACCTGGTATCCCCACGACCCGCCGTAGGGGTGCTCGGCGACAGGCAGCAACTCGACATGGGTGAAACCTGCCTCGGTCACGTACTCCGAGAGTTGCTGCGCCAGTTCGCGATAGTCCAGACCCGGCCGCCAGGACCCGAGGTGCACCTCGTACACGCTCATCGGTTCCTGGTTGGGTTCGCGTTCCGCGCGGGCCGCGATCCACTCGGCGTCGGTCCAGACGTGGGTCGACCGGGTGATCCGGGACGCGGTGGCCGGGGGCACCTCGGTGGCGAACGCCATCGGGTCGGCCTTGTCGCGCACCGACCCGTCGCGGCAGTGCACACGGAACTTGTACAGGTCGCCGGGGCCGACGCCGGGAACGAACAGTTCCCACACGCCCGTCGATCCGAGCGCCCGCATCGGCGCCTGCCTGCCGCCCCACCCGTCGAAATCGCCCATCACGGAGACGCCGAGGGCATTCGGTGCCCACACCGCGAACGACGTGCCGGTGACCTCGCCGTCCGGGGTGGTGTAGTTGCGGGGGTGCGCGCCGAGGATCTCCCACAGCCGCTCGTGCCTTCCCTCGCGCAACAGGTGCAGGTCCAGGTCGCCCAGTGTGGGGAGGAAGCGGTAGCCGTCGGCCACGACGACGGTGTGACCGCCCGGGTACTCGACCACCAGGCGGTAGTCGACCAGGTCCTCGACCGGGATCAGCGCCCCGAACACCCCGTCGCCCAGGTCGACGAGGGGATGGTCGACGCCGCCGACCCGGGCCGCGACGGCGACGGCGTGCGGGCGCAGTGCCCGGATCACCGTGCCGCCGCGGTGTGCGTGCGCACCGAGCACGGCATGCGGGTTGTGATGCGTTCCGCCGGCCAGGCGGGCGAGGTCGTCGGGGTGGGGTGCCGCGCCCGGGCGCGGGGCCGGGATGCTCACGACACCGGCGGGCGGTGGGCCAGGTGCAGCCGCGCCGGATAGGGGACCGGGGGCAGCGCGAGGATGTGCGCGACCGCCCGCCACGGTTCGAGCCGGACGAAATTGGTCTGGCCCCAGTCGTACTGGTCGCCGGAGACCTCGTCGAGCACGGCGATGCGGTCGTGCCAGTCCCGGCCGAGAGCGGGCATGTCCAGCCAGATCGTGCCCTGCTCGGGGCCGTACGGATTCAGGTTGACCACCGTCAGCACCGCGTCCCCGGTGACCGGGTCGAACTTCGAGTACGCGATCAGCGAGTCGTTGTCGACGTGGTGGAAGGTGATGTTGCGCAACTGCTGGAGTGCCGGGTGGGTGCGCCGGATCCGGTTGAGCGTCGTCAGCCAGGGCTCGAGCGACTCGCCGCGGGCGCGGGCGCCGTCGAAGTCTCTGGGCCGCAGCTGGTACTTCTCCGAATCGAGGTACTCCTCGCTGCCCGGGTGCACCGGGACGTGCTCGTAGAGTTCGTATCCCGAGTAGACGCCCCATGTCGGGGCGAGGGTCGCGGCCAGCGCCGCCCGCAACGCGAACATGCCGGGCCCGCCGACCTGCAGGCTCTCGTGCAGGATGTCGGGGGTGTTGACGAACAGGTTCGGTCGCGCCTCGTCCGCCTTCGCCGCGATCTCGGTGCCGAACTCGATCAGCTCCTGCTTGTGCACCCGCCACGTGAAATAGGTGTACGACTGCGAGAATCCGCGCTTGGCGAGGCCGTACAGGCGGGCGGGGCGGGTGAACGCCTCGGACAGGAACAGCACGTCCGGGTCGGTGGTCTTGACCTCCGCGATCAGCCACTCCCAGAAGTCCGGTGGCTTGGTGTGCGGGTTGTCGACCCGGAAGATCCTGACGCCGGCCGCGATCCAGAACCGGACCACCCGCAGCACCTCGGTGTAGATGCCGTCACGGTCGTCGTCGAAGTTGACCGGGTAGATGTCCTGGTACTTCTTCGGCGGGTTCTCCGCGTATGCGATCGTGCCGTCGGGAAGCACGGTGAACCACTCGGGATGCGCTGCCGCCCAGGGGTGGTCGGGTGCGCACTGCAGGGCGAGGTCGAGCGCGACCTCGAGCCCGAGCCGGGTGGCCCGGGTGACGAAGGCCCGGAAGTCCTTCATCGTGCCCAGCTCCGGGTGGATGGCGTCGTGGCCGCCCTCCGCCGCGCCGATCGCCCACGGTGACCCGACATCGTCCGGTCCCGGCGTCAGCGAGTTGTTGGGGCCCTTGCGGTTCACCCGGCCGATCGGGTGGATCGGCGGCAGGTACACGACGTCGAATCCCATGCCCGCGATCCGCGGCAGATCGTTCGCGGCGGTCGCGAAGGTGCCGTGACGGGGACGGCCCTCGGCGTCCCAGCCGCCGGTCGAGCGGGGGAAGAACTCGTACCACGACCCGAACAGGGCTCGGGTGCGGTCCACCCACACCTGCAGGGCGCGACTGCGGGTCAGCAGATCGCGCAGCGGGTGCGCGCGCAGCAGCTCGGTGATCGCGGGCGCGAACGCGGGCGCCACCCGTTGGGGCAGCGGCTGGGTACCGCGCAGTGCGGTCGCGACGGCGAGGCAGCGGGCCCGGTCCCCGCGCGGGACGGTCCGGGACGCGCGCTCGAACAGTCGGGCGCCGATCTCCAGGTCGTTGGCGAGTTCGGTGGGGCCCTGCCCGACCGCGAGCTTGGCCTCGATCGCGGACCGCCACGTGGTGATCGGGTCGCTCCACCCCTCCACCCGATAGGTCCAGGTGCCCGGGCAGGTGGGGGTGAACACGGCGGCGAAGGTGTCCGGCAGCGGGCCCGGCAGCATCGGGATCCGGATGCTGCGGGTGAATCCCGGACCGCGCACCGCGAGCGTGGCGGCGACCGCGTCGTGCCCCTCCCGCCACACCGACGCCGTCACCGGGAACGTCTCACCCACCACGGCCTTCGCCGGGTGTCGGCCTCCCTCGATGGCTGGGACGACGTCGTCGATGCCTATCCGCCCGGTCATGGTTGAAACCTTACGGGTAGCGACCGGGTGTGCGCGCGTGACGAAGCTCCACGCACGACAGGACCAATGGCACCGCGATCGGTAGTCTTCGCCAGGTGAAAGCCTTGCGTCGGTTCACCGTCCGTGCCCACCTCCCCGATCGGCTGTCCGCGCTCGGGCCGCTGTCGACGAACCTGCGCTGGTCCTGGCACCCGCCGACCCAGGATCTGTTCGCCCGGATCGACCCCGAACTGTGGACGCGGGTGCGTCACGACCCGGTCCGGATGCTCGGCGAGGTGGCCCCGTCCCGGCTCGACGAACTCGCCGGTGACGCCTCGTTCGTCGCGGAGCTCGACCGGCTCGAGACCGATCTGGACGAGTACCTCGACCGGCCGCGCTGGTACCAGAACCAGCAGGCCAAGGATCGGGATCTGGCCAGCGGGATCGCCTACTTCTCCATGGAATTCGGCGTCACGGAGGTGCTGCCGAACTACTCCGGTGGCCTCGGCATCCTGGCCGGCGATCACCTCAAGGCCGCCTCCGACCTCGGGGTGCCGCTGATCGGTGTCGGTCTGCTGTACCGCTCCGGTTACTTCCGGCAGTCGCTGACCGCGGACGGCTGGCAGGCCGAGCACTACCCGTCGCTGGACCCGCAGGGCCTGCCGCTGAGGTTGCTGACCGAGCCCGGATCCGGTGCTCCGGTGCTGCTGCACGTCGCCATGCCAGGGGGCCGGGTGTTGCGGGCCCGGGTGTGGGTGGCGCAGGTCGGCCGGGTGCCGCTGCTGCTGCTGGACTCCGACATCGCCGAGAACGATCCCGAGCTCCGCGGGGTGACCGACCGGCTGTACGGCGGCGACCAGGACCACCGGATCAAGCAGGAGATCCTCGCCGGCATCGGCGGGGTGCGGGCGGTGCGCGCCTACACGAACGCCGAGGGTCTCGCCGACCCCGAGGTGTTCCACATGAACGAGGGGCACGCGGGATTCCTCGGGGTGGAGCGGATCCGGGAACTGATCACCGGTGCGGGACTGGACTTCGACGCTGCGCTCGCCGCGGTGCGGGCGGCGACGGTGTTCACCACGCACACGCCCGTGCCCGCGGGCATCGACCGGTTCCCGGCGGATCTGGTGCGGAACTACTTCGGGGGCGGGGGAGGTGGCGAGTCCGCGCTGTTGCCCGGGCTGACGGTGGACCGCATTCTCGACCTCGGCCGGGAGGCGGACCCGTCGGTGTTCAACATGGCGCACATGGGTCTGCGCCTCGGGCAGCGCGCGAACGGTGTCTCGAAACTCCACGGCATCGTCAGCCGCGACATGTTCAACGGGTTGTGGCCCGGATTCGACGCCGACGAGGTGCCGATCGGATCGGTGACCAACGGGGTGCACGCGCCGACCTGGGCGGCCCGCGAATGGATGGACCTGGCCCGGCGCGCGGCCGGACCGGAGCTGGTGGAGGAGGCACGCGGCTGGGAGCGGCTGAGCGACGTCCCGGCGGCCGAGCTGTGGGCGACCCGATCCGCGCTGCGCGGCCAGCTGGTCGACGAGGTGCGTCGCCGGGTCCGCGCGTCCTGGATCGAACGCGGTGCGACGGAGGCCGAACTGGGCTGGACCGCAGAGGTATTCGATCCGAACGTCCTGACGGTCGGGTTCGCGCGGCGGGTGCCGACGTACAAGCGGTTGACGCTGATGCTGCGGGACCCGGAGCGACTGCGGGCGCTGCTGCTCGACGAGAAGCGTCCCGTGCAGCTGGTGGTCGCGGGCAAGAGCCATCCCGCCGACGACGGCGGCAAGGCGCTGATCCAGCAGGTGGTGCGGTTCGCCGACCAGCACGACGTGCGGCACCGCATCGTCTTCCTGCCCGACTACGACATGTCGATGGCCCGGTTCCTGTACTGGGGGTGCGACGTGTGGCTGAACAACCCGCTGCGGCCCCTGGAGGCGTGCGGCACGTCCGGGATGAAGTCGGCGCTCAACGGCGGGCTGAACCTGTCCATCCGGGACGGCTGGTGGGACGAGATGTTCGACGGGGAGAACGGCTGGGCCATCCCGACCGCGGACGGGGTGCTCGACGAGACGCGTCGTGACGACCTCGAGGCGAACGCGATGTACGAGCTGCTCGAGCAGTCGGTGCTGCCGAAGTTCTACGACCGCGGCGCGGACGGTGTGCCGGCGCGGTGGGTGGAGATGGTGCGGCACACCCTGCAGTCGCTGGGCCCGAAGGTGCTGGCGTCCAGGATGGTTCGCGACTACACCGTCGAGCTGTACGCGCCGGCGGCGCGCGCCGCGCGGACCGTGGTGGCGGACGGGTACGCCGGCGCACGGCAGCTGGCCCGCTACCGCGACCGGGTGGAGGCGGCGTGGCCCGCGGTGCAGGTGGTGCAGGTCGACAGCTCCGGCCTGCCCGACACCCCGGTCATCGGGGCCGACCTGGCGCTGCGCGCGTACGTCCAGCTCGGCGGGCTCGAACCCGGCGAGGTGAGCGTGCAGGCGGTCCTCGGCAGGGTCGGTCCGGACGAGGACCTCACCGACGTGGTGACGGTGCCGATGACACACGACGGCTCCGACGAACTGGGACAGGTGTACGTCGTCGACACGGCGCTGCCGTTGTCGGGGGCCGTCGGTTACACCGTGCGGGTGCTGCCGCACCACGATCTGCTGGCGGGCGACGCGGAGCTGGGACTGGTCACGGTGCCGGTCGGGTAGCCGCGCCCTTCCCGCGCAGGTGGCGCAGCGCCGCCTCGGCGGCGTTGTGGCCACACATGCCGTGCGCGCCGGCCCCGGGTGGCGTCGACGCGGAGCACAGGTACGTGCCCGGGATTCCGACGCTGTACGGGTCCAACGCGATGCGCGGACGGAAGAGCACCTGGGTGCCCGCGTTGGCGCCGCCCACGATGTCGCCGCCGACATTGTTCGGGTTCGACGCGGCCAGGCGGGCCGGACCGGACGTAGTGGTGGCGACGACCCGATCGCGGAACCCGGGCGCGAACCGTTCGATCTGCGCGAGCACCGCTTCGGTGGCATCGCCCGAATAGCCGTGCGGTACATGGGCGTACGCATACACCGGGTTGAGGTTCCCGTGAGAGCGGGTGGGATCGGCGACGTACTGCTGCCCGAGCAGGACGAACGGCCGCTGCGGCATCCGGCCCGCGGCGACCTCGCGCTCGGCCGCGGCCACCTCGTCGAAACTCCCGCCCAGGTGGACCGTCCCGGCCCGGCCGCATTCCGGGGCGGTCCACGGAATCGGGCCGTCGACGGCGAAGTCGACCTTGAACGCCGCCGCCCCGTGCCGGAACCGGCGGTACGCCCGGGCGACGCGCACCGGTATCCGATCGCCGAGCACCGCGAGTGCCGCCGCGGGCGTCAGGTCGAGCAGGACCACATCCGCGGGTGGGATGTCCCTGGCGCTGCGGACGCGGACACCGGTGCCGATCGTCCCGCCGTGCTCGGTCAGCATCGCGGCGAGGGCGTCGGCGATGGCGCGGGATCCGCCCTCGGCGACCGGCCAGCCGTGGCGGTGGCCCGCCGCGGCGATCATCAGCCCGACCGCGGCGGTGGCCGGACGGTCCAGCCGGTGGTAGGCGTGCGCGGCCACCCCGCCGTACAGGGCGCGGGCCCTGTTGGTGCGCAGCCACCGCGCCGTCACCGTGGCCGGGAGCAGGGCCCGCGCGCCGAAAGCGGCCACCTTGAGCGGGTGCCGCGGGATCCGGACGATCGGCCGCATCAGGTCCGCGGCCAGATCGTCGACGTTGCCTGCCAGATCCTCGACGAGGCGTCGCCACCGCGGGCCGTCGACGCCGAGCCCGGCCGCCGTCTCCGCCACCGACCGGTACAGCAGACCCGCGTCCCCGTCGTCGAGGGGATGGGCGCAGTCGACCTCGGGCCACCGCCAGGTGAGGCCGTACCGGTCAAGGCCGAGCGTCCGAAGGAACGGCGAGCCCGCACCGAGCGGGTGGAAGGCGGCACACTCGTCGTGGATCAGCCCGGGCACGGTCGCTTCCCCGGAACGGGTGCCGCCGCCGATCGTGTCGGCGGCCTCGAGCACCTGGACGGCGACGCCGTTGCGGGCGAGATGGACAGCGGCAGCGAGCCCGTTGGGTCCGCTGCCGACGACGACCGCGGTGCTCACGGCCGGGTCCTGCGGGTCTCGCGCATCCTCGGCTCCTCGCTGTGGCCGCCGGTCGGTCGGCGCCCGGTCGGCTGTCACCTCCAGTGTCCACCGGACGCCGTGCGGGACGGGACTGTTCGGGGTCCCTTCGGGACGGGGCCGTTCGGCGGCCGTCAGCCGCCCGCGAGCCGCTCCAGCGCCTTGCGGACCACGATCGGGTCGGAGGTCTCCCAGAACGGGGGGAGCGAGGCGCGCAGGTATCCGCCGTACCGGGCGGTGGCCAACCGGGAATCGAGCATCGCGACCACGCCCTTGTCGTCGACGCTTCGCAGCAGGCGACCGACGCCCTGCGCCAGCAACAGCGCGGCGTGATTGGCCGAGACGGCGAGAAAGCCGTTGCCCCCGCGGGATTCGACGGCGCGCTGCCGGGCCGCAAGGAGCGGGTCGTCCGGGCGGGGGAACGGGATCCGGTCCAGGATCACCAGCGAGAGCGACGGACCCGGCACGTCCACGCCCTGCCACAGCGACAGGGTGCCGAACAGGGACGTCGCCTCGTCCTCGGCGAACTTGCGCACCAGCTGTCCGGTGGCGTCGTCGCCCTGACACAGCACCGGCGTGTCGAGGCGCTGGCGCATCTCGGCGGCCGCCGCCTTCGCTGCCCGCGTCGAGGAGAACAGTCCGAGCGTGCGGCCACCGGCCGCGGTCACCAGCTCCTCGATCTCGTCGAGGAACCGTGGTGACAGGCCGTCGCGGCCCGGCGGCGGAAGGTGCTTGGCCACGTACAGGATTCCGGCCTTCGCGTGGTCGAAAGGGGATCCGACGTCGAGAGCGTTCCACTTGGCGGCCGAGTCGTCGGACGGGGCCTCGGTGCCCGTCGCCATCGCGGTGTCACTCCGGACCGAGGCCTGCGCCGGCAGCCCCCACTCCACCGCCAGACCGTCGAAGGATCCGCCGACCGTCAGGGTCGCGGACGTGAGCACCACCGTCGACTCGTCGAACAACCGGCTGCGCAGCAGCCCGCCGACCGACAGCGGCGCGATCCGCACCAGCTTGCCGCGCCGCTCGTCGTCGGACAGCCACACCACGTCCCGATGCTTGGCGGGATCGGGCTCGTCGAACGCCGTGAGCACCCGGACGGCACTGTCGTGCACCTCGTCGACCGCCGACAGCGCGGCCGCCCGCGCCGCCGCGGACTCCGGATCGGCCGCCGCCTGACCCGGCCGGGACGGACCGATCGCGGTGCGCACCGCCCACGCGGCGTCCCGGACCAGGGCCAGGGCCTGCCCGGCACCGTCGGGCAGGTGTTCCCACCGTCCCGCGGGCAGCTCCTCGAGCACCTCGGCCCATGCCTCCGACGACGCCTCGAGTCGGTCCGCGTCCTGCTCCTCGACCAGCTTCGTGCAGCGCCGGGCGGCCGCGCTGACCGTCGCCGGCGCCAACTCCGCGGTCGCCACGCCGGTCACCCGGTCCACCAGCTCGTGCGCCTCGTCGATCACGACCACGTCATGCTCGGGCAGCACCGCGATCCCGGAGATGGCGTCGATCGCCAGTAGCGCGTGGTTGGTGACGACGACGTCGACCTGCGCGGCCTCCGCGCGGGCGCGCTCGGCGAAGCAGTCCTCGCCGATCGGGCAGCGGGACTTGCCGAGGCACTCGCGGGCGGTGACGCTGACCTGGCGCCACGCCTGATCGCTGACGCCGGGCACCAGCTCGTCACGGTCCCCGGTTTCGGTGTCCGACGACCACTTCGTCAGCCGCTGCACCTCCCGGCCGAGCCGGGACACCGCGAACGCGTCGAACAGTTCGGTCTCCGGTGCCGGCTGTTCGGCCATGCCGGTGTGCACCTTGTTCATACACAGGTAGTTGTTGCGGCCCTTGAGGATCGCGAACCGGGGCTCCCGGCCGAGTGCCTTCTTCAGTGCCTTCGCGAGGCGCGGCAGGTCCCGGTCGACCAGCTGTCGCTGCAGCGCGATCGTCGCCGTCGAGATCACCACCGTGCGGCCCGACTCCACCGCGTGCCGCACGCTCGGCACCAGGTAGGCGAGCGACTTGCCGGTGCCGGTGCCTGCCTGCACCGCGAGGTGCTCCCCGGACTCGATCGCGTGCGCGACCGCCGACGCCATCGTCAGCTGGTTCCGCCGCTCGGCGCCACCGAGAGCGTGCACGGCCGCGGACAGCAACTCGGGGACGGTGGGGAGTTCACGCACCGGGCAAGCCTACTGGCGGCGGAGCGGACCACCCCGGCGAGGCGTCGGCGCCGCGCCGCCGACGAGCGTCACCCCGGCGGTCTGCATCGCATGCAGCGCCGTCCGCACCGTGTCCGGCGCCACCCCGGCCGTGTAGTCCAGCAGCACCCGCGTGTCGAATCCCTCGCGGACCGCATCCATCGCCGTCGCGCGCACGCAGTGGTCGGTGGCGATCCCGACCACGTCCACGGCGGCGATCTCGTGGTCCTGCAGCCAGTCGGTGAGCGAGTCGCCGTCGCTCGAACTGCCCTCGAACCCGGAGTAGGCCGCCGCGAAGTTGCCCTTGCCGAACACCTCCTGGATCGCGGAGGTGTCCAGCGCCGGATGGAACTCGGTGCCCGGCGTCCCGACCACACAGTGTGGCGGCCAGCTGTCGCGGAAGTCGGGCCGGTCGGAGAAGTGCGGCCCGGGGTCGATGTGCCGGTCCGCGGTCGCGACGATCGCGGCGTACCGCGGACGTCCCGGCGTGGCCAGGTAGTCGCTGACCGCCGCCGCGACCGCTGCGCCACCCGTCACGGCGAGGGAGCCGCCCTCGCAGAAGTCGTTCTGCACGTCGACGATGATCAGGGCCCTGCGAATGGTGGTGCTCATGACTCGATTCTTCACGCGAAGTCGCCGACGTACCGCGTCGGGACCGCCGCCTCGCCGTGCGAG
Organism: Rhodococcus sp. NPDC004095; assembly: GCF_053604015.1. NCBI lineage: Bacteria > Bacillati > Actinomycetota > Actinomycetes > Mycobacteriales > Nocardiaceae > Rhodococcus > Rhodococcus sp. NPDC004095. The sequence continues at coordinate 21,138 of NZ_JBSGGS010000005.1, forward strand.
AGCTTGAGGCCCTCCCACGGCAGACTCACCAGGTTCCGGGCGAGCAGTTCCCGCGCGTCGTCGAGACCGGGCAGGTCGGGTTCGAGCTCGCCGCCCCGGACCATCGGGATCATCAGCGGACGGCCGGTCAGACCGCCGCCGTCCGGAACCGGTGCGTCCGCCGGGTACACGACCTCCTCGACGATCGTCCCCGTCGTCCGGGCGAACCGGATGGCGCACTTGCCGCCGCCGCGCGACGACTTCTGGCTGCTGCGCTTCTCCACCGGAATGCCGTCGACCTCGACCAGCTTGTAGACCATTCCCGCGGTGGGCGCACCGGACCCGGTGACCAGCGCGGTCCCCACGCCGTAACTGTCCACCGGTTCGGCCCTCAGTGCCGCGATCGCGTACTCGTCCAGGTCGCCGGACACCACGATCCTCGTCTTCGTCGCGCCGAGATCGTCGAGCTGGCGGCGCACCTGCCGGGCCCACACCCCGAGGTCGCCGGAATCGATCCGCACGCCGCCCAGCTCCGGCCCGGCCACCGCGATCGCGGTCTTGACGCCCTCGGTGATGTCGTAGGTGTCCACCAACAGCGTGGTGCCGACGCCGAGCTTGGCGACCTGACCGCGGAACGCCGCCGCCTCGTCCGGGCCCGCGGCGGTGGTGTGCAGCAGGGTGTACGAGTGGGCGCTGGTCCCCGCGCCGGGCACGCCGAAGCGGCGCACCGCCTCGAGGTTGGAAGTGGCGGTGAACCCGGCCAGGTAGGCGGCGCGCGAGCACGCGACCGCGGACTCCTCGTGCGCGCGCCGGGAGCCCATCTCGATCAGCGTCCGGCCGTCGGCGGCACTGATCATCCGGGCCGCCGCCGACGCGATCGCGCTGTCGTGGTTGAGGATCGACAGGATCAGCGTCTCCAGCAGGACGCACTCGGCGAACGAGCCCCGGACCGACAGGATCGGCGACCCCGGGAAGTACAACTCGCCCTCCCGGTAGCCGTCGATGTCGCCGGTGAACCGGTAGTCCCGCAGCCAGGCCAGGGTGTCGTCGTCGAGGAACGTCGACGCGACCGCCAGCTCGGGTTCGCCGAACCGGAACCGCTCCAACGCGTCCAGCAGCCGTTCGACACCGCCGACGACGCCGTAGCGGCGGCCGTCGGGGAGGCGGCGGGCGAAGGCTTCGAAGGTGCAGTGGCGCTCGGCCGAGCCGTCGGCCAACGCGGCCGCGAGCATCGTCAGTTCGTACTGGTCGGTGAGCAGTGCGGTGCTGGTCGCGGGCTGGGACCACTGGGAGTTCGTCACGCCGTCACCCTACGAGCAGCCGGGCCGCCGGGACCGGCGTGGACCCGGCGTTTCGCGCGCGTGGTCCGCAGGGTATTGCTCGCGCGGTGTTCAATTGGTCCGGATGGCGTCGTAGTCTGGACATATGGCTCCGCGCCCGTACATCACTCTCATGGCCGTGCCGATGGCCAGCATGCCCACCCCGGCTCCTTCGGTGCTGCCCGAACAGGCAGAGGTCACCGACGAGGACGAATCGCTGAACCGGCCCTGGGTGACGGTGGTGTGGGACGATCCGGTGAACCTCATGCACTACGTGACGTTCATCTTCCAGAAGCTGTTCGGCTACAGCAAGGCCAAGGCCACCGATCTGATGATGCAGGTGCACAAGGAAGGCAAGGCGGTCGTCTCGTCCGGTTCCCGGGACAAGATGGAGCACGACGTGCAACGCCTGCACGCGGCCGGCCTCTGGGCCACCATGCAGCGCGACAGCTGAGCCACCCCCTGACTCGGAAGGACTGCCAGGTAACCACCCGTGCGCACATGGAGCCGTAAGAACTCGCTGGGCGGCGTCAAGATCCGGTCCGAGATGGATGCCAGGGAGGCGTCGGTACTCAGGTCGCTGGTGACCTCGGTGCTCGGCCTGCTCGAGGACCGGTCGGCGTCCGCGCCGCAGGACGATCTCGCCGAACTCACCGGACTGCGGACCGGCAACTCCGCCGCCCCGACCGACGCGACGCTCGCCCGGCTGCTGCCGGACTTCTTCGGGTCCGGCCGCGACACGGTGGACCCCGATTCCCGCGACGCCAACGACAACGGCGCGCTGCGCAGCCTGTACGAGCCGGAGATCATCGACGCCAAGGTCGCCGCGGGTGCGGTGATCCTGCAGACCGTCCCCGCCGACGGCGGCAAGGTGGTGCTCACTCCCGAGCAGGCCGAATCCTGGCTGTACGGCCTCAACGACATCCGGCTCGCGCTCGGCACCACGATCGGGATCGACGCCGACACCCCCGACGAACTCGACCCCGACGATCCGCGGGCGCCGCACCTGGACGTCTACCACTGGCTCACCTGGATGCAGGACTCCCTGGTCCAGGTCCTCCTGCCGTGACGGTGGTGCCGGGGCCCCGAAACGCCCTGACCGACGTCGCAGGCCTGCTCGTCGGCCACCACCACGAACTCGACGCCGACGCCACTCTCGGGTCCGGGCGGGCCACCGGCTGCACCGTCGTCCTCACTGCCGGCGGGGCGACCGCGGCGGTCGACGTGCGCGGCGGCGGACCCGGCACCCGCGAGACCGACCTGCTCGACCCCAGTCACAGCGTCCGGAAGGTGGATGCGGTGCTGCTGACCGGTGGCAGCGCGTACGGCCTTGCTGCCGCCGACGGGGTGATGCGCTGGCTCGAGGAACGCGGCCGCGGCATCCCGATGGATGCCGACGGTCACGTGGTTCCGATCGTGCCCGGCGCGGTGATCTTCGACCTGCCGGTCGGGCAGTGGTCGGTGCGCCCGACCGCCGATCACGGGTTCCTCGCCGCGGACGCCGCCCGCACCGACTTCCGGCGGGGGAGTGTCGGTGCCGGCGTCGGCGCCCGTGCGGGAATCCTCAAGGGCGGCATCGGCACCGCCAGTGCCGTGCTCGGCGACGGGCCCGCCGCGGGCGCCACCGTGGCCGCGCTGGTGGTCGCCAACCCGGTCGGGTCGGTGTTCGACCCGGCCACCGGACTGCCCTGGGGGGTCGCGCCCGGCGACGCGGCCGCGTGGGGACTGCGGGTGCCCGACTCCGCGGAACTCGCCGCCGCGGTCGAACTCGGCGGCAAGGGGACCGTCCTCAACACCACCATCGGAGTCGTCGCCACCGACGCCCCGCTGAGCAAGGCCGCGTGCCGCCGCGTCGCGGTCGCCGGGCACGACGGACTGGCCCGCGCCATCCGCCCCGCGCACTCACCGCTCGACGGCGACACCCTGTTCGCGCTGTCCACCGGGACACACGACCTGCCCGCCCCCGCGGCCGAGGTACCGGCCGCGTTCCCGCCCGACCTGCCGGTGCTCGACGCCGTGTGCACCGCCGCCGCGGACGTCGTGTCCCGGTCGATCGTCGACGCGATCCTCTCCGCCACCACGGTCGCCGGGATCCCCAGCTACCGCGACCAATTCCCGTCCGCGTTCGCCGGGTGAGTCAACGCGTGTGAGCCCCCGCCGACCGGTCCCACATGGGTAGGCTCGGGGCATGACCCAGCCCACGTCGTCCTTCCCGGTGCCCGGGCCGTCGAATTCGCCCGTCCCCACCGGATCTCGGCCGCAGTGGCAGCAGGCGGCGATCGCGATCAGCGCCTTCGTGGTCGGGTTGTACGTGCTCGAGTTCATCGACATGCTCGTGGGCAACCGGCTCGACGGCGGCGGCGTCGAGCCGCGCACGCTCAGCGGGCTGTGGGGCGTCCTGTTCGCGCCGGTCCTGCACTACGGCTGGGGGCACCTGCTCGCCAACACGCTCCCGCTGCTCGTCCTCGGATTCCTGGTGATGCTGTCCGGCATCGCACGTGGGCTCGAGGCGACCGCGATCATCTGGGTGGTCGGAGGCCTCGGGGTCTGGCTGACCGGCGGGTCCGGCACCAACCACCTCGGGGCATCGGTGCTCGTGTTCGGCTGGCTCGCCTACCTGATCGCCCGGGGCCTGTTCACCCGGCACTTCGGGCAACTGGCACTGGGGCTCGTGGTCCTGCTGTTCTACGGCGGAATGCTCTGGGGCGTGCTGCCCGGCCAGCCCGGGGTGTCGTGGCAGGGACACCTGTTCGGCGCGGTCGGTGGTGTCCTCGCCGCCTGGATCCTCGCCTCGGATGTGCGGGCCGCGCGCGCGGCGAAAGCGCTGCCTCGGTAGTCGCCCGGCGGCCCGGATCGGGGCCGGGGGCGGGCGGGTGTGACGGCAGGCTCAGCGGCCGGTTCGGGGTGCGTTCGTCTCGATTCGGGCCGATCCTTTTTCGTCACCGGCCGGGCGTGGCAGCATGACCCTTATGCGCATCACCGTCCTGGGTTGTTCGGGCAGCGTCGGCGGGCCCGACTCGCCTGCGTCGGGCTATCTGCTCACCGCACCGGACACCCCGCCGGCCGTCATCGACTTCGGGCCCGGCGTACTCGGTGCCCTGCAGCGGTACGAGGATCCCGGGGCGGTGTCGATCTTCCTGACCCACCTGCACGCCGACCACTGCCTGGACATCCCCGGACTGCTGGTGTGGCGCCGCTACCACCCGAATCCGCCGGCCGGGCGGGCCCTGCTGTACGGCCCCGCGGACACCCACCCCCGGATCGGATCCGCTTCCGCGGAGTCCGCAGGCAGCATGGACGACGTCTCCGACACCCTCGACGTCCGGCGCCTCACCGACGGCGGCACCTTCGACTACGGCCGGCTCACCGTGCAGTCGGCCCGGATGTTCCACCCGCCGGAGGCGTACGGCCTCCGATTCACGAACCCGACCGGCCGCACGCTGGTCTACACCGGCGACACCGGCATGTGCGACCAGGTGGTCGAGCTCGCCCGCGATGCGGACGTGCTGCTGTCCGAGGCGTCGTGGACCCACCACCCGGACCGTCCCGTCGGCATCCACCTGTCCGGTGCGGAGGCAGGCAGGCTCGCCACGCTCGCCGGGGTCGGGGAGCTGCTGCTCACCCACATTCCGCCGTGGACCTCACGCGAGGACGTCATCGCCGAGGCGAAGGCCGAGTTCTCCGGTCCCGTCCACGCCGTCAGCGCGGGCGACGTCTTCGATATCTGAGCGGCCGTGCCGTCCGGTCGGCGCAACCGGCGGTGTTGTCCCGTCGGGCGGCCGACTGTGTTGTCCGGTCGGCGCGGCCGACTAGGCTCACCGGGGTGAGCAGACGACTGGACGGTAGGGCGGACGACGAGCTCCGCGAAGTGAAGATCACCCGAGGATTCACCAGCCATCCCGCGGGTTCGGTGCTGGTCGAGTTCGGCAACACCCGCGTGATGTGCACGGCCAGCGTCGAGGAGGGCGTGCCGCGCTGGCGGAAGGGCTCCGGCCTCGGCTGGCTGACCGCCGAGTACGCGATGCTGCCCGCCGCGACCCACACCCGCAGCGGCCGCGAGTCCGTCAAGGGCAAGGTCGGCGGCCGCACCCAGGAGATCAGCCGCCTCGTCGGCCGCTCCCTGCGCGCCTGCATCGACCTCGCCGCCATCGGTGAGAACACCATCGCCATCGACTGCGACGTGCTGCAGGCCGACGGCGGCACCCGCACCGCGGCCATCACCGGTGCCTACGTGGCGCTGGTCGACGCCGTCAGCTACCTGCGGGCGGCCGAGTTGCTGTCCGATCCGCAGCCGATCTCCTGCGGCATCGCCGCGGTCAGCGTCGGCGTCGTCGACGGCCGCGTCCGGCTCGACCTGCCGTACGAGGAGGACTCCCGCGCCGAGGTGGACATGAACGTCGTCGCGACCGACACCGGCACCCTCGTCGAGATCCAGGGCACCGGCGAGGGCGCGACCTTCCCGCGCACGACCCTCGACAAGCTGCTCGACTCGGCCCTCGCCGGCTGCGAGCAGCTGTTCGAGGTGCAGAAGGCCGCGCTCGCGCTGCCGTACCCGGGCGAGCTGCCCGAGCCGAAGACGCCCGAGAAGAAGAAGTTCGGTGCCTGAGCGGTCGGATACGGGCGCCGATGGCACCGTCCGGCTGCTCGTCGCGTCCCGGAACGCGAAGAAGCTGGGCGAACTGCGCCGGGTGCTGGAGACGGCAGGCGTCGAGGGCATCGAACTCGTCGGCCTGAACGAGGTGCCGGAGTTCCCCGAGACGCCGGAGACCGGCGCGACCTTCGAGGAGAACGCCCTCGTCAAGGCTCGCGACGGGGCCGCCGCCACCGGATTGCCCTGTGTCGCCGACGACTCCGGGCTGGAGGTCGACGCACTGAACGCGATGCCGGGTGTGCTGTCCGCGCGCTGGGCGGGCGGTCACGGCGACGACGCGGCGAACACCGCGCTGGTGCTGGCGCAGCTGTCCGACACCCCGGACGACCGGCGCGGCGCGGCGTTCGTGTCCGCGTGCGCGCTGGTGGTGCCGGGCGGCGTCGAGCGCGTGGTCCGCGGGACCTGGCCGGGGTCGATCGCCCGCGAGCCCCACGGCGACGGCGGCTTCGGCTACGACCCGGTGTTCCGGCCCGAAGGGGAGGAACGCACCGCCGCGCAGCTCACCCCGGCCGAGAAGGACGCCGCCTCGCACCGCGGCCGCGCGCTGGCCCAGCTGGTCAGGGATCTCGCCGCTCTCGCGGCCCGCGGCTGACGTTCCACCTCCCGCGTAATTCCCGAATGGCCCATTCGTTCAGTTGAACTGAACGAATGGGCCATTCGGGAAGAAGGGGGAGTGCGCTCTCAGAGGTTGAAGGCGGCCTTGACCTCTTTCGTCCGCCGGTGCTCGGCGACGAACGAGAGGAACGGGATGGTGCCGGCGAGCGCCGTCGCGACGATGGTCGTGGCCTTCCAGCGCGCCTTGATCGCCAGGTCGATGGTGAAGGCCAGGTACAGCATGTAGAACAGCCCGTGCACCTGTCCGATGTAGAAGAACCACGACGGCGCGCTGCTCGCGTCGGACAGGATCAGGTACTTGTAGATGAGTTCGGCCGTGAGGATCAGCAGCCAGACGCCGGTGATGTACGCGAGCGCCCGGTAGCGCGTCAGCGCCGAGGCGATCTTCTTGGTGTCGCGGACTTCGGTGGTGGTGACGGTCTCGTCGGGGGCCGTGCTCACGTGCTGCTCCTATCGGCCTCGCTCGCCCGGAGCTGCGCGAGGTAGTTGTTGTACGCCTGGTGGGCCTCGTCGTCGGGGTCGTCGGCGTCGAGGACCTCGGCGGCCTTCTGGTTGCGCTGCGGCAGCAGATCGGCCGGGATCTCGCGGGGTGCGTCGCCGTTGGCCGCCTTCGGCTGGTCCTCGGGTGCGACGTCCTCCAGCTGCACGAACCGGCGGTACGCGTAGACCACGAACGCGGCGAACAGGGGCCACTGGAACGCGTAGCCGAGATTCTGGCCGTTACCGCCGACGGCCTCGAAGCGGGTCCACTGCCAGTAGCCGAGAGCCAGGCATGCGGCGGCCGCAACGATGACGAACACGATCAGTGCCGGTCGGCGGCGGGAGGGTGTACGGGCCACACCTCGACGGTACCCGAGGTGGGAAGGGGTGAAGCCGGTGGTCGGGGAGGTGAGGGTCACAGTTGCCCTGCCCGACAACTCCAGCTGTGGTGCGCGAGGGGGGACTCGAACCCCCACGTCCGAAGACACCAGGACCTAAACCTGACGCGGCTGCCAATTACGCCACTCGCGCGTGCAGGACAGACTATGCCACGGCATCGTCGCCGGACGCACACGAGGAGTCTGCCCCCCGAACTGGTTTCTGTGGGCCGATCCGACGCCCTCCAACACCGACGCCGCAGGGGTCGGCCGTGAAGGTAAAGAGGACTTCGATGCTCGAACCACAAAAATAACGGTTGGATAACGATCAATGTGAGGGATTCCTCAACTTTGCTACTCACGGGTACTTCGCACTGCCAGCGCGTTCTTCCTTACCGGAAAGTCACTTGGACGACTGTCCTGTGAGCTGCGTCACGCCTACTACCTGGTAGAACACCGCACCTGGACGGTAAACGTGAGGAATTCCTCATGATCCTGTGTCACCCTGTTCGCACCCCCCGAAGAACCGCCCGCGAGCGCGACGATGCGCCGTCGGGAGGTTGTGACGTCGGCGGGTTCCGACCAGGAGAGGACCATCCAGCGTGACGATCGACGAGAGCACACCACTGGGCAACGGCGACGGCACCTCGGGTGCCCGGTTCGCGCCGGCCCGGGCCGGCGCCGCGAAGTCACCCCTGCGGGATCGGCTTGTCGCCGGCGAACCCTACGCACTGGCCTTCGGCGGACAGGGTGCCGCCTGGCTCGAATCGCTCGAGGAACTCATCCGTGACAACGGCCTCGAGCCCGACCTCACCGCACTTGTCAACGAGGCGGCGGACGCGCTCGCGCCCGTCGCGCAGGACCTCCTCGTGGTCCGGCCGATCGGCTTCGACCCCATCGGCTGGATCCTGGAACGGGACGTCGCCGACGAGGACGCAACCGACGCCGGACCGTCCGCCGAGGCGCTGACCTCCGCGTCGGTGTCGATGCCCGGCGTGCTGCTCACCCAGCTGGCCGCGCTGCGATCGCTGCGCCTGCAGGGCCTCGACCCCGCACAGACCGCGCCGGTCGCGGTGATCGGGCACTCGCAGGGCAAGGTTGCCGCCGACTCCGTCGCCGACGGCGGCGCCTCCGACGGCGCGCTGCTCGCCATCTCCCAGCTCATCGGTGCCGCGGCGGTCCTGGTCGGCCGTCGGCGCGGCATCATCGGCAGCGGCGAGCGCACCCCGATGCTGGCGGTCTCCGACGTCGACCCGGCCCGCATGCAGGCCATCGTCGACGAGCTCGCCGCAGGCGTCGACGCCGAGCGCGGCGTCGTCATGGCCATCCGCAACGGGCGTCGCCGCGTCGTGCTGTCCGGCCCGCCGGCACAGCTCGCCCGCGTGCAGCAGCGCGCCGAGCAGATCGCCGCCGAGGAGGCCGCCGAGCGCGAGGCCAAGAAGCGCGGCGGTGCCGTGTTCTCGCCGGTGTTCGAGCCCGTTGCCGTCGAGGTCGGATTCCACCACCCCGCGCTGTCCGACGCAGTCGACACCGTCGGCGCCTGGGCCACCCGCTGTGGCCTCGACGTCGAGCGCGCCACCCGCCTGGCCCGCGCCTGCTTCACCGACTCCGTCGACTGGGTCGCCGACGTCGATTCCGTCGTCGACGCCGGCGCCGCCTGGATCCTCGACCTGGGCCCCGGCGACCTGCTGACCCGCATGACCGCCGGACCGCTGCGCGGCAGCGGCGTCGGCATCGTCGCCGTCTCCACCCGCGGCGGCCAGCGCAGCCTGCTCACCCCGGGTGCGGCACCCGAGGTGGCCAAGGCGTGGTCGTCGTTCCGCCCGTCGCTGGTGTCGCTGCCCGACGGCAAGGTCGCCGTCGAGACCGCGTTCACCAAGCTGACCGGCCGCTCGCCGATCCTGCTCGCCGGCATGACCCCGACCACCGTCGACCCGAAGATCGTCGCGGCCGCCGCCAACGCCGGCCACTGGGCGGAGCTCGCCGGTGGCGGCCAGGTCACCGAGAAGATCTTCGCCGACCACGTCGCCGAGCTGTCCTCGCTGCTCGAGCCCGGCCGCGCGGTCCAGTTCAACTCGATGTTCCTCGACCCGTACCTGTGGAAGCTGCACGTGGGCGGCAAGCGCCTCGTCCCGAAGGCCCGCGCCGCGGGCGCCCCGTTCGACGGCGTCGTCGTGACCGCGGGCATCCCCGAGCTCGAGGAAGCCGTCGCGATCATCGGCGACCTCGGCGAGGCCGGCATCACCCACGTCGCGTTCAAGCCGGGCACCGTCGCGCAGATCAAGTCCGTGATCCGGATCGCCGCCGAGGTGCCCGACTTCCCGGTCATCGCACACATCGAGGGCGGCCGCGCCGGTGGCCACCACTCGTGGGAGGACCTCGACGACCTGCTGCTGAGCACCTACTCGGAGCTGCGTGCGCGGCCGAACCTGGTGATCTGCGTCGGCGGCGGCATCGGCACCCCGGAGCGGGCCGCCGACTACCTGACCGGACGCTGGTCCGAGCAGCTCGGCTACCCGGCGATGCCGGTCGACGGCATCCTCGTCGGCACCGCCGCGATGGCCACCCTCGAGGCCACCACCTCGCCCGACGTCAAGCAGATGCTCGTGGACACCCCCGGCACCCCCGACTGGGTCGCCGCGGGCACCGCGACCGGTGGCATGTCCTCGGGTCGCAGCCAGCTCGGCGCCGACATCCACGAGATCGACAACGCCGCCTCCCGCACCGGCCGCCTCCTCGACGAGGTCGCCGGCGACGAGAAGGCCGTCGCGAAGCGTCGCGACGAGATCATCGCCGCCCTCGACGTGACCGCGAAGCCGTACTTCGGCGACGTCGCCACCATGACCTACGAGCGCTGGCTGCGCCGCTACCTCGAACTGGCCGTCGGGATCGACGCGGCCAAGGAGTTCGACTGCGGCACCGACTGGGCCCAGGCGTACGCCGACGCCACCGAGTCGGTCTGGCTGGACATCACCTGGCGGGACCGGTTCGCGCAGATGCTGCAGCGCGCCGAGGCCCGGCTGCACCGCAACGACCGCGGCCCGATCGTCACCCAGTTCGCGGACGAGCAGATCCTGGAGCGTCCCGAGGCCGCCCTGTGCACCCTGCGCGCGTGCTTCCCGGACGCCGGGACCACCGTGCTGCACCCGGCCGACGTCGCGTTCTTCGTCGCACTGTGCAAGACCCCCGGCAAGCCGGTGAACTTCGTGCCGGTGGTCGACAAGGACGTGCGCCGCTGGTGGCGGTCCGACTCGCTGTGGCAGGCCCACGACCCGCGCTACTCCGCCGACCAGGTGTGCATCATCCCCGGCACGGTCGCCGTTGCCGGCATCACCCGCGCCGACGAGCCGGTCGGTGACCTGCTCGACCGCTTCGAGAAGGCCACCACCGACGAACTGCTCGCCGCAGGTGCCACCCCGCTCGCCGTGGCGGGTCGCCGTCGCACCGAGGGCGCAGGCCTGTTCGGTCTCGTTCTCGCCGCGCCCGACGTCCTGTGGGCCGCGCGCCTGACCCGCAACCCGGTGCACCGGCTCGGCGACCTCGACGCCTGGACCGTCACCGACACGGAGGGCACGCACGCCACCACCGGCGCCACCCTGCGTCTGCTCGACGACAGCCGCGTCGAACTGCGGGTGCCGCTCGTCGGCGACCGTGCGGTCACCATCGCGATCACCGTCCCCGACTCCACCCGCGACGGCGGCGCCCCCGTGGTCACCGCCGAGGACGCCGAGGCCGCGATGTCGGCGCTGCTCGCTGTCGCGGCCGGCCAGGAACTGCCGACCGTCAAGGGTGACGTCGCCCGCCTGAACGTCGCCTGGATCCCCGACCTGGTCGCCGACCACTCGGGCGTCACCGCCTCCGGGCTGCCGACGTCGCTGGTGCCCGGCGCGAACGTGGTGCCGGACGTGCTCGTCGGCGCCTGCTGGCCGGCGGTGTTCGCGGTGCTCGGTGCCGCGCAGACCACCGACGGCGTGCACGCCATCGAGGGCATGCTCGACCTGGTCCACCTCGACCACGCGGTCAACCTGGTCGACGCCGTCCCGGCCGACGCGGCGGTCCTGACCGTCAAGGCCGAGGGTGTCTCCGTCGTCGACACCGACCTCGGTCGCGTCGTCGAGGTCCACGTCGAGGTCGGCGCCATGCGCGGCGAGCAGGGCACCGCCGCCCCGACGTTCGCGACGATGGTCGAGCGCTTCGCGATCCGCGGCCGCAGCGGCAAGGCCGAACTGGCCGATCCGCAGCGCGCCGGTGGTTCGCTCACCGAGGCCGCCGTCGACACCCCGCGTCGTCGCCGCCGCCAGACCACGATCGTCGCGCCCCGGCACATGGCCGCGTTCGCGCAGGTCTCCGGGGACCACAACCCGATCCACACCTCCGACAACGCCGCGCTGCTCGCCGGGCTCGGCAGCCCGATCGTGCACGGCATGTGGCTGTCGGCCGCCGCCCAGCAGGTCGTCGTCGCCGTCGACCCGGAGGCCACGGTCCCGGCACGTCGCCTGACCGCGTGGACCGCCCGATTCCTCGGCATGGTCCGCCCCGGCGCGCTGATCGACGTCCGCGTCGACCGCGTCGCGCACGACGCCGGCGCCGAGATCGTCGAGGTCGGCTGCCGTGTCGACGGCGAGCTCGTCATGGTCGCCACCGGCCGCACCGCGGCCCCGAAGACGGTGTACGCGTTCCCCGGCCAGGGCATCCAGCGACCCGGGATGGGTCTGGACGCGCGCGCCCGCTCCAAGGCCGCCCGCGAGATCTGGGACCGCGCCGACAAGCACACCCGCGAGACTCTCGGCTTCTCGATCCTCGCCATCGTTCGTGACAACCCGACCGTCGTGAAGGCCCGGGGCGTCACCCACAAGCATCCGGACGGCGTGCTGCACCTGACGCAGTTCACGCAGGTCGCGATGGCCGTGCTCGGTGTCGCGCAGGTTGCGGAGCTGCGCGAGGCCGGTGCCTTCGTCGAGGGTTCGTACCTGGCCGGTCACTCGGTCGGTGAGTACAACGCGCTTGCCGCGGTCGCCGGGGTGCTGCCGCTCGAGGCGGTGCTCGAGGTCGTGTTCCAGCGTGGCTCGGCCATGCATGCTCTGGTGCCGCGCGACGCGAACGGTCGCTCCAACTACCGGTTGGCCGCGATCCGGCCGTCGCAGTTCGGTGTCGACGACGCCGATCTCGAGGTGTTCGTGTCGGGCATCGCCGAGGAGACCGGCGAGTTCCTGCAGATCGTGAACCTGAACCTGCGCGGTTCTCAGTACGCGATCGCCGGCACCGTCGCCGGCCTCGACGCCCTGGAGAAGGAGATCGACCGCAAGCGCGCCGAGATCGGCGGCAAGCGGGCGTTCATCGTCATCCCCGGCATCGACGTGCCTTTCCACTCGAACGTTCTGCGCGGCGGCGTCGACGACTTCCGGGAGCGGCTGCTCAAGCTGCTGCCCGAGGAGATCGACCCGGCAATCCTGATCGGCCGCTACATCCCGAACCTGGTGCCCAAGCCGTTCAACCTCGGCCGGGACTTCATCCAGGAGATCGCGGACCTGGTGCCCTCCGAGCAGCTGAACGCGGTCCTCGCCGACTTCGACAGCTGGTCGGCGAAGCCGGTCGAGCTGACCCGCGTCGTGCTCGCCGAGCTGCTGGCCTGGCAGTTCGCCAGCCCGGTGCGCTGGATCGAGACCCAGGACCTGCTGTTCGGCGAGGAGGCCGACGGCGGTCTCGGGATCGAGCGGTTCGTCGAGATCGGTCTGGCCGCGACCCCGACCGTCGCGAACCTGGCGTCGCAGACCCTGAAGCTGCCCGGTCGCGTCGGTGGCCCGGTCGAGGTGCTCAACATCGAGCGCGAGGCCGGCGTCGTGTACTCCACGGACACCGACCCCGCTCCGGTCGACGACGAGCCCGAGGCTCCGGCCGCCCCGGCCGCGGAGGCCGCTCCGGCGGCCGCGGCTCCGGCTCCCGCCGCGGCCCCGGCCGCGGCGGCCGGCGGCCCGCGTCCCGACGACATCGCGTTCGCGGCGTCCGACGCCACCAACGTGCTGATCGCGCTGTGGACGAAGCTGCGCCCGGACCAGATCGGCCCGGCGGACACCATCGAGGCGCTGTGCGACGGCGTGTCCTCGCGCCGCAACCAGCTGCTCGTCGACCTCGGTTCCGAGCTGTCGCTCGGTGCGATCGACGGTGCGGCGGACGCCGACATGGGCTCGCTCGCGGTGACCGTCAACAAGCTGGCCCGCACCTACAAGCCGTTCGGCCCGGTGCTGTCCGACTCGCTCAATGACCACCTGCGCAAGGTGTTCGGCCCGTCCGGCAAGCGTCCGGCGGCGATCGCCGAGCGCGTCACCAAGGTGTGGGAGCTCGGCGCGGGCTGGGCCAGCCACGTCACCGCAGAGGTGGCGCTCGGCACCCGCGACGGCTCCAGCGTCCGCGGCGGAGCGATGGGCGGCCTGCACGAGGGCGCACTGTCCGACGGCGGCGCCGTCGACGCGGTGATCGACGCGGCCGTGCAGTCGGTCGCGGCGCGCCGCGGGGTCGCGGTGTCCATGCCTGCGGCAGGCGGCGGCGCCGGTGGCACCGTCGACGCGGCGGCACTCGGTGAGTTCACCGAGCACATCACCGGACGCAACGGCGTGCTCGCGTCGGCGGCCCGGCTGGTGCTGGAGCAGCTCGGCCTGGCCGATCAGGCCGCCGCGGCGGTCGCCGAGGCCGACACCGAGCTGGTCGACCTGGTCTCCGCGGAGCTCGGCTCCGACTGGCCGCGCCTGGTCGCGCCTGCCTTCGACGCCCGCAAGGCGGTGCTGTTCGACGACCGCTGGGCGTCGGCCCGTGAGGACCTGGCCCGGCTGTGGATCGGCGACCATGCGACCGTCGTGTCCGTCACCGACTCCGACTTCACCGGCGCAGGCAGCGCCGTGGCGTCGCACGCCGACTTCTGGCGGCGTCGCGCCGAGGCCGAGGGCCGCGAGGAACTGGTCGGCGTCTACGCGACCATCGCCGAGGCGGCGCAGGTCAAGGACGCGCTGTCCGGTCCGTGGTCGGACCAGGTCGCGGTCGTGACCGGTGCCAGCAAGGGGTCGATCGCGGCGTCCGTCACCGGACAGCTGCTTCGCGGCGGTGCGACGGTGTTCGTCACCACCTCCCGCCTGGACGAGGAGCGGCTCGGCTTCTACCGGAAGCTGTACCGCGACAACGCCCGTGCCGGCGCGTCCCTGTGGGTGGTGCCCGCCAACATGGCGTCGTACACCGACGTCGACGCACTGATCGACTGGATCGGCCAGGAGCAGACCGAGACCGCGGGCGGTGCCAAGAAGCTGGTGAAGGAGGCCGTCACCCCGACGCTGCTCTTCCCGTTCGCCGCACCGCGCGTGATGGGTGAGCTCTCCGACGCCGGCGCCCGCGCCGAGATGGAGATGCGGGTCCTGCTGTGGTCGGTCGAGCGGCTGGTCGCCGGGCTGTCCGCGATCGGCTACGACCGCGACGTCGACACCCACCTGCACGTGGTGCTTCCCGGTTCGCCGAACCGTGGTCTGTTCGGCGGCGACGGCGCGTACGGCGAGTCGAAGGCGGCGCTCGACGCGCTGGTCGGCCGCTGGAACGCGGAGCGCAGCTGGGCCGAGCGCGTCACGCTGGTGCACGCGCTGATCGGGTGGGTGCGCGGTACCGGCCTGATGGGCGGCAACGACCCGATGGTCGACGCCGTCGAGGCCAAGGGCGTGCGCACCTGGTCGACGGACGAGATGGCCGAGCAGCTGCTCGGTGCCTGCACCGCGGAAACGGTGAAGCAGGCCGCGGCCGCACCGGTCACGATCGACCTCACCGGCGGACTCGGTGACGCGCAGCTGGACCTGGTGGCGCTCGCCCGTGCCGCCGCGGAGGCCGAGCAGGAGGACGCGGACGTCGAACCCGAGGGTGAGACGATCGCGGCGCTGCCCGCACCGCCGCGGATCATCGACGAGCTGCCCGCCCCGGCGTGGCCCGAACTGGACGTCACCCCGGCGGACCTGGTCGTCATCGTCGGCGCCGGAGAGCTCGGCCCGTACGGCTCGGCCCGCACCCGCTTTGAGATGGAGGTCGACGAGCAGCTCTCCGCGGCCGGCGTCCTCGAGCTGGCCTGGAACACCGGGCTCGTCGCCTGGGAACAGGATCCGCAGCCGGGCTGGTACGACGCCGAGACCGGTGAGCTCGTGCCGGAGGAGGAGATCGCGGACCGCTACCACGACATCGTCGTCGAGCGCTGCGGCATCCGCCGGTACGTCGACGAGGGCGCCATGGTCGACAACACCATGCCGCTGATGACGTCGGTGTTCCTCGACAACGACCTGAGCTTCGTGGTCGGATCCGAGGCCGAGGCGCAGGCGTTCGTCGACTCCGATCCGGAGCACACCGTCGCGTCGCAGGACCCGGAGAGCGGCGACTGGCAGGTCACCCGCCGCGCGGGCACCGAGATCCGGGTGCCGCGCAAGGCGAAGCTGACCCGCACCGTCGGCGGCCAGATCCCGACCGGGTTCGACGTCACCACGTGGGGCATCCCCGCGGACATGGCCGGGTCGGTCGACCGGGTCGGCCTGTGGAACCTCGTTTCCACCGTCGACGCGTTCCTGACCAGCGGCTTCACCCCGTCCGAGCTGCTGCGCTGGGTGCACCCGTCGACGGTGGCCAACACGCAGGGCACAGGCATGGGCGGCATGACGTCGATGCGGTCGCTGTACATCGACACCCTGCTCGGGGAGTCGCGGCAGAACGACATCCTGCAGGAGGCGCTGCCGAACGTCATCGCCGCGCACGTCATGCAGTCGTACGTCGGCGGCTACGGCGCGATGGTGCACCCCGTCGCGGCCTGCGCCACGGCCGCGGTGTCCGTCGAGGAGGGCGTCGACAAGATCCGCCTCGGCAAGGCGACGTTCGCGGTCGCCGGCGGCTTCGACGACCTCGGCATCGAGGGCATCGTCGGGTTCGGTGACATGTCCGCCACCGCGAAGTCGGAGGAGATGACCGCCAAGGGCATCGCCGACCGCCGGTTCTCGCGGGCCAACGACCGCAGGCGCGGCGGGTTCGTCGAGTCCGCCGGTGGCGGCACGATCCTGCTGGCCCGGGGTGACCTGGCGCTCGCGATGGGTCTGCCGGTGCTCGGTGTGGTCGCCTGGGCGGGTTCGTTCGCCGACGGTGTGCACACCTCGATTCCGGCTCCCGGCATCGGTGCCCTCGGCGCCGGTCGCGGCGGCCAGGATTCGCAGCTGGCGCTGTCGCTCAACGCGCTCGGCGTCACCGCGGACGACATCTCGGTGATCTCCAAGCACGACACCTCGACCGCGGCGAACGACCCGAACGAGGCCGAGCTGCACGAGCGGCTCGCGGCGGCCCTGGGCCGCAGCGAAGGCGCCCCGCTGTTCGTCGTCTCGCAGAAGACCCTCACCGGGCACGCGAAGGGTGGTGCGGCGGCGTTCCAGCTGATCGGCCTGTGCCAGGTCCTCGGACAGGGCGTCGTGCCGCCGAACCGCAGCCTGGACTGCGTCGACGACAAGATGGCCGAGTACTCGCACCTGGTGTGGCCGCGCGAGGCGCTGAAGTTCGGTGAGCAGTTCCCGCTCAAGGCGGGCCTGCTGACCAGCCTCGGCTTCGGCCACGTCTCCGGTCTGATCGCGGTCGTGCACCCGCAGGCGTTCGTCGAGTCGGTCCCCGCGGCCGAGCGGGAGGCATACCTGGAGCAGGCCCGCACGCGGACCGTCGAGGGTCAGCGCAGGCTGGCGTCCGCGATGTGCGGTGGCGCGGACCTGTACGAGCGGCCCGCGGACCGGCGCTTCGGCGGCGACTCGGTGCCCGCGAAGGCGGCCCGTGAACTCGAGGCGAGCGTGCTGCTCTCCGAGGCCGCGCGCCTCGGTGACGGCGACGTCTACCGCTCCGAGATGCCGGGGTGCAAGTAGATGGCCATTCTGGGGATCGGTTTCGACCTGGTGACGGTGTCCGAGTTCGCGGAACAGCTGTCCCGGCCGGGCACGGCGATGAAGTCGAGCTTCCGGCCGGGGGAGCGTCGCTACTGCGAGGCCAAGGGCGACCCGGCCCGGCACTACGCCGTCCGTTGGGCCGCGAAGGAAGCGGTGATCAAGGCGTGGGCGTCCTCCAGGTTCGCCCGGCCACCGGCCGTCGGTGACAACGCCTACGTGCAGGTCGAGGTCGTCAACGACGCCTGGGGCCGGCCGTCGATCAAGCTGCACGACGAGGCCGCCCAGTTCCTGCCTGGCGCGATCATCCACCTGTCGCTGACCCACGACGGGGACATGGCCGGTGCGATGGTCGTCATCGAGGAACCCGACCTCGTCGCGCCCGTGACGCGCTGACAACTGGCACAACCGGCGGGGCCGGACGGTGGAGTGGATCCGCCGCCCGGCCCCGCCGCTGTGTTCGGCTCCAGGGTTTCCGCCGCGGGTGAGTGTGTGATTCGCCCCGCACGAGGGCGGGGATCGGCGTAGAACGAAGGGGAAGACTGCTCGGTTCAGTTCACTGGAAGGAGCGTCATGGTCGGCTTCACCCCGATTCGGCGGGGCGGGCCACAGCGGCTCGCGACCGCCCTCGCGTTCAGTGCACTTCTCGCCGTGGCCGCCGCAGGCTGCAGCAGCAACTCCGACGAATCCTCCACGACCACCACGCCGGCGGCGACGACCCAGGCGACGGCGACGACCCACGAGACGGGGACGGCCCACGCGACGGGGACTGCGGCCGGCGCCGCCGACACGGACGCGGTGACGCACGCGTTCGTCACCTTCTTCTCCGGCGAGACGCCCGGCGCCACGAAGATCACCCTCGTCCAGAACGGCGACGCGTTCGCGGACACCATCAACGCCCAGGCGAATTCCCCGATGGCGACCGGTACCACGGCCACGGTCTCGCACGTGGACGTCGATGCGCCCGGACACGCCACCGTCACCTACACGGTGCTGATCAACGGGCAGCCGGTGCTTGCCGACCAGACGGGCGAGGCCGTGCAGGTCGACGGGACCTGGAAGGTGGCGGAGTCCACGTTCTGCTCGCTGCTCACGCTCGAGGGCAACCCGCCGCCGGTATGCACCGCGACCTCCCCTATGGCACCGCCGGTACCGACGAGCTGAGAGTTCGATGGAGCCGGTGGCACTGACACCGGCGACCGCGCGGACGCGGCCGCGGCTCGCGCTGGCGACGTTGTGCGCGGTGCTGTTCCTGACCTTCCTGGACACCACGATCGTCAGCATGGCGCTCGGGGACGTGCAGGCCGACCTGCATGCCGGTGTCGTGCCGCTGCAGTGGGTGATAAACGCCTACACGCTGGTGTTCGCGAGCCTGATGCTCATCGGTGGCTCGTTGGGTGACCGGTGGGGCCGGCGCCGGGTGATGGTCGCCGGGATGGTGGTCTTCTGCGCGGGATCGGTCGTCGCGGCCGCGGCACCGACGACCGCCTTCCTGATCCTCGGCCGTGCCGTCATGGGTGTCGGTGCGGCGGCGTCGGAACCGGGCACCCTGTCGGTGATCAGGCACGTGTTCCCCGACCGCGCGGATCGCGCGAAGGCGCTCGGCGCCTGGGCGGGCGTGTCCGGTTTGGCCCTCGCTCTCGGACCGGTGGTCGGCGGGCTGCTTGTCGGCGCGTTCGACTGGCGCGCGGTGTTCTGGTTCAACCTGGCGCTCGGCGCCGTGCTGGTCGTCGCCGCGATGCGGTACGTCCCGGAGAGCTCGGATCCGCAGCCCGGTCGGCTCGACGTCGCGGGCTGTGTCCTCGGCGCGGGGTTCCTCGGCTGTGTCGTCTACGCCGCCATCGACGGGGAGACCGTCGGGTACGGCGCGACCTCGTCGGTGGTGCTGTTCACGATCGGTGCGCTCGCGCTGGTGGCGTTCGTGGCGGTGGAGTCGCGGACCCGCAACCCGATGCTGAACCTGCGCTATCTGCGGCCGCCACTGGTCCGCAGCGCGCTGATCGTCGCGTTCGCCGTGTACTTCGGGGTGTTCTCGATCTTCTTCTTCACCGCCCTGTACATGCAGCAGGTGTTCGGATATTCGGGGGAGCGGACCGCCGCGGTGTTCGGTCCGATGGCCGCAGCCATCGTGGCGGGCTCGGTGCTGTGCGGGTTCTGGGTGGCGCGCAGCGCGCCCGTGGTGCCGATGATCGTCGGCTGCCTGCTCGGCGCCGTGGGCATCCTCCTCACCCGTGGGGCGCTGGAGGGCACTCCCGCCTTCGGGACGCTGGCCGCCGCACTGACCGTTGCCGGACTCGGCTTCGGCATCGCCGTGGTGCCGTTGACGTCAGCGGTGTTGACGGGCGTGCCCGCCGCTCATTCCGGGATGGCCGCCGCGGCCACCAACACCATGCGGCAGATCGGTGCGGTGGTCGGGGTGGCGGCGCTCGGTTCCCTCGTCAACGCGCACCTGCACACGGACCTGACGACCAGGCTCACCGACCTGGACGTACCGACCACGTTCCAGGGGATCGTCGTCCATGCCATCGAGACCGGCGCCGTTCCCGAGGGCGGGGACGCGTCCGCGACCGCCGCCTACGGGCCGATCGTGCAGAAGGTCATCGACGCCGCGTTCGCCGCGTTCCACGCCGGCCTCGACACCGCACTCCTGGTGTCCGCGATCCTGATCCTGGCGGCGGCAGTGGTCGCGGCGACCTCGGTGCGGCGCGGTGCCCGGGGTGGCTACGAGCCTGTGACGGCCGACTAGGTGCGGGTCATGCCGGCGCGGCGTGTCGCCCGGTTCGGCTGCCGCCGTGGGCCGCCTGCCGGACCGCCGCCACCCACTGTGGCCACATCTGCACCCCGTCAGGGCGGTGGAGCACCGGATCGAAGTCGGCTTGCTCGGTGTCCTCGCAGGTCGTCGGAGGATCGAGCGACAGACGGCCCGCCGGTGTCGGATCGGAGCGTGCGGTTGCCAGGGACAGCGTGAAGAACAGCTGGTCGCCGCGTGAGAGCGCCCTGAGTG
This sequence comes from Rhodococcus sp. NPDC004095, assembly GCF_053604015.1. Classification (NCBI taxonomy): domain Bacteria; kingdom Bacillati; phylum Actinomycetota; class Actinomycetes; order Mycobacteriales; family Nocardiaceae; genus Rhodococcus; species Rhodococcus sp. NPDC004095. Next base: position 41,483 of record NZ_JBSGGS010000005.1, read on the forward strand.
AACCGGTCCGGGGTTGCCCCGCCTCCGGCTTCGCAAGCGCCCACGTCAAAGCATCGTTCTCGGTGGTGCGGAACGCAGTGAGGCTGCTGTATCGCGCGCTGGACCAGCCGCGAGCGGGCAACGGCACCACCCTGGTCGTCGGTTGGGCCGACACGAGCAGAAGGTCCCAGGGGCCCGCGGCCAGGTGAAGTCTGACCGACAGCCCGAGCACGTCGGGAAGGGCGTTCGGGAGGCCGAGGGCACGCGACAGCCTGGCGGTGACCGGTATCCGTCCCTGCACGGGCCACCAGTGCGAGCCCAGTTCCGCGTGGCCCTGAGTCGCCACCCCGTTCGAGTGGAACAGCGGCACGCGGCGGAGTGCAGATGCGAACGTGGAGGGGACGCGGAGAACAGCGTCGATTTCATTCATGCCGGAGGCGGTACCCGATTCGGTCCGGCTTCAATCCAAACCGAGCGTTCAGTGCTCCTGACTGGTCCGCGATTCCTTCTCCGCGACAAGGAGATAGGCGGCCATCAGGCGCTTGAGCTCGGCGACCGCGTCGGAGTGCGACTGGCCGTCCTGCACGGAGAAGTTGAGCATCGAGTAGACGACGTGTACGAGCACCTCGGCCATCATGATCCGGCGGTCGCGGCGAGTGCGGGGAGTCAGCGGTGCCAGCATCGTCGCGATCTTCTCGGCGAGTTGCTTCTCGCTGATCTTGCCGGTCGCCCGCGTCGACGGTGTGGACTGCATCGCCAGCCACACCTCGCGGCGGGACGGGTCGGACGTCCACAGCTTGGCCAGGTGGTCGACGAAGCTGTCGAGGAACCGCAGCCAGTCCAGCGAGGGGATGACGCCGTCGAACTGCTCGAGCTCGTCGCGCACCGACGCGAAGTCCTGCCGGTTCAGCTCGCACACGATGACGTACTTGTTGGCGAAGAACTGGTACAGGGTGCCGATCGGAACGTCCGCGCGGGACGCGACCTCCTCGCAGGTGAACGACTCGAATCCGACCTCGGTCAGCAGGTCCCTTGCGGAGGCGAGCAGGGCGTCGAACTTGCGCCGGCTGCGCTCCTGCGTCGGGCGTTTGCGCGGCAGCAGCTCCTGCGGCGCGTCCGCGGCAGCGTCCGGGTCGGCGGGAACGGAAACCAGTGCCGGGTCCGCACGACGCGAGGCTCGGCTGCTGGTGATGGACTCCACCCACCAAGGTTAACCGGCAGGTGGGCCGGATTCGATCAACCGCGGATTCTGGTGTTTCCGCCGGTACCGGCAATCGCGTGTCAACCCCGCACGCGGCGCCGATACAGCACGGTCGCCCATCCGAATCCGGCCACCGCGATGGCGGCGCACCAGGCGACCGCCTGCCAGCCGCTGTGCCCGATCGGAGTGCCCATCAGCAGTCCCCGGACCGTCTCGATGACCGGGGTGACCGGCTGGTTCTCGGCGAACCACCGCAGCCAGGACGGCATCGTCTCCGCGGGTACGAACGCGCTCGACACGTACGGCAGGAACATGATCACGAAGGTGAACCCGGCGGCCGCCTCCGGGTTCTTCGCGAGGAGGCCCAGTGCCGTCGACAGATAGGACAGTGCGAACAGGAACAGGGCGAGGACCGCGAGCACGCCGAGCCAGCGCACCGGGTCGGCGGTGGGTCGAAAGCCCATCACGAGGGCGACGCCGATCACGACGGCCGTGGTGATCAGGTTTCTGACGACACTGGCGAGCACGTGTCCGGTCAGGAACGCGGACTGTGCCGTCGGGAGAGTGCGGAAGCGGTCGACGATGCCGTCCGTCATGTCGGTGGACACGCTGACCGCGGTGGTCGAGGCGCCGAAGGCCGCGCACAGCAGGATGATCCCGGGAACCACGTAGTCGAGGTAGGCCGTGCCGGTGTCGATCGCGCCGCCGAAGACGTACACGAACAGCAGCATCAACGCGATCGGCAGGGCGAGCGCCATGATCATCGAATCCGGGCTGCGGAGCAGGTGGGTCAGGTTCCGTCGCAGCATCACCGTCGAGTCGGTCACCGTGATCAGGCGCGGCAGGGCGGGAGTGGTCATCGCGAGCTCGCTTTCGTGGTGGGCTCACCGGCGGTGCGTCGAGAGCCGGTGAGGGCGAAGAAGACGTCGTCGAGGTTCGGGGTGTGCAGCGCGACCCGGTCGACGGTGATCGAGTCGTCGACCCGGCCGAGCAGGTCCTGGAGGGACGCGATGCTCCCGTCGGTGGGCACCGCCAGGGTCAACGCGTCCGCGTCCACCGACGCGGTGGGCAGGGAGTCGGCGGCGCGCAGGAGATCGTCGGCATCGGTGAACTGGAGTTCGAGATGCCCACCCGGAACGAGCGCTTCGAGTTCGCGTGCGGTGCCCTCCGCGACGATCCGGCCACCGTCGAGGACCGCGATCCGGTCGGCCAGTTCCTCCGCCTCGTCGAGGTACTGGGTGGTCAGGAAGACGGTGACCCCGCCGCGCACCAGTTCGCGGACGATCTCCCACATGTCCCGGCGGCTGCGAGGGTCGAGGCCGGTGGTCGGTTCGTCCAGGAAGATGACCGCGGGATCGGCGACGAGGCTCATCGCGATGTCGAGTCGCCGGACCATGCCGCCCGAGTAGGTGTCGACGCGGCGGTCCGCGGCGTCGACGAGGTCGAACCGCCCAAGCAGTTCGGCTGCGCGCCGCCGTGATTCCGGTCGGCCGAGGTGGTTCAGTTCGCCGACGAGGACGAGATTCTCGCGGCCGGTGAGCAACTTGTCGACGGCGGCGTACTGGCCGGTGACGCTGATGTTGCGCCGCACCGCCTGGGCAGATCCGGGGAGGTCGTGCCCGGCGACGACAACCGATCCGGAGTCGAACGGCAGGAGCGTCGACAGGATTCGCACAACGGTCGTCTTGCCGGCGCCGTTGGCGCCCAGCAGGGCGAAGACGGTGCCCGCGGGGACGTGAAGGTCGAGGTCGGCGAGCACGCTCCGGCCGCCGAAGGATTTGTGGAGGGCGGCGACGTCGATCGCGCCGCCGGAACGCGGGGTCATCTGGGGGCTCCGATTCGTGAGTACTGCACGGACCTGAAAAACTGCGTATGCCATAAACTGTGTTTACAACATACGCAGTTTTAGGATGAGCGCAAGAGGTGACCGGACGAGAGGGTGGATGTGGACAGCAGTGAGGTCGTGCCGGGGCCGGACCTGCCGCGCGCGGTGAAGCTCGCCTGGGGCCTGCTCGAACCCGGCTCCCGAGGTCCGCGACGCGGGCTGAGCCTCGACCGGATCCTCGACACCGCAGTCGAACTCGCGGATGTCGAAGGCGTGGAGGCGCTGTCGATGGCGCGGCTGGCGAAGCGGCTGGGCTTCACCACGATGTCGCTCTACCGCTATGTCGCGAGCAAGGACGAACTCGTCGACCTGATCAGCGACCGCGTCATCGGACCGCCGCCGGACATCCCGGCCGGCGGACCGTGGCGCCAGGCGCTCGGGGAATGGGCGCGGGCCGAGTACGGCGTGCTGATGCGTCACCGGTGGTGGCTGCGGTTGTCGCTGGGGGCGGTGCCGCCCACCGGGCCGAACAACATCGCGTGGCTCGACGCCGGGCTCGGTGCGCTGGCAGGCACGCCGCTTCCTGCGGGACTGCGGTTCCAGGTCGTCCTCAACACGTCGCTGTACGTGATCGGCCGGGCCAGGTTCGCGGCCGACTTCCTCGACGCACAGGAGGGGCCTGCGGCGCAGGCAGCCGCCGAACTGGACTACGGCGCGGTCCTCGGGAAGCTGATCGAGAAGGGGAACTACCCGCACCTCTCCGAGGCTCTGGCCGGAGGCGCGTTCGATTCCGAACCCGATGTCGAATGGAGCGACGCGGATTTCGCGTTTGCGCTGGATCTGTTCCTGGACGGTGTGGAACGGCTCGTCGACGCGTACTCCTGACGTGGCCGCCCCATTCGCGGGTTCATCCGATCCGGGTGAACTGCGCGTTCCGGGCTGCCGCACCGCGACCGCACGCGCAATAGTGCAGGGAGGAAGCCTGCGCCGTCGAATGACGGCCCGTCCGACGGGTGGTGGAGCCGATGAGTGTGGAAACTGCCGGAGCCGAGAGGTCCGAGCCCGAACGGCAGAAGCCGATACTGCCGGTGGGGCCGCGCCAGCAGTACATCACCTGGATAGCGCTGGCCATGATGACCACCAGTTCGGTGGCGAGCCTGCGGTCCGCGCCGTCGATGGCCGTGTACGGACTCGCCTGCGTGTTCCTGTACATCGTGCCTGCCATCGTGTTCCTGCTACCGACGTCGCTGGTCTCCGCGGAACTGGCGTCGGGCTGGTCCGGCGGCATCTACCGCTGGGTGGGGGAGGGGATCTCCGACAAGGCGGGATTCCTGGCCGTGTGGTGCCAGTTCGCGATGACGATCTTCTACTATCCGACGCTGCTCGGTTACGTGGCGAGCACCTTCGCGTACGTCATCAATCCCTCGCTGGCGTCGAACGGTCTGTACACCGCGATCATCATCGTCACCCTCTTCTGGACGGGGGTGTTCGTCTCCTCACGAGGCATGAAGGCGGTCGCGGGGTTGTCGAGTGCCGGACTGGTGCTCGGCACCCTCATTCCCGGCGCTCTGCTGATCGTGATGGGCATCGTGTTCCTCGGACAGGGCAATGCCTCGGCCGCGCCGATGGAGTTCTCCGCGCTGCTCCCGGCGTGGACCGGTATCGCGTCTCTGGTGCTGATCGTCAACAACTTCCTGTCCTACTCCGGCATGGAGATGAACGCGGTGCACGTCTCGAGCCTGCGCAAGCCGGGCTCCGAGTTCCCGCGGGCGATGTTCGTCGCCATGGGGTTGGTGCTCGCGATCTTCATCCTGCCCGCGGTCGCGATCAGCTGGGTGGTGCCCGCGGACAAGCTGTCCCTGACCGCCGGCGTGATGCAGGCCTTCGACACCTTCTTCGCGTACTTCGGGTTCGGCTGGGCCACACCGATTCTCGCGATGATGCTGATCGCCGCCTCGCTCGGCGGAATGCTGACATGGCTGGCGGGGCCGTCGAAGGGCCTGCTGATGATCGGCAGGCAGGACGGCTTCCTGCCGCCGTCGATGCAGAAGCTGAACAAGCACGGGATCCAGCAGAACATCCTCGTCGCGCAGGGTGCGGTGACCACGTTGATCGCGCTGCTGTACGCCTTCATTCCCGAGGTGTCGAGCGCCTACTGGATCCTGTCGGTGATCACCACCCAGGTGTACCTGGTGGTGTACCTGCTGATGTTCGTCGCGGCGATGCGGTTGCGCCGCAGCAAGCCGGATCATCCGCGTGGCTACCGCGCCCCGGCACTGTTCCTGCTGTGCTGGGTGGGCCTGATCTCGAGCGTGGCGGCGTTCTGCATCGGGTTCGTCCCGCCCTCGCAGTTCGGCGGCGGCAGCGTGTTCGTCTACGTGCTGATCGTCGGCGGCGGGTTCGGGATCGTCGGGCTCGGGGTGCCGCTGCTGATCCTGGCGATGCGCAAACCGTCGTGGAAACAGGACGTGACCGTCGACCCGCTCGAGGAGATCGCCGGACAGGAGGCGTGAAATGAGCACCACACCGACAAGCGGGTCCGTGCCGGAGGACGCCGTGAGCCTGGCACCCGGCGACGATCTGTACAAGCGCCCCGAGAACTCCCATCTGACCCTCTATCTCGTCGCCTTCGCCCTGTTCGTGGGGTTGGCGGTGTGGGGGCTGGTGGCGTTCAACCAGGACCAGCGCAGCGAGGAGGCGAACGCGATGGCCACCGAACTGGCCCTGCGCTTCTCGGCGGCCGGGCTGGATCCGCTCGACATCGACGCCACCGCCCGGGTGCTCGGCACCGACGGTGGGGCGGTCTGCGCGGACCCGGCCGCTGCCCTCAACAAGGCGACACTCGACCAGCAGATCGTCAGCGGCGCGGCCGGACCGGGGATGCGTCCGATCATCGCGACCCGGAACCTGCTTGTCGGTGAGCGGCTGGTGCTCGAGGTCTACTGCCCGGAGAACCTGGCGGACTTCGACGCCGCGGTGAGCGATCTGAAACTCGCGGACGACGAATGAGCAGGCGGTCAGGGAGAGGAGCGGACGTGAGCAACGATGTGACGACGAAGGACGGTGTCCGGGAAGCGGTCCGGGGGTTGATGCCCACCGCCCGTGAGGAGCTGGCCACCCTCGTGCGCTTCCGGTCGGTGGCCGATCCACGCCAGTTCCCGCCCGAGGAGTGCCTGGCTGCGGCGAACTGGGTCAAGGACGCGTTCATCGCGGCCGGGATCGGATCGGTGGAACTGATCGAGACCCCCGACGGCTCGAACGCGGTCGTCGGGCACCAGCCCGGGCCGCCGGGTGCGCCGACGGTCCTGCTCTACTGCCACTACGACGTGCAGCCGCCCGGTGACGAAACCAAGTGGCACACCGACCCGTTCGAGCTCACCGAGCGCGACGGCCGGTGGTACGGGCGCGGCGCCGCCGACTGCAAGGGCAACATCGTGATGCACCTGCTGGCACTGCGCGCGCTGCGCAGCCCGGAGACGCCGCAGACCCCGTTCCCGATCGGGATCAGGGTCGTCGCCGAGGGCACCGAGGAGATGGGCACCGGCGGTCTCGAGGCGTTGGTGGAGTCGAGGCCCGAACTGTTCCAGGCCGACATGATCCTCGTAGTCGACACCGGCAACGCCGAGGTCGGCGAGCCGACCGCGACCATCACCCTGCGCGGCGTCGCGAACGTAGTGGTGCACGTGGAAACCCTGGCGAGCGAGGTGCACTCGGGGATGTTCGGCGGGCCCGCCCCGGATGCCCTTGCGGCATTGGTCCAGATTCTGTCCACTCTGCGGGACGCGAACGGGGACACCGTCGTCGACGGACTCGACACCGGGCAGAGCTGGGACGGTGCGGCGTACGCGGAGGAGCAGTTCCGTACCGACGCAGGTGTCCTGGACGGCGTCGAGCTGGTGGGGACCGGCACTGTCGCGGACCGGGTGTGGGCGCGTCCGGCGCTGACCATCCTGGGCATCGACTGCCCGCCGGTGGTCGGGTCGGCGGCGGCGATCCAGCCGCGGGCGTCGGCGCGACTGAACCTGAGGGTGCCGCCCGGCATGGATCCGCAGGTCGCGCAGGACGCGCTCACCGCGCACCTGCTCGCCCGGGCGCCGTGGGGTGCGAAGGTGACCGTCGAGCCCGAACAGCTCGGCTCGCCGTTCCGGGCGCGCACCGACGGTCCCGGGTACGCCGCACTCGGGGCGGCGATGGCCGAGGCGTTCGGGAAACCGCTCGGGACCGTCGGGCAGGGCGGGTCGATCCCGCTGTGCAATGTGTTCGCCGAGCAGGTTCCCGGCGCCGAGATCGTCATGCTCGGCGTCGAGGAACCGCGCTGCCTGATCCACGCCCCGAACGAGAGCGTCGATCCGTCGGAGATCGAGAACCTTGCTGTCGCCGAGGCGTTGTTCCTGGGCCGCTTCGGTTCCTGAGCCTTCCGGCCGAAGGGCACCTTCGTGCGCGTAGAGCGCACGAAGGTGCCCTTCGGCCGTTCAAGGACTCGGTGGGCGTCAGACGGACAGGTCGCGGCGCAGCTTCGCGACGTGCCCGGTGGCGCGCACGTTGTACTGCGCGACCTCGATCTTGCCGTTCTCGTCGACGAGGAACGTCGAGCGGATCACGCCCTGCACCTTCTTGCCGTACATGGTCTTCTCGCCGAATGCGCCCCACGCCGTCAGCGTCGACCGGTCGGGGTCGGACAGCAGCGGGAAGGTCAGCGACTCCTTGTCGCGGAACTTGGCGAGCTTGGCCGGCTTGTCGGGGGAGATGCCGAGCACGTCGAGCCCGGCCTCGTTCAGTTCGCCCAGGTTGTCGCGGAAGTCGCATGCCTGCTTCGTGCAGCCCGGCGTGCTCGCCGCCGGGTAGAAGTAGACGATGACCTTGCGACCGCGGTAGTCGGACAGCGAGACCTCGTTGCCGTCGGCGTCGGGCAGGGTGAAGTCGGGTGCGGTGTCTCCGGCGGAGAGTCTGATGTTCTCGGTCACGACGGTCAGGCTACTTGCCGCCTCGCTCCGGGTACGGTCATGGCAGGAAAGACCGACCACGAGAGGAAGTCCACGTGCCCAGGGACACCGACAGCATCGAGCGCGACATCGAGCAGGCGCGCAACCAGCTCGCCGCCACCCTCGACGAGCTGAGCGTTCGCACCAACCCGAAGCGGCTGGTCGACAACACCAAGACGGCGCTGGTCGCCAAGGTGAACGAGCCGCCGGTGAAGTACTCGCTGATGGGGGCGGGCGCGCTGATCGCGGTCCTGGTGCTGCGCAAGATCTTCCGCTGAGCGGGCAGATACGACGACAGGCCCCGGTCGGGGACCGGGGCCTGTCGTGTTGGTGCGCCATCAGGGACTTGAACCCCGAACCCGCTGATTAAGAGTCAGCTGCTCTGCCAATTGAGCTAATGGCGCTCGGTGTGTTCCGCGAAAGTGCGGGACACGACACGATTCAGGCCCCGATCTGTGCTGGATGAAACAGCCAGGACCGGGGCCTGTCGTGTTGGTGCGCCATCAGGGACTTGAACCCCGAACCCGCTGATTAAGAGTCAGCTGCTCTGCCAATTGAGCTAATGGCGCCTGGTGCGTCTTGCGAGAACTGGTCTCGCTCGGTGCGAAGAGAACATTAACAGCACTGCCCACGGTATGCGAAATCGGCTGGTCACACCGGCTGTGCGGTGCACGGGAGGTAACGCAGGCGCGGGCCGGATCGATTGCAATGTGAACGTTACGGGTCGGACCGGGGGTGCCGCAGGTCCTGTTCTGCAAAGACCTGGCAAAATCGCTGTGCACAGGTCGCCAGAGGCGGATCGTGCCCGGTCGGGGTTCGGCGGCCCGTCGAGTACACGGTGTGAAGTGGGGTAACGGTGAGGAAGTTTCGGCTGGTTGTCGCGTTGGGGGCGGCGGCCGTGGTGCTCGGATCGTCGGCATGCACGGTTCCGTCGAGTGGGGAGGCGTCCGCCGCGCCGGCGATCGACGTGAACCCGGTCACCGAGCTGATCAAACCGAAACTCTCGGCAGTGGTCGCCGACGGTGCGGTCGGGCATTCCCCGAGTGAACCGGTCGCGGTGCAGGTGGCCGACGGCAAGCTGTCGTCCGTCATCCTCGTCGACGCCGCGGGTGCCGTGGTACCCGGTGCGATCGCCCCCGACGGCCGTTCGTGGGTGAACACCGAGCCGCTGCTGTACGACGGCAGCTACCGGCTCGAGGCCGAGGCCTTCGGTCTCGGTGGGTCCGGCGCCCTGGTGTCGAACTTCACGACCAGTGCGCCCGGCAACCTGACCAAGCCCTACATCCTGCCGACCGAGGGCGAGATCGTCGGGATCGGTCAGCCCGTGGCGGTCCAGTTCGACGAGAACATCCCCGACCGCAAGGCCGCGCAGGACGCGATCACCGTCGTCACCAACCCGCCCGTCGAGGGCGCCTTCTACTGGGTCAACAACCGCGAGGTCCGGTGGCGGCCCGAGAACTACTGGGCGCCCGGGACGACCGTCACCGTCGACGTGAAGGTCTTCGGCCGCGACCTCGGCGACGGACTGTTCGGGCAGTCGGACCAGCGATCCGAGTTCCGGATCGGCGACGCGATGATCGCCACCGCCGACGACAACACCAAGCAGGTCACCTTCGAGCGCAACGGCCAGGTGGTGATGACCATGCCGACGTCGATGGGCAAGGACGACACCCCGACCGACAACGGCGTCTACATCATCGGCGACCGGTTCGAGCACCTCGTGATGGACTCGTCCACCTACGGGGTTCCGGTGAACTCCCCGGACGGCTACAAGACCCCGGTGGACTGGGCGACCCGGATGTCGTACAGCGGCATCTTCTTCCACTCGGCGCCGTGGTCGGTCGGGCAGCAGGGCTACTCGAACACCAGCCACGGCTGCCTGAACCTGAGTCCCGCCAACGCGAAGTGGGTGTTCGACAACACCAAGCGCGGTGACATCGCGATCGTGAAGAACACCGTCGGCGGCACCCTGTCCGGTGTCGACGGCCTCGGAGACTGGAACATCCCGTGGGCGACGTGGAAGGCAGGCAACGCCGCCGTCTGACCCCACCCGGCCCCGACCGAATGTGGGTTTCGGTCACTTCACGTGACCGAAACCCACATTCGGTCATTTGGATAGGAGGGTGGCCAGGAGCGTGAAACTGTCGTGCGCGCCGACGGCGGCCACGGCCCGCTGCACCCCGACCCGGGAGATCTCGAACGGTTGCATCCGTTCCCCCGCCTCCGCCGTACACACGGCAGCCAGGAACCACTCGGTGACGGCGGCGCGGTACAGGGTCCAGGTGCGGTCGGGGTCGACCTCGACGCCGACCGCGGCGAGCCGGCTGGTGTAGCGCTCCACCAGTTCGCGTTCGACGACCCGCAGCAGATCGGGATCGACGGATGCGGTCAGGAAGTACGCGACGTCCCGGATGCCCGCCCCGGAACTGGCGACCTGCCAGTCGAGGAATCCAGGTGAGCCCGCTTCGAAGAAGAGATTGCCCGGATGCGGGTCGCCGTGGATCAGCGTCTGCGGCTGCGCGGCCCACAACCTGTCGATGTCGGCGCTGCGCTCGTAGAAGATCCGGCACTGCCGTTTGATCCCCGCCGGGATCAGATCCGACGTGTGTCCGGAGATCTCGCCAAGGAACCGTCGACGGATCAGGTCACCGAGCCGGACCTCGGCCGCCGAACGGTGCGCGAGCGGCCTCAGGTCATCGGCAAATCGGTCGGTGTCCCAGTAGGCAGCGTGCAGGTCGGCCAGGGCGTCGACGACGGCACGGGCCTCGGCCGCCGTCAACGCATCGACGCAGGTGCGGAACTCCGCCGTCGGCGAGACGTCCTCCAGGACGAGGACGGCACGTCGCCGCAGTCGATCCTCCTTCGCCGCATGGCATCGCGGCGCCCGCACCGGAGGGTTGTCACCGAGAGCCCGATAGGCGGCCACCTCCTTCGTGCCGAGCCGGAAGACGTTCATCAGCACGTGCTGCAGATAGTTGCGTGGCGGCATCTTGCAGAACAGGCTGTCGGGCAGGTCGGCCTCCGACTGCACGGCGATGCGGGCCCGCGCCGCCGTCCCCGAGTCGTGATCGACGACCCGCACCGACGTGATCGCTCCGGGTGGGACGCGGAGGGCGTCGGCGAGCCAGAGCGGGGTGACCTCCTCGACGCGCAGCGGCACCGCCGCGGGACGGGGTACGGCCCGGTCGGCTGCGGCCCGGAGTGCCTCGGTGACCGCCATGCCCACGCCGAGGGCGGTCGAGGCCGCCCGGGGCGCCCGGGGGCCTGTGTCGGTCACCCGGTCCCCGTCTCGGTCTGCGCCGCCGCGGCCGCCTGGCGTGCCTCGCGTTCCTCCTTGTTACGCACGAGCTCTCGGAACCCGATCCGCGGAAGCGCGGGCTTCGGCTGGACACCCCACTGATCTTGGGCGGTGTCCCGGCCTGCCCCTTCGGGTTCGCCGCCGAACGGCGGGCCGCCGATCGGATAGGGGTACTCGCACGTGGCGTTCTCGTCGGCCCACCGGACCTTCATGAACTCGTCGCAGATCTCGGTGAACGACAGGGTGGGAAAGCCGTACCAGATGGCGAGTGCGGGAACCGTCATCGAACCTTCGACGACGAGGGCGAAGAGGCAGATGATGATGCCCCGCTTGAGCCATCCGTGCATTCGCGAGAACTCTTTGGTGGTGCCCAGAGGCAGGTCCTCGTCGGATCCGGTTCCGGTCTCGGTCGATGTTGCCTTGCTCATGGGTTCTCCTCGAGGGACGGTGTACGACCCGGTATCCGGTTCAATCCGAGAAGATCTCGCGATTGACGGTGTGCAGGTAGGGGATTGCCAGGAATGGGGTGATGTAGAAGATGTCGAAGAGCCACCATCCGATGACCGGGACGACCGTTCCGTCGAAGCGGATGTCGGCGTACATGGTCATGTTGACGATGTAGCCGACCCAGATGACCACGCCGAACCAGCAGGTGACGATCAGCCATTGGTGACCCCACCGCTTCATCTGGAGGAAGGCGATGCCGGCCGCGATCCGCATGGGGAACACGATGAAGATGCAGGCGATCTCCCAGCCCTTCTCGCCGGGGGCGGCGGATCCGCCGATCCACATTTCGTTGTAGTGCCAGAAGTAGCCGTTGTCGACGAAGTTGCCCCAGGCGGTGAAGAACACCCGGTTCAGCAGCGAGTGACTGGCCAGCACGTCCAGGGTCCAGCCGATGCTGTTGAGGAAGGCGTCGAGGATCACCAGGTACCCGATCAGGGTGACCATGATGGGCCGCACCGAGAGGCCGGATTGTTGTGCCTTGCGCTGGAGGTAGAGCCCGCGGAGGAAGATCGGCAGCCCGACGAATCCGAAGACCAGTGTGCCCATGAACGCGGTGCCGATGGTGAGCCACCGATCGGCCTCGCGCTGAGCGGTGCGACTGTCGGTCTCGTGTTCGTCCTGGGTGAGACCCGTCGTCGGCGGACTGCCTGTGGTGGCCTTCTCGGAGGTGCGCCGGCGGGTGGTCGGGAAGTTCATGCCGGTGCCCTACCAGTCCCGGTGCAGCGACATGTTGAGTTGGATCAGGAACATGGCCAGCAGGAATCCGTACATGGCGATCTGAAAGACGATGAGCGCGCGCTTCCTTCGCCGGTCTTGCTCGTTCATGTCGGTTCTCCTCGAGGTGTCGGAACTGTTCACGCTGTGTCGATGCGAGGCGATCTCTGGGCGTCAATCCGAGAAGATCTCGCGATTGACCGTGTGTAAGTACGGGATTGCCAGGAACGGGGTGATGTAGAAGATGTCGTAGAGCCACCATCCGATTACGGGCAGGATGGTTCCGGTGAAGCGCAGGTCGGCGTAGACCGTCATGTTCGTGATGTAGCCGACCCAGATCACCACGCCGAACCAGCAGGTCACCGTCAGCCATTGGTGTCCCCATCGCTTCATCTGCAGGAAGGCGATCGCCGCGGCGACCCGCATCGGGAAGACCACGAAGACACAGGCGATCTCCCAGCCCTTCTCACCGGGTGCGGCGGATCCGCCGATCCACAACTCGTTGTAGTGCCAGAAGTACCCGTTGTCGGCGTAATTGCCCCAGGCGGTGAAGAAGACGCGGTTGAGGAGCGTGTGGTTGGCGATCAGGTCCAGCGCCCAGCCGACGGTGTTGAGGAAGGCGTCGAGGATGACCAGGTAGCCGATCAGGGTGACCATGATCGGCCGGACCGACAGACCCTCCTGCTGTGCCTTGCGCTGCAACCAGACTCCACGAAGAAAGATGGGCAGCCCGAAGAGGCCGAGGACGTAGGTGCCCATCAGTGCGGTGCCCGCAATGAGCCAGTAGTCGGCCCGCCGCTGCGCCGACCGGCTGTCGTCTTCGTGCTCGTCGTAGGTCGGCCCGGTGCGGACCGTGCTCGTCATCGCTGCTCCGCCCCGGCCAGGTGTGCCGCGGCGATCTCGCGAAGCCCCTCGTGGATGGCGCCGTCACTGCTCAGGGGTGCCAGGACGCAGGCCTCGGCCGCTTCCATCTCGCCTGCACCGGCGGCGATCAGCCGTGCCGCGGCCACCAGGACACGGGTCGAGGGTGGTTCGAAGTGGAAGACGTCGTCGGCATCACGAATGGTGATGGCGCAGCGGATGAGTCGCTCTGCGACGGCTGCGTCCACTCCCGACTCGGCGACCAGGACGTCGATCTCACGGTCGGGCGGGAGGTAGTCCATGGGCACGGTCACGAACCGCTGGCGAAACGACGGTTTGAGGTCCTTGAGCGAGCTCCGGTAGGCGGGATTGTAGGAGCAGACGAGCATGAAACTCGTAGGTGCGGGAATGGTTTCGTTGGCGCGATCGAGGTACAGGGTGCGCCGGTGGTCGGTGAGCGAGTGCAGGATCGCGAGCGAATCGTGACGGGCCTCGACGACCTCGTCGAGATAGCAGATCGCCCCGGTCCTGACGGCGGTGGTCAGCGGTCCGTCGGTCCACACCACGTCACCGCCGGTGACCATGAAGCGACCGACCAGGTCGGCGCTGGTGAGGTCGTCGTGGCAGCTGATCGTGATCACCGGACGGCCGAGGAGGTGTCCCATGTGCTCGACGAACCGGGTCTTTCCGCAGCCGGTCGGGCCGGTGAGCATCACCGGCATGTGCTCGGCGTACGCCCACTCGAGGAGCTGAACTTCGTTGCCGCCTGCCAGGTAGAGATCGTCGTTCATTCGGAAACCAGCTTTCGATGGATGTGTGCCAGTACTTCCGGGAGGTCGTCCACGTTGCGGATTCGGCGAGACCTGCGGTCCCCGAACACTTCCGGGAGGGGATCGACGCGTACCGGTCCGATGCCGATGTAGTACACGGCGACGCCGGCCTCGTCGGCTTCGTCGAGGGCATGGGAGACGTCGGCCCAGGCGTACCGGCCCTCGTATCCCTCGTCCGACATGAGGCCGTCGCCGATGACGATGAGCAGGCGTCGTTCGGACGGTTGATCGAGCAGGCGCCGGGTGAGATGCCGGATCGGTGCGCCGAGGCGGGTGTAGCCGCCTGCGCTCAGGCCCAGGCTGCTCGGGTCGACGAAGTGCGGATCGGCGAAGTCCTTGAGGCAGCTCACCTCCACGCGGTGCCGGGTATTCCCGGAGAACACGAAGATGCCGTGCTTCTCCCGCGACAGCGTCATCGCTCGCGAGAGCGCGTCCGCGCACGCCAGCTCGGTGCGGAAGGCCCGCCCACCGTTCGTGCTCAGCGATGAGCTCCCGTCGAGGAGCAGCGCGGTGCTGACGTCGCGTGAACTCGGTAGCAGTTCACGAAAGACCCGCGGCTCGTCCGCTTCGCCGGCGCGGGTGTCGATGTAGTGGGACACGTAGCGGTCCACGTCGATGTCGGAGCCGTCGTCGAGGCCCGTGCGCATCGCGCGATGGGTGTGCTCGGCGAACCACCGGCGGATGTCGGGGGACACGGCCGAGACCGGGCTGTGGCGCGTCGGGTACCTGCGCTCGAGCACCGCGACGTGATCGGGCAGGAACTCGTCACGCCACATGTTCCACTCGGGATACGGGATGCCGGCGCGCTGGTCCGGACGGATCTCGATCTCCTCGTTCTCGGGTTTGCTCGGTGGCGGGAGGTTGGAGTTGCGCGCACCACCGTCACCGCCGACCGGCACGGACATCAGTCGCTTGGCGTCGGTGCGCGACGACGTCCAGGGCATGCGTCCGTACGCGCGTCGCACCGCTGCGGAGAGTGCACCGCGTGCGGGGGCCCGCAGGGGGAGGTTCCCCAGAACGGGATGACCGTCGATCGGTTTGCGTGAGCGCGCGAGGGACAGGGCCCGCTCGATCATCTCCGCGCCCTCGAGGTCGTGGTCACCGATCTCGAGATGCGGTACGAGGCGCCGGATCTCGGGCAGGAGGCCGGGGAGCCGGTCGGCGATCCAGCCTGCGGCCACGCTGCCCTCGACCAGGGACAGTGCCCCGAGCTGTCGCGGGTCGAGTTGGTGCAGCTCGTACCCTGCGATCCGGTCCTTCGAGGGCGAACACTGCAGGGCCACGCCGCATGTCAGCGTCGATCGCTGCCAGTCCGGTCCGAGTGCGGGGTACGGGACGTTGACGATGCGACGGC
The DNA here is from genome assembly GCF_053604015.1 of Rhodococcus sp. NPDC004095. Classification (NCBI taxonomy): domain Bacteria; kingdom Bacillati; phylum Actinomycetota; class Actinomycetes; order Mycobacteriales; family Nocardiaceae; genus Rhodococcus; species Rhodococcus sp. NPDC004095. The sequence continues at coordinate 57,034 of NZ_JBSGGS010000005.1, forward strand.
TGGGACTCAACCCGAACCCGCGGTGGGGACCGGTCATCAGGCGGACGCCGTCGCGTCGCTGCTCGGAGAAGGCGACCGCGGTGAGCCCGCAGCTCCGCTCGACGGTCAACGCGTGTGAGGTCTCGGCGACGGTCATGACGCACCGGCCCCGGGGTGCGTGGGTGTGCGGTGCGTTTCGCTCAGAAGGTCCCGATGTTGCGCATGATCCAGTACCAGAACGCGATGACCAGAACCATTACGCCCCAGGCGAATGCGAGTCGAACGATTTCCTGCCACATGACTGTCTCCCTTTCGGTGTGTTGATCGGTTCATCGAGGCTCCAGGCTTCGCAATGTTGTCGTGAGGTAGCTGTTCAGGGTCGACGTGCGCAGTGGTTCCGCGCCCGCGGTGGTGGTGAGCAGGGCGTAGAGACCGAGGAGGAAGAACGCGGCGCTGTGGTAGGGATCGACGACGATCTCGGCCTCGCCGGAAGCGTCGGCCCGCTCCATCGTGGTGGCGACCAGGACGATGAGCGGGTGACTGCGCCATTCGTCGGTCAGGGGCCTGGTGGGTGAGAAGTACGACCCGAGCAGGTCTTTGAAGAGCAGTCTTCCGAGGCGCTCTTCGATCGCGACGGTGAGGTCGATGACCTTCTTCAAGATGGCTGTGAGATCTCTTGGAGTGGAGAGGAATTCGCTGAGTTCGCTCGCGATGCGACGCTCTTCGCCTTCCTCGAGTGCCAGGAGGACGTGCTCCCTGGTGGGGAAGTGGAAGTAGAAGGTTCCGCGTGACACGCCTGCGGCCGCGGCGATCGCGGCCAGGTCGGCGTCTGCCATCCCTCGTTCACTGAACTCGGCGACGGCGGCGTCGAATACCCGCTGTCGGGTCAGTATGCGTTGGGCTTCCCGCCCCGTGGACTCCACGCGATTGCCGGTCATCGTGTTCCCGCACCTTCTGGAGGGTCTTCCCGTAAGTGCAACTGGAGTGATGATGGCATACCTCGTTGACACTTGTCAGCGAAAAGTGGGAACAGGTGCACGTTCGATGGGCGCGCGGAGTGGCACGTCCGGCGAGGCGGGCCCGAGGGGTGGCGGCCGCGGATCGACGAGCGGATCGACGCGGGCGTCAGAAGATGGTCCGAACGAGAAAGGCCCCCGACCGGAGTCGGGGGCCTTTCTTCGGGGTGACCGACGGGACTCGAACCCGCGACAGCCAGGATCACAACCTGGTGCTCTACCAACTGAACTACGGTCACCATCGCTTCCCACGCGCCGCCCTTGCGGGCTGTGCGTCAGCAGCGTGGACGATACTAGCGTGTCCGGAGCTCGGAATGCCAATCGGCGTCTATTCGGCCACCAGATCCTTGACGACGGCGGCAATGTCGCTGGTAGACGGGCCGGGGTCGGCGACGAACGCGGTGCGTCGGTAGTACTGCAGTTCCCGGATCGACTCCTTGATGTCGGCGAGGGCGCGGTGCGCCAGACCCTTCTCGGGCTGACCGAAGTAGATCCGCGGGTACCAGCGTCGGCACAGTTCCTTGATCGAGGAGACGTCGATCATCCGGTAGTGCAGGTACTCGTCGAGCTGGGGCATGTCGCGGGCGATGAAGCCGCGGTCGGTGGCGATGGAGTTGCCGCACAGCGGGGCGGTGCCTGGGTTGGGGATGTGCTCGCGGATGTAGGCGAGGACCTGCTGCTCGGCCTCCTCGAGTGTGACGGTCGAGGCGCGGACCTCGTCGGTCAGGCCCGACTTGGCATGCATCTCCTGCACGACCTCGGGCATGTCCGCGAGGGCCGCGTCGTCGGCGTGGATGACGATGTCCACGCCCTCGCCGAGGATGTTCAGTTCGCTGTCGGTGACGAGCGCCGCCACCTCGATCAGCTTGTCGGTGCCGAGCCGCAGCCCGGTCATTTCGCAATCGATCCACACAAGTTTGTCCTGCACAAGCATCCACAGTAGTCAGGGCGGTCTCGGATAGGGTTCGCGGTGGAGCCAAGTCGGGTGGGAATGCGATCGAGGAGGAGCGGATGACGGTGGACCCGGGGTCGGACGCGGCCGCGCTGGCGGAGCGGGCGGCGGCCGCGAAGGCGGCGGCGGAGGAGGCGGCCCGGGTCGCGGCGGAAGCGGCCGCAGCCGCCGAGGCGGCCGCGAAGGCCGCGGCGGAGGCGGAGGGTGCGCAGCCACAGGCGCAGCAGTCCGAGGCCGGTGCGGTGCGGGGCGCCGCCCAGGAGATCGCCGCGGGCTACGCCTTCGACGGCGGCGCACTGGAGTTGGGCACCGTCGTCGTGGACGGGGTCGTGGACTCGACTGCGCGGGTCCGGATCCCGCTGGCCACCCTGAACCGGCACGGCCTGGTCGCGGGTGCCACCGGCACCGGCAAGACCAAGACGCTGCAGGGCATCTGCGAACAGCTCTCCGCCGCCGGGGTGCCGGTGGTGATGGCCGACGTCAAGGGTGACGTGTCCGGCCTGTCCGCGGCCGGCGAGGCGAGCGAGAAGATGGCCGCGCGCGCGATCGAGACCGGCATCACGGACTGGGCGCCGACCGCGTTCCCGACGGAGTTCGTCTCCCTCGGCACCGAGGGCATCGGGGTGCCGATCCGGGCGACCATCACCAGCTTCGGGCCGATCCTGCTCAGCAAGGTGCTCGGACTCAACGACACGCAGGAGTCCACCCTCGGCCTGATCTTCCACTGGGCCGACACCCAGGGACTGGCGCTGCTCGACCTGAAGGATCTGCGGTCCGTCATCGCGCATCTGACCTCCGACGAGGGCAAGGCCGACCTCAAGGGCATCGGTGGCGTGTCCTCGGCGACCGCGGGAGTCATCCTGCGCGCGCTGGTCAATCTCGAGGCCGACGGCGGCGACACCTTCTTCGGCGAACCGGAGTTCGACACCGCGGATCTGCTCCGCGTCGGCCCGGACGGCAGGGGCGTCGTCACGCTGTTCGAGCTGGGCGCCCAGGCGGCACGACCGGCGATGTTCTCGACGTTCCTGATGTGGGTGCTGGCCGACCTGTTCCAGACGCTGCCCGAGGTCGGCGACGTCGACAAGCCCAAACTCGTGTTCGTGTTCGACGAGGCGCACCTGCTTTTCGCGGACGCGTCGAAGGCGTTCCTCCAGCAGGTCGAGCAGACCGTGAAACTGATCCGGTCCAAGGGCGTCGGAGTCTTCTTCTGCACCCAGTTGCCGACGGACGTGCCGAACGCAGTGCTCTCGCAGCTCGGCGCCCGGATCCAGCACGCGCTGCGTGCGTTCACCCCGGACGATCAGAAGGCGCTGAACAAGACCGTCCGCACCTACCCGAAGACCGAGCACTACGACCTGGAGAAGGCGCTGACCTCGCTGGGGACGGGCGAGGCGATTGTCACGGTGCTCTCGGAGAAGGGCGCGCCGACGCCGGTGGCGTGGGCGAAGATCCCGCCGCCGCGGTCGCTGATGGACACGATCGGCGAGGACGCCGTCCGTGCGGCCGCCGCGGCGAGCCCGCTGCAGGCGAAGTACGGAGCCACGCTCGACCGGGAGTCCGCCTACGAGCTGCTGACCGCGCGGTTGGCGGCCCCGACGGACCCGCTGCCGGACCTGCCGCCGGCGCTGCCGGATCTTCCGGATCTGCCGCCGCCTGCCCCGGACGAGCCGAGCGCGGTGGAGAAGATCCTGCAGAACTCCGCGGTCAAGAGCTTCCTGCGGTCGGCCGCGACCGTCGCTGGCCGGGAGATCTCCCGCTCGATCTTCGGCACCGGCCGCCGCAAGCGCTGACGCGCCCTGTGCGCCTTTCCGATGGCGGGACCCGCCAGGAGGGCGCACAGGCGGTGCAGCCGCCTACGGCAACAGGCGGGGGACGACCTTGCCGGTGGCGTTGCGGGGCAGTTCGTCGAGGAAGGTCACGTCGCGGGGCACGCAGAACCGGGTCAGGTGTGACCGCACGTGGTCGCGGACGCCGTCGGTGGTCAGCGCGGACCCGTCCGTGTCGGTGGTCCGCACGACGTACGCCGCGAGGCGCGCACCGAACTCCGGGTCGTCGACCCCGATCACCGCGGCTTCGAGAACGCCGGGCAGTTCACTGAGCAGGTTCTCCACCTCGCGTGGGTAGACGTTCTCGCCGCCGGAGACGATCATGTCGTCGCTGCGGCCGTCGAGGAACAGCAGGCCCTCGTCGTCGAAGTGGCCGACGTCGCCGGTCGACATCATCCCGTCGACGACCTCCTTCTCGCCGCCGGCCCGGGTGTAGCCCTCGAAGAGCATCCCGTTGCCGACGAACACCCGTCCGACGGTGCCTGCGGGGACCTCGGTGCCGGTCTCGTCGAGGATGCGCACCGTGGTTCCGAGGGGTGGCCGCCCCGCGGTGTTCGGATGCCGGAGCAGTTCGTCGGGCTGCGCGATCGACGCCCAGCTCACCTCGGTGGAGCCGTAGAAGTTGTAGAGCACCGGACCGAACACGTCGAACGTCTTGTGCACGACGCCGGTCGGGATGGCGGAACCGCTGGCGGCGATCACCCGCAGGGACGCGAGGTCGACGTCGCGCTGATCCTTGGGGAGGTCCGTGATCCGCTGCAGCATCGTGGGGACCAACCACAGGGTGTCGGCTCGGTGGTGGGAGACGGATTCGACGGTGGCCGCGGGCTCGAAGCGGCGGGTCAGCACCATGGTCGAGCGCAGCGCGAGCGCGAGCTGGGTCCCGGCCAGGCCCCAGGTGTGGAAGATCGGTGACGCGATCACCGTGACGCCGTTGCTGCGCAGCGGCAGCCGCGACAGTACCGCGGACGCCGGCATCCAGCTGCGCGGCTCGGGGCGGGAGGCGCCCTTGGGAGTGCCGGTGGTGCCGGAGGTGAGCACGACCAGCCGACCGCGTCGCGGCCGTCTCGGCAGGGCCAGTGCGCTGCCGCCGCGGCCGTCCTCGAGGAGGCCCTCGAACCGGGCCCAGCCCTCGGCGCCGTCGCCGCCGTCGGTCGCGTCAGGGTCCTCGAACACGGCGACCCGCAACGTCGAGTCCGGGATCAGGGGTGTGAATTCGGGGTCGACGAGCAGCCAGTCCAGCTTCTGTTCCACGACGATCTCGGCGAGCTGGGCCGCGGACGCGCCGGTGTTGAGCAGCACCAGGTCGGTGCCGAGCCGGGCCGCCGCGCCCATCGCGGTGACGAAGCCACGATGGTTGCGGGCCAGGACCCCGATGCGGCCGCGCTCGCGCAGGCCGCGGTCGTGCAGGGCCAGTGCGAGGGCTTCGGCGTCGGCGTCGAGTTGCCGGTAGGTGACCGGACCGCGGTCGTCGACGACCGCCACCCGGTCTCCGTCGCGGCGGGCGGCGGAGGCGAGCAGGCCGCCGGCGGTGAAGTCCCACTGGTACCAGGCGGAGGCGACGCCGGGGAGGGCGCTCGGGGCGATCGGTCCGACGATGCCGGCCTTCGTGATCGGAATCAGGCCCTTGATCAGGTCTGTTGCTCTGGAAAGGCGCGGCATGCGGGCGGGTCCTCCTGGGGTCGTGGCGCGACTCGCCCCAACTTACTTGCCGGTAAGGACTGGCGCCAGGGGCAGAGTGCTACAGACCTGCCTCGCGACGCATCAGATCGTCCAGCGTCTCGCGGCGGATCAGCTCGCGCACGGAGCCCCCGGCTACCGCAACGACCGGCGGGCGCCCCACTGAGTTGTACGACGACGCCATGCTGTGGTGGTAGGCGCCGGTCACCGGCACGGCCAGCACGTCGCCGGGTCGTACGTCCGCGGGGAGTGCCGCGTCCTTCACGATCTCGTCACCGGACTCGCAGTGCCGTCCCGCGACGGTCGCGACCATGTCCGGCGCGGTCGAGTGCCGATTGGCCAGCGTGACGGTGTAATGCGCGCCGTACAGTCCGACGCGCGGATTGTCGCTCATGCCGCCGTCGACGCCGACGAAGGTCCGGCCGCCCTCGACCCGCTTGACCGACAGCACGCGGTACACGGTCACCCCGGCCCGTCCGACGATCGCCCGGCCCGGTTCGAGGGTGATCCGCGGTCGCGGGAAGTGGTGCCGGGCGCAGGCGTCGTCGAGGGCGTCCTCGATGGTCGCGGAGAGCGCCGTCGGGTCCAGGCACGGATCGCCGGCGGTGTACGGGATGCCGTGTCCGCCACCGAGGTCCAGTTGGGTGAGGATGGTGCCGTGATCCAGCCGGATCTGTGCCATCTCGGCGATCATCCGGTCGACGGCGATCCCGTAGCAGTCGGCGTCGGTGATCTGGGAGCCCAGATGGCAGTGCAGGCCGATCAGGTTCAGTCGTGGGTGGCCCAGCACTCGCCGGACCGCTTCGTCCGCCTGGCCGTGCGCGAGGGGGAAGCCGAACTTCTGGTCGTCGACCCCGGTGGTGACGGCGTGGTGGGTGTGCGCGTCGATGCCGGGTGTCACCCGGACCAGGACGTTCTGGCGGTGCGCGGACGACGCGGCGAGCAGCGTGATCTCGGCGGCCGAGTCGACGACGATCCGCCCGACTCCGGCCGCGCGGGCCGCGGACAGGTCGGCGGCGGTCTTGACGTTGCCGTGCAGGATGATTCGGCGCGGATCGACACCGGCGGACAGTGCGATCGCGAGTTCGCCTGCCGAGCACACGTCGAGCGCGAGGCCTTCCTCGGCGACCCACGCGGCCACTGCCCGGGTCAGCAGGGCCTTGCCTGCGTACGCGATCTCGGCCTCGGGGAAGGTCTCGCGATAGACCCGGCAGCGATGCCGGACGTCGCGTTCGTCGAGGATGTAGGTCGGTGTGCCGAACTGGTCGGCGATGTCGGCGATCGCAACTCCGCCGACGGTGATCCGGCCGAGTTCGTCGACGTGGGTGGTGGTCGGCCACAGGGTGGGGTCGAGTCGCGGGCTCATCGCCGAGCGCAGCGACGGCAGGATGGCGAGCAGGGTCACGGTGGGCTCCTGAAGGTGGGTTACACCCTCCGGAGTACTCGCCCGAGTCGTGTCCGTCGCCGTCCCTGACGGGGTCTTGACGCCGCCCGCAACGGGTTTGACGCCGGGCTGACGGTCGGGGGCGCATCCGGTGCGCACGGCGGATCGCGGTCGGTGCCACCGACGAGCGGCTTCACGCGCTTCCGATGGCGACGTCGATGAGGGTTTGCGCCGCTGCATGCGCGTGCTCGGCCGCGCTCGGGTCTCCGGAGACGGCTGCCGTCGTCTGGGCGCCCTCGGCCAGCAGTACGAGCTGCGCGGCCAGGGTGGGCGGACCCCCGATCTCGTGCACGAGCTCGTCGACGGTCGCCTGGAACGACGCTTTCTGGGCGCGCACCGCGGCCGCGACGGCCGGATCGGTGCGCCCCAGCTCGCCGTAGGCGTTGATGAATCCGCAGCCGTGGAAGTCGTCGGTGCAGAACCACTGGTGCAGGTAGTCGTACACGGCGAGCAGCCGGTCGCGCGGGCTGTCCTGTGCGCTGAGGAACGCGCCGAGTTCGCGTTCCCATCGTGCCCGCTTGTGATCGAGGACCGCCAGGACGAGGTCGGCCTTGGAGGGGAACTCCTGGTACAGCCGCTTCAGTGGGACCCCGGCGGCCGTGCGCAACTCGTCCATGCCGACCGCGGCGTAGCCCTTTTCGTAGTAGAGCCGGTCGGCGGTCTCCAGGATGCGGTCGCGCGGGTCCTCTGCGTTCATGTGATCAGAATACTTGCCTCGAGAACGAGCGTTCTCTATTCTCTCGAACATCGGGAGAACGACCGTTCTCCCATGAAGAGAAATGAGCGGACATGGGCTTCGTCACCGTTGGTACCGAGAACAGCACTCCGATCGATCTCTACTACGAGGACCACGGGTCCGGGCAGGCCGTCGTGCTGATCCACGGCTACCCGCTCGACGGCTCCAGCTGGGAGAAGCAGACCCGCGCCCTGCTCGACGCCGGCTATCGCGTCGTCACCTACGACCGCCGCGGGTTCGGGCAGTCCAGCAAGGTCAGCACCGGCTACGACTACGACACGTTCGCCGCCGACCTGAACGCGGTGCTCACGACGCTCGACCTGACGGACGTCATCCTCGTGGGGTTCTCGATGGGCACCGGCGAATTGGCCCGCTACGTCGGCAAGTACGGGCACGAGCGCGTCGCGAAGCTCGCCTTCCTCGCGTCGCTCGAGCCGTTCCTCGTTCGGCGTGACGACAACCCGACGGGCGTGCCGCAGGACGTGTTCGACGGGATCGAGGCAGCCGCGAAGGCCGATCGGTTCGCCTGGTTCACGCAGTTCTACAAGGACTTCTACAACCTGGACGAGAACCTGGGTACCCGGATCAGCCAGGAGGCCGTCACTGCGAGCTGGAACACGGCGACCCGTTCCGCGCCGGTGGCAGCCCACGCGGTCGTTCCGACGTGGATCGAGGACTTCCGGCAGGACGTGGCTGCCGTGCGTGCGAGCGCCAAGCCGGCACTGATCCTGCACGGCACCGCGGACAACATCCTGCCGATCGACTCGACCGGCCGTCCGTTCCACGAGGCGCTCCCGGAGGCCGAGTACGTCGAGATCGAGGGGGCGCCGCACGGTCTGCTGTGGACGCACGCCGACGAGGTCACCGAGGCGCTGCTGAAGTTCGTGCGCGGCTGACCTGCTGCAGTTCACCGTGTCGGCCCGGGGACGCCGGGCCGACACGGTCGGCTAGCCGCCGAGCTTCTTGTAGAAGGTGCCCACGACCGGGGCGATGACGGCGCGGGGGGAATAACCGCCTGCCACGGACATGCCCTTGCTCAGGATGCCGGGCACGACGCGCATCTTGTTCTTCGCCAGCGCGTCGAGGGACAGCTTGGCGGTGTACTCGCTGGAGATCCACAGGAAGTCCGGGACGAGCCGGTCCACGATCGACGCCTCGGCGGGGTCCGGGGTCTCGGTCCGCACCGGGCCCGGAGCCAGCAGCGTGACGTGCACACCCGAGTCCTTCAGCTCGCCGCGCAGCGACTCGGAGAAGGTGTTCACGAACGCCTTCGTCGCCGCGTAGGTGGCGTTGTTCGGAATCGGCATGTTGCCTGCGGCCGAACCCACCATCAGGATGCCGCCCGACCTGCGCGCCAGCATCCCTGGCAGCACCGCGAGGGTGAGGTCGTGCACCGCAACGGCATTGAGCTCGACCTGCGCGCGTTCGTACGACGGGTCCAGTTCCGCGACCGGTCCGAAGGTGGCGATTCCCGCGTTGTTGCACAGGATCGAGATCTCCCGGCCGGCCAGCTCCTCGACCAGCGGTGCACGTCGGTCCCGGTCGGCCAGGTCCACCGCGCGGACCTCGACGGTGACGCGGTGCGCGTCGGACAGCTTCGCGGCAAGCGCGTCGAGCAGGTCCTCACGGCGGGCGACGAGGATCAGGGAGTGGCCCCGGGCGGCCAACTCGGTGGCAAGCGCCTCGCCGATTCCGGAGGAGGCGCCGGTCACGACCGCGCGGGCGTCGGGGGTGGGGGTAGGCAGGCTCACGGCGCTCAGGCTAGTGCCTACAGCGTCGCGGCGAGCCGGGTGCCCTGCTCGATCGCCCGCTTGGCGTCGAGTTCGGCGGCGACGTCGGCGCCGCCGATCACGTGGACAGGGACGCCCGCGGCGGTCAGGCCGGCTTCGAGGTCGCGCACCGACTCCTGCCCGGCGCAGACGACCACGTTGTCGACCGCGATCGTCCGCGGGCGTTCGCGCTTCTCCCCGAAGCTGATGTGCAGGCCCTCGTCGTCGATGCGTTCGTAGTTGACGCCAGAGATCTGTTGCACGCCCTTCTTCTTCAGCGCGGCGCGGTGGACCCAGCCGGAGGTCTTGCCGAGCCCGGCGCCGATCGGGGTGGACTTGCGTTGCAGCAGGTACACCTGACGCGGCGACGGCGCGACCACCGGTTCGGTCAGTGCTCCGGGCGCGGACTCGTCGTGGGTGACACCCCACTCCCGGTTCCACTCGGCCAGATCCACGGCGGGGGAGTGCTCGTGGGTGAGGTACTCGGAGACGTCGACGCCGATGCCGCCTGCGCCGATCACAGCGACCGTCGACCCGACCGGTTTCCCGTCGCGCACGAGTTCCGCGTACGACAGCACGCTCGGGTGGTCGATGCCGGGGATCGACGGGATGCGCGGGGTGACGCCGGTGGCCAGCACCACCTCGTCGTAACCGTCGTCGACGAGGGTCTTCGCGTCGACGCGGGTGTTCAGGTGCACCTTGACGCCCGCGACCTCGAGGCTGCGGGTGTAGTAGCGCACCGTCTCGGCGAACTCCTCCTTGCCGGGGATCCGGCGGGCGATCGCGAACTGGCCGCCGATCTCGGTGCCGGCCTCGAAGAGGTTCACCTCGTGGCCGCGCTGTGCGAGGTTCAGTGCCGCGGAGAGCCCGGCCGGGCCTGCCCCGACGACGGCGATCGACTTTCGGCGCCGGGTGGGGGAGAGCACCAGTTCGGTCTCGCGTCCGGCGCGCGGGTTGAGCAGGCAGGAGACGCGCTTGTTCGCGAACGCGTGGTCCAGGCACGCCTGGTTGCAGGCGATGCAGGTGTTGATCTCGTCGCTGCGGTCGGCGGCCGCCTTGTTCACCCACTCCGGGTCGGCGAGCAGCGGCCGGGCCGCCGAGACCAGTTGCGCGTCGCCGCGGGCCAGGATCTCCTCGGCGGTCTCGGGCATGTTGATCCGGTTGGACGCGCACACCGGGATGCTCACCTCGCGGGCGAGGCGTTCGGTGAACGACGTGAACGCGGCCCTCGGCACGGAGGTGACGATGGTCGGGACGCGGGCCTCGTGCCAGCCGATGTCGGTGTTCAGGATCGTCGTGCCCGCGTCCTCGAGTTCCTGTGCGAGGGTGACGATCTCGCTCCAGGTTTGCCCCTTCTCGACGAGATCCGCCATCGACAGCCGGAACAGGATGACGAAGTTCGCGCCGACGGCGGCGCGGGTGCGGCGCACGATCTCCACCGCGATGCGGCGGCGGTTCTCGGGCGAGCCGCCCCATTCGTCGGTGCGCCGGTTGGTGCGCTCGGCGAGGAACTGGTTGAGGAAGTAGCCTTCGCCGCCCATGATCTCGACGCCGTCGTACCCGGCTTCCTGCGCCAGTCGGGCGCAGCGGACGTAGTCGTCGATCGTCGACTCGATGCCGCGTCGGGTCAGTGCGCGCGGCCGGAACGGGTTGATGGGGGCCTTGATCGACGACGCCGACACGCTCAGCGGCTGGTAGGAGTACCGCCCGGCGTGCAGGATCTGCAGCGCGATCGCGCCGCCCTCGGCGTGCACGGCGTCGGTGATCTCCCGGTGCCGGGCCGCCTGCTTGCGGGTGATCAGATCGGCGCCGAAGGGCAACAGCCAACCGGTGCGGTTGGGGGCGTAGCCGCCGGTGACGATCAGTCCGACACCGCCGCGGGCGCGTTCGGCGAAGTACGCGGCCAGCTTCGGGACGTCGCGGGTGCGGTCCTCCAACCCGGTGTGCATCGAACCCATCACCACCCGATTGCGCAGGGTGGTGAATCCGAGGTCCAGCGGGGACATCAGGTGCGGGTACGGAGTGGTCACGGGTGGGCCTTCCATCGGACGGGCTGGGCAGGGACGGGTCATGTCAGAGGGCGGCAAGGATCTCCTCGCACCACTGCGTGAAGCCCTCCTCGACGCGGATGCCGCCGCGTAGCACGAGGTACTGGTGCAGTGCGCTGCCCGACAGGCGGTCGGGTACCGGGAAGTCGCGCTTCTCGATCATTCGGTAGACCTCGAGCCGCTGGGCGTGGCCGTCGCGGTGTCGGACGACCTCGGCGCGCACGTCGCCGGGATCGGCGTAGGCGGCGGCGCGGATCTTCACCGCGAGCTCGTTGCGCAGGTGGCCGACCTCGGTCGGTTCCGCGATCCACCGCGCGAGTTCCGCCCGGCCGGCATCGGAAACGCGGTAGACGCGCTTGTCCGGCCGTCCCTGCTGGCCGACTGCCTCGCCGGTGACCCAGCCGGCCTCGTCCATCCGCTTGAGGACGCGGTAGATCTGCTGGTGGGTGGCGCTCCAGAAGAATCCGATCGACTTGTCGAACCGGCGGGCCAGCTCGTAGCCCGAGCCGGACTGTTCCGACAGTGAGACGAGTAGTGCGTGTTCGAGAGCCACGACGCCAGTGTCGACGACCCGCCATCGATATGCAACTCGATGAATATGCGCCTGTGTGCATATCCCACTCGCCCGAATGAACGGAAGCGTTCATTCGATCTGATCGAGTGAACGTTCCGTTCACTCGGCGAGGCGCGCTCTACTCCACGCCCGTGAACCGTTCGCTCGCCTCGGCCGCTGGCTTAGGCTCGCGCCATGAGCACAGCGGTCGACGGTGAAGTGGTCACGCGGACGCAGGTGTTCGCATGGGGCCTGTGGGACTGGGGATCGGCCGCGTTCAACGCAGTGATCGTCACGTTCGTCTTCTCGGTGTACCTGACCGACGCGGTGGGTGACGACCTCCCGGGGTCGGTGTCGGCGAGCAGCTGGCTGGGCTGGTCTCTCGGCGCGGCGGGGCTGTTGATCGCGCTGCTCGCGCCGGTCACCGGGCAGCGCGCCGACGCGGCAGGCCGACGCAAGCGCTCACTCGCGCTGCTCACCACGACCGTCGTGGGCTGCATGCTGGCGATGTTCTTCGTTCAGGACGACCACCACTACCTGTGGCTGGGGCTGGGGCTGCTCGGCGTCGGGTCGGTGCTCTTCGAGCTCGCACAGGTGCCGTACTTCGCGATGCTGCGCCAGGTGTCGACCCCGGAGAACATCGGCCGGGTGTCCGGCTTCGGTTGGGCGATGGGGTATTTCGGTGGCATCGTCCTGCTGCTGGTGTGCTACTTCGGGTTCATCGTCGGCGACGGCGACACCCGTGGACTGTTCGGGATCGACACCGCCGGAGGTCTGAACATCCGGGCGGTGGCCGTGCTCGCCGCGGTGTGGTTCGCGGTCTTCGCCGTGCCCGTGCTGTTCGCGGTGCCGGAGATGCCACGGTCCGAGGAGGCGGACGAGCGCCCGGGCTTCCTCGGCTCCTACCGGGTGCTCTGGCACGACCTTCGGGAGCTGTGGGTCGAGGATCGGCGCACCGTCGGGTACCTGGTGGCCAGCGCGCTGTTCCGGGACGGACTCGCCGGGGTGTTCACGTTCGGGGCGGTCCTCGCGGTCAACGTCTACGGCATCGCGTCGGGGGACGTGCTGATCTTCGGTGTCGCGGCCAACGTGGTCGCCGCACTCGGTGCGCTCGTGGCGGGCCGGCTCGACGACAGGGTCGGACCGAAGGCGGTGATCGTCGGCTCCCTCGCGTCGATGCTGGTGGTCGGAGCGATTCTGATGGCGGTGTCCGGGGTCGTCGCCTTCTGGATCCTCGGCCTGCTGCTGTGCCTGTTCGTCGGCCCGGCGCAGTCCGCGGCGCGCACCTTCATGGCCAGACTCAGCCCGCCCGGCCGGGAGGGGCAGATGTTCGGCCTGTACGCGACCACCGGACGCGCGGTCTCGTTCGTGTCGCCGACGCTGTTCGGGCTGTTCGCGTGGCTGTTCGCCAGCGACCGGGCCGGCATTCTCGGCCTGCTGGTGGTGCTCGGCATGGGGTTGGCGGCGCTGCTACCGGTGCGGGCGCCCTACCGCACCGCTTCGGTGCGCTGAATCCCCAGCTTCTCCGGGAACAGCCGGCGCTGGACGATCCACCCGGCGGCCGAGAGGGCGATCCACACCAGCGTCGAGGTCACCTGCTCCCATCCGGCCTCCGGGTGACGCAGGAACTCGAAGGCACCGGACATGCTGCCGAGCCCGCTGAGCATGATGCTGGCACCGCCGATCGAGGTCAGCCACAGCAGCGCCCGGGCGCGGAACTTGTCCGCCAGGAATGCCGCGGCGACCGCGAGCGCCAGGATCACGATCGCACTGAGCGCCCAGTTGTTGTCGCCGGGTTGGAGGACGTCGGCGAGTTTCGCGCCGGCCATTGCGCCGGTGAGGCCGCCGATGAAGTACGCGGAGAACTTGAAGACCAGGGTCGTCACGATCCACGACACCACCGCGCCGATCAGGCCGAACAGCACCAGCGTCCACACCGAGGCGTTGAACAGGTCTGCGATCAGCCAGCCGAGGCCGAATCCGGCGGCGAGCACTGCCAGGTGCATGGATCGGATTCCGTAGAAGCACAGCAGTGCGCCGACCAGGAGTACTGCGATTCCGCTCATGACTGGGTTCCTTCCACCCGCGAGATGATCGCCTCTGCCAAGGCGTCGGGTGCCAGTTCGGGCACCCAGTGACCGATGCCGTCGAGCTCGACGAATCGATAGGGGCCGGTGACGAATTCACCGCACCGCTCGGCACCTGCCCGGCCGAGCGCCTCGTCGCCGTTGCTCCACACGAACGTCGTCGGCACACGCACCGCGGGGGTGTCGGAGAAGTCGCGTCCCATTGCCCGGTACCAGGACAGCGCCGCGGTCAGGGCGCCCGGTTCGGTCAGCGCGCGCAGGTGCGCGTCGACGAGCGCCGGATCGACACCGGCGTAGATGTCGCGCAACCGCTTCGCGTCGTCGGCGAGCAGTGCGCGTTCGGCGGAGTCCCCGTGCCGGAACACCCGGATGTACTGGGATCGGGCCTGCTGGTCGGCATCCTCGCGGAGCGCCCACCCGAATGCCGCCGGGTGCGGGACGGACACCGCGGTCAGTGAGCGGACCCGGTCGGGTCGATGCGCGGCCGTCCACCAGGCGACCGCGGCGCCCCAGTCGTGTCCGACCAGGTGGGCGGACGGCAAGCCGAAGTGATCGAGCAGGCCGAGGACGTCGCCGCCGAGTTCGTCGACGGTGTAGTGCTCGGCACCCACCGGCCGGGCGCCCGAGGAGTAGCCGCGCTGCGTCGGTGCGATCAGCCGGAACCCGGCGGCCGTCAATTTCGGAAGCAGCGGCTGCCAGCAGGCGGCGGTCTCGGGGAACCCGTGCAGCAGCACCACGGGCACACCGTCAACGGGACCCGCGGTCGAGACGTCGAAAGTGTGGTCTCCGATGGCTGTCGCGGACGTTTCGACCGGATCCATGCGTTCCCACGTTCTGTCAGGGCCGGTGCCGGATGGGCGTCGACCTGGTGTTTCGAACCCTACGTCAGTGGACGCGCGCTGCGCGCGAGTCCGGGGAAGCCACGCCGTCGGGGATTCGCGGTGACATCCCAGTGGCTGCGTGGTAACCAATCAGGAAGCATCAAGGTTGCTATTCCGTATTGTCCGGTATCGGGGAGGTCACTGTGACAGTCGAGAATCGAGTCGTGCCGCCACTGAACATCGCGGGCCGGCCGGTGGCCCAATGGCTTGCCGGGGCCGCCCCTGCGCTGACGGAGCGAGTGATCGCTCGCCTGATCGACGAGCTCCCGATCTACCGCGCACTGCCCCGTGAGGAGGTGCACGGAGAGATCTCCGACATCGTGCACCGCAACATGGAGCTGTTCGCAACGCTGGTGTTCGAGCGGCGCACCGCCCGCGACTCCGAGCTCGTCGAACAGCGGCACTCGGCGGCCCGCCGCGCGGAGGAGGGGGTGCCGCTGGACGCCGTCCTGCACGCCTATCACACCGGGATCGGGCTCGCGTCCGAGGAACTGTTCGACGGCGCCGGTCCCGACGACATCGCAGACGTCCAGGTCGTGACGACGATGATCCTCGACTTCCTGCGCCGATTGACGATCGCCGTCAGTGCCGCGTACCTCGAGGAACGCCAGATCATGGAGAGCCAGGAGAACTCGGGGCGTCGGTCGCTGATGTCGGCCCTGATGTCGGGGGAGGGCCTCGAGGCGGTCGTGCACCGCACCGGGTTGCGGCTGGCGCCGCACTACCTGGCGTTGAGCCTGACGATCGGCGAGAACGCCGACGAACGGGGTCTCGGCGTCAGCGGCACCGTTGCCGGGCGCCGCAAACTGCGGCGAGTGCAGGCGGAACTCGATCGGATCACCGGCGAGGCGGCGCTGACGGTGATCGACAGCGGTGGCGGGGTGGCGCTGGTTCCGTGTCCGGCGAGTCCGCCCGACTGGGAGCAACTCCGAGCGGTCGTCGAACGACTCGGCCGGGTTCTCGGTGCGAACCTCCATGTCGCCGGGGCGATCGCGGCGCCCGCCGGGATACCCGAGGCCGTCGAGCAGACCGCCGAGATCGTAGCACTGGTCGTGCGGTCGCGGCGCCCGCCCGGGCTGTACCGCCTCGCGGACGTACTGCTCGAATACCAGCTCAGCCGGCCCAGTGCCGCGCAGCGGGAGTTGGCCGGACTGCTCTCGCCGTTGGCCGGCAAGCCCGAGTTGATGCAGACCCTCGAGGCATATGTCGCGGCGGGTCTCAATCGGCGGGCCACCGCGGCTGCGCTGGCGGTGCACGCGAACACCGTCGACTACCGGATGCGGCGGGTGTTCGAGCTGACCGGCCTCAATCCCTCCGACCCCGCCGACCTGCCGCACATCGGTGCGGCGCTGGTGGCGCGCCGGGTGCCGGAGTGAACACGGTCGCCGGTAGCGACCTCCGGCCCCCACGGTCGATTCGCGCCGTGATCCGTTGGGGTGCGCTTGCTTTCGCTTGGTGTTGCGTTCTTGTCGCGCTCGTGGGCGTCGTCGCGCACGTCGCCCCGGTGACCTCACCGCCGGTGGTGGTCGCCGCGTCCGCGGCCCCGTACCTGATGTGGGCGGCGGTGCCGGCGGTGGCGGTGTCCCTGGTGGCGCGACATCGGCTGGGCGCAGTGGTTGCCGCCACTGCCGTGGCCGCCGCGGTGTGGACGCAGGCGCCGCTGTACATCGGTGCGGCGCACCCCGGTGCGGATTCCGGGGAACTGACCGTCATGCAGGCGAACATCGAGTTCGGCAAGGCGGATCCGGATGCGGTTGCCGCGCAAGTGCGTTCCCGCGGGGTCGATGTGCTGACGGTCGACGAGCTGACCGTCGCGGCGGTCGACGGGTTGACCGCCGCCGGCCTCGACGAACTCTTGCCGCACCGGTACCTTCGGCCCGCCGCGACCGGTGCCGACGGCACCGGCATCTGGAGCCGATATCCCCTGTCGGAACAGGTGCAGCATCCCGGCTTCGCGATGGCGGCCCTGTCCGCGAGGGTGGCGGTGCCCGGCGATCGGTCGGTCACCGTGCTGGCCGCGCATCCGCTGCCGCCGTGGCCGCGGCAGCAGACGCCGATATGGGCAGACGAGCTGGCCCGCCTGGGCGGCATCCTCGATGGGCTGCGGGCCGACGCCGACACCGTCCTGATGGCCGCGGATTTCAACGCAACCTGGGACCACACGCAGTTCCGGGCGCTGCTCGGCGACGGCGTCCGCGACGCCGCCGAGCAGGCGGGTGCCGGTGTTCTGCGCACCTATCCCGCGGACAGGTGGTGGCCGCCGTTGCTGTCGATCGATCGGATACTCGTCTCCGGTGCGACCGCCACCGCTGTCGACGCGGTCGACCTGGCCGGCTCCGACCATCGCGGCATCGTTGCCCGGATCGTGATGCCGGGGTAGTCGGGTATCCCCGAACATCTCGAAACATCCCGATCCACACCGAATCCGGGTGAACACCTGGTGCTCACCCGGATTCGGTGTGTGGGTCGGTTGGCCGGGAGGCGGTCAGCTCGCGACGCCGCCGAGCAGTTCGAGCAGCGCCGCCGGGCTGAAGTCCGCGCTGCCGGTGCCGCCCGCGGGCTGCGTCGGGGCGCCGGTCAGGGTCACCTGGGCCACGGGGCCCAGCTTGACGTACGGGTTGGTGGAGGCGCCTTCCTTGCACTGCGTGATCACCGCGTAGGTGCCGGCCGCGAGCTCGATCGAGGTGCCGGTGGCCGCGCCGCCCGTGAAGCCGGGGTACTTGATCTCGTCCACCCGGGTGGTCTTGTCGTACACCGCGGCGTCGAACGGGAAGATCTGCGCCTCACAGTGATTCATGGCCTCGGTGGTGGCGATGTCGTGCAGGGCGACGGTGATGGTGTTGCTGCCGGAGGTCACCGTCGAGGAACCGGTGACGGTCGCGGAGCCGAGCGCGGGGTTCGCGACCAGGGCGAGGGCGGCGAATCCGGCGACGGCGGCGGCACCGGCGATGCGGCGCGTGCTGAACGAAGACATGGGGGTCCTTTGTGTGACACCGCGCGTCGACGTGCGCGGTGAACGTGAGTGCCCGCAGGTGGTTTGGGGACGCGACCGGCGGCGCACATGATCGAACTGAGCCTGCCCTTCGTGAGGGCAGGCTCAGTTAAGGCGAACGTCGGGCATGCTGTCAACGTCTGTGGCCGCCATCGCTTTTGTCGCTTAAATCGCAGGTAAAGAGCATGAAGACCGTCCAGTTCGTGCTGTCCGATTCGTCCCGGGGTTTGTCCGCTTCGGGCCTCTGGTTGCGCCGCAATGGGGGAGGTTTCGGTGTCGACCGGGTGCGACACGCGTAATTTATGTCACTCCAGGATCTTTCGGCTGCGTGGCGGTGCGGGGAGTGGAACCGGGCGGGTGATACTCGATCGTCCACTATCGAGCAAGGAGTTCCCCGTTGAGTTTCCCCACTGTCACGCGCCGGCGGCTGGCGATCGTCACCGCCGTCACCGCGGCGCTGGCACTGTCCGGCTGTGCGCCCACGGCCGACGCCGACTCGTTCGGCAGCCTCGACTTCGGCAGCGCAGGCGGCGCGGAGCCGGAGTCGTCCGTCGCGGCCAACGCCCTGGCGGCGCTCGCCGCGATCCCGGTCAAGGGCCGCGCGCCCAAGACCGGCTACGACCGCGACCTGTTCGGGCCCGCCTGGACCGACGACGTGCGTGTCGCGGGCGGGCACAACGGCTGCGACACCCGCAACGACATCCTCGCCAGGGATCTGGTCGACGAGACGTTCAAGCCCGGCACCCGCGACTGCGTCGTCCTCACCGGAGTGCTGTACGACCCGTACACCGCCAAGCGCATCGATTTCGTTCGTGGCCAGGGCACCTCGACCGCTGTGCAGATCGACCACGTCGTCGCGCTGTCCGACGCCTGGCAGAAGGGGGCGCAGCAACTCGACGAGGCCACCCGTCGCGACCTCGCGAACGATCCGCGCAACCTGCTCGCCGTCGACGGTCCGACGAATTCGCAGAAGTCGGACGGCGATGCCGCAACGTGGTTGCCGCCCAACAAGTCCTATCGCTGCACGTACGTCGCCAAGCAGGTTGAGGTCAAAGCCGCCTATGGTCTGTGGGTGACGCAGGCCGAGAAGGATGCGATCAGCACCCAGCTCGCCACCTGCTGATTCACGACGGAGTCGCCGAGCGCCAGCCGCCCATGCCGATTATGATCAGGCGCAGCTGTCGCTCGGCGCGCTCGACGACGGCGTCCTGGTCTCGGGGTTCGGCCTCGAGCAGGTCGATCACCGTCGCCATCATCACGCCCACGATCAGGTCGGCGGCCATGTCCAGGTCTGCCGCCGACCATTCACTCAGTGCCGGTATCCGCCCGAGGTCGGTGCTGAGTTCGCTTGCAAACAGCCGTAGTTCGGACGCGATGGCGCGGCGTACCTCGGCGACGCCGCCGTAGCGCTCGCGGCTGAGGAACCGGAACTGCCCCTCGTTCGCGCGGACCTGGCGCACCAGGACCGCCAGTGAGGTTTTCGCATCGCGCGGACTCGGGTCGCGACGGGCCTCGCGCAGCATTCGGCGGAGCATGCGCATGCAGTCCTCGACGAGCGCGACTCCGAGCTCGTCCGTCGACGCGAAATGCCGGTAGAACGCCGTCGGGACGATGCCCGCGGTGCGGGCCACCTCGCGCAGGCTCAGGCTTGCGAGGCTGCGGTCGGCGAGGAGGTCGAGGGCGCCGTCGAGCAGGGCCGTCCGGGTGCGTTCCTTGCGCTCGGCTCTGCTCTCGGGTGCGGTCACCGGTCGAGTGTATGCCCGTGCACCGGACGGCGCGTCCACTACCTGTTATCGGCGTCACATTGCATTTCCCCTTGACATCTACCTGGGACTTACTGTCACACTCATTTGTGTACAAGTGTTCACTGAAACTGTTGCTGAGGGGGCTTCCAGTGTCGACACGGACCCGATCTCGCGTGCTGTCGCTGCTCGAGGCGATGACCACCCCACACCCGCTCGACCGCTATCTCGAGCTCGTCGACCCGATGGCCACGGTGCGTGACCTGCGCGCCGAGGTGGTCGCGATCCGTCGCGCCACTGCGGACACCGTCACGCTGACGCTGCGGCCGACCCGACGGTGGCGGGGCTTCAGGGCGGGTCAGTTCGTCCAGGTCGGAGTCGTGATCGACGGGGTCCGGCACACCCGCTGCTATTCGCCGGCCTGCGCAGAGGGCGACCCCGGCATCGAGTTGACCGTCAAGGCCCACCCCGACGGCCTGGTGTCCCGCCACCTGCGCGAGTGCGGCGCAGTGGGCACGGTCGTCACCCTGTCCCAGGCGGAGGGGGCCTTCGCGCTCCCGACGCCGCGGCCGGCGAAGGTCCTGCTGGTCAGCGGCGGCAGCGGGATCACGCCGGTGATGTCGATGCTGCGGACCCTGGTGGCCGAGGGGTACGGCGGCGACGTGACGTTCCTGCACTACGCGAACCGGGCCGAGGACGTGCCCTACCTCGCCGAACTGCGCGAACTGGCCCGCGGCCACGGCAACGTGCATCTCGTGCTCGCCTGCACGCATGCGGACGACGGCGACCTGTACGGACGCTTCGGGCCCGAGCACCTCGATGTCGCGGCACCGGCGCACGCACAGGCGCAGACCTACCTGTGCGGGCCCGCCCCACTGATGCGCGCGGTGCGCGAGTTGTACGACCGACGAGGCCTCGGCGACCGTCTGCACGCCGAGGACTTCGCCCCGGTCCAGACGCCTGTCGACGTGGATGTCGACGGTTCGGTTGCGTTCACGGCCTCCGGCGTCGCCGCGCCCAACGCCGGTGCCAGCCTGCTCGAGCAGGCCGAATCAGTGGGTCTCACACCGGAATACGGCTGCCGGATGGGGATCTGCTTCACGTGCACCACGGTCAGGACGTCGGGCTGCACCCGAAACCTGCGCACCGGCGAACTCGACAGCGACCCCGACAAGCCGATCCAGTTGTGCGTCAACGCGGCCGTCGGCGACGTGTCCCTCGACCTGTAAGACCATCACCCGAAGGAGAGTCCCATGTTCGGTCTGTCCCTTTCACTACCCGGCCTGTCCGCCCTGCTCGGTGGTGGCTCCCGCGTCACCGTCTCGTCCACTCCCGAGCCGGTGGTGCTCAGCCACCAGCAGGTCGAGGACATCGGCCGTGAACTCGACACGCTGCGTGACCGGGTCGTCGCCGACCTCGGTGCGCGGGACCGCGACTACATCTACTCGATCATCAAGGCGCAGCGCGGCTTCGAGGTCGCCGGGCGGGGCCTGATGTACCTGGGCTTCCTGCCACCGTTCTGGATCGCCGCGGTCGGGGCCCTGTCGATCTCGAAGATCCTCGACAACATGGAGATCGGCCACAACGTCATGCACGGCCAGTACGACTGGATGCGTGAACCCGGGCTGAACTCGCGGGTGTTCGAATGGGACACCGTGTGCCCGGCGGACCAGTGGCGGCACTCGCACAACTACATGCACCACACCTACACCAACATCGTCGGCATGGACCGCGACATCGGCTACGGCATCCTCCGGATGGACGACGCGCAGCCGTGGCGGCCCCACCGCCTCGGCAACCCGGTGTATGCCACCGGGCTGATGCTGCTGTTCCAGTGGGGCGTGATGCTGCACGATCTCGAGGTCGAGAACATCGTGGCGCGCAAGCGCACCTGGCGGGACGTGAAACCGCTCGTGCTGGGGATGTGGCGCAAGGCCGGCCGCCAGGTGCTCAAGGACTACGTGATCTTCCCGGCGCTGACAGGGCCGCTGTTCGTGACGACGCTGCTCGGGAACGCGACCGCGAACCTGGTCCGCAACGTGTGGGCCTACTCGATCATCTTCTGTGGCCACTTCCCGTCCGGCGTACAGACGTTCACGCAGGAGGAGACCGCCGACGAGACGCGGGGCGAGTGGTACGTGCGGCAGATGCTCGGCAGCGCCAACATCGAGGGCGGCCGACTGTTTCACATCATGTCCGGCAACCTGTCCCACCAGATCGAACACCACCTGTTCCCGGACCTGCCGGCGAACCGGTATCCGGAGATCGCGCCTCAGGTGCGGGAGCTGTGCGCCAAGCACGGTCTGCCGTACAGCACTGGCGGGTTCTTCCGGCAGATCGGATCGGTGTGGGGCAAGATCGTCACGCTCGCGCTGCCTCCCTTCCTCACTCGGTCGACTCCGCCGGTCGGTGTTATCGTCGAGCGTTCCCCGGTCTCGGTCTGAGAGTGGAGTCACCCATGGTGGGCAAGTTCGAACGGCGCAAGGACACCGTGCAGGAGCTGACGGAATCCGGGGCCACGCACGTCGGCCGGATTGCGATGATCATCGCGGGTGCCGTCCGCGACGTGACCCGTGAGATCGGCGACTGGATCAGCGACGGAATCGAGATGCAGGAGGCCGCCAAGCGGGCGCGCGCCGACGCGGAGCGCGATCGTGGCGAGCGCGACGACTCCGGCGAGGCCGGGGTCGATCCGGACTAGCGGAGCTCCGTGGCGTTCGTCACCGCCAGTCCTCGGACTCGGCGTTCGCGGCGATCCGGCGCAGCAGCGTGGCCAGGGTGTCGAGTTCCGCCGCGTCGAGCCCGGTCAGCATCCGGCGGTCGCGCTCGACCCGGCGCGGAAAGTCGCGGTCGACCACCGCCCGCCCGGCGTCCGTCAGTTGCAACAGGACCACTCGGCCGTCCCGCTCGAAGGGCAGGCGTTCGACCAGACCGTCCCGGGTGAGCCGGTCGGTGTGCTTCGTGGTTGACGCACCGCTGGTCATCGTCGCCGCGGTGACCTCGGACGCCCGCAGCGGACGGTCGCTGCGGGCGAGGGCGCACAGGATCTCGAACTCGACGCGCGAGACGCCGCTGCCGGCGAGAGCGCGATCGAGTTGATGCAGCGCCTGTGAGCCGATGCGCGTGATGCGCCCCATCACGTTGATCGGCGCCGTGTCCACGTCCGGGTACGCGGCCGCCCATTCGCGCCGGACACGATCGACGAAGTCGCCGGGGGAGTCCGGCTCAACACTCATGCCGTCATCCTAGGCGATCGATTTCACAACGTTTCATATGTATTTTACTTATGAAATATTTGCTAAGGTGGTGTCATGCCGACCTCAACCCGAATCGATGCTGCGCGGTTGCGGCACTCACGAGACGCCCTGGTCCACTCCGTGTCGGCGACCACCTGGCGCAGGGCGTTCGACATCCGGTCGGCGGACGCGACGGTCGCGATCTCGATGCGGGTCGGTCTGGCGGCGGCGCTCGTCCTGGTGGCGTTCGGGCTCACCGGCCACGGAGGCGTGGCCGGGTTCGCCACCCTCGGCGCACTGTCCTCGGCGTTCTCCCGATACGAACCATTGCGCCGGACCGCGCAGAAGGTCGGCTTCATCGGACTGCTCGTCGTCGCCTCGGTCCTCGCCGGTGGCCTGATCGGGCTGGCCGGCCTGCCGATGTGGGCGCAGATCGGATTGATGGCAGTCGTCTCGGCTGTCGGTGCGGCGGTGCTCTTCGCGTTCCGGATCGCGGGCCCCGGCCCGGTGGTCCTCGTCTTCGCCGGCACGGCGGCGGTCGGTGCGACCACCGGTGTCGCTGATCTCGGGGTGGCCGTGCTCGGCACCGCAATCGGTGCCGCCGTCGGCTTCGTGACCGCGCTGCTGCCGTTCGTGTTCCTGCCCTGGGGGCCCGCGCGGCTCGCGGTGGCCCGCGCGCTTGCCGCGGTCGCCGCGGTCCGGGGCGGCGCGGATACCGCGGCCGCGCACGGCGCGATTGCCGCCGCCCGCGAGAAGCTCGCGCTGACCACCCCGTCCGTCGATCACGACCACGTGCGTGACCTCGCCGCAGTGCTCACGGAGGCCGAGGCGGCACTGGGCGCATGGGAACGCGGGGATGCGGCCAGGCTCGACGGTGTCGTTCGGCACGAGGCCGAGCTGCGGAAGGTCAAGCGGCACAGGATTATTCTCGGATCCCACATCGCCAAGACGACACTTCCCCGGCCCGTGTCCTTCGGCGCTGCCGGTGCCGCGGGCCTGCGCACCCGGACGGCCGTCGTGTACGCCGGTCGCGTCCTCATGGCCTCCGCCGTCGCCGGCTGGCTCGCCGCCGCGGTGGGACTCGATCATCCGCTGTGGGCCTCGATGGGCGCGATGGCTGCGATGCAGGGCGTGACCTACGGCCCGACGGTGCAACGCGCGATCCAGCGTCTGCTCGGCAACGTCGGTGGTGCGTTGATCGCCGCCGCGTTGATCGCGCTCTCGCTCGGCTACTGGCAGTCGGTCGTCGTCATCGTCGCCATGCAGATCGCCGCCGAGGTGACGGCGACCCGGAACTACGCGCTGTGCTCGCTGTTCGTCACGCCGATGGCCCTGCTCGTGGTGGGACTCGGCGCCACCGTCGATCCCGGCGTCGGGGTCAGCCGTGTCCTCGACACCCTCGTCGGTGTCGTGGTCGGCGTGGTGGTCGCGGCCGTCACCATCAGCCGGACCGACCGGGCGCACCTGCCTGCCGTGGCGTGAGGTTGCCCCAGTTCGCAGCGTCTTGGGGGTGCCGCGTGATAATTACCCGCAATGACAACACTCGGCGTACCCGGCGGTGCGCCGCGAGGGAGCGGAGGCGGATATGAGTGACGCGGTGCGGGTGGGCGACCTCGTCCACATCTCGGACACTGCGGGAACCTGGGTGGTCGAGGAGATCCGGTCCGGGATCGCGCTGCTGCGCGACGGTGAGGATCGACGCATCTCGTCGCGCGTGTCGAAGCTGACCGTGGTGCGTCGGGGCGGCGCCGCCTGACCGGGCGTCGGCGTCAGGGCGTCGCGAGGAACTTCTCGACCGAAGGTCGCGCCTTGGGGTTGCCCTCGTCGATGCCCATGATGGCGCCGATGCCGCCGCCGACGACGTTGCCGATCATGCAGCCGGCCATGAAGTTCGGGAAGATCGACACGCAACCGATGAGCAGTCCGACGACTGAGCCGGCCATCGCCCTTTGCTGGCCGCCGTTGACCCAGCCCTTGTTGACTTCGTCGGCCATCTCATTGAAGGCGTCCTGCTTGGTCTGATTCTCCGGCCACACCTGTTCGGCGAACATCTGGGTCACCGGCGGCGGGGGAGGCTGCGACGGGTCCGCCGGCTGCCCGGGGAGGCCTGGGAGGCCCGGTAGTTGGGGCAGTGCGGGCAACGCGGGCAGCGGTGGAGGCGCGGGCAGGTCGACCTGGATCGGGGACGGCAGCGTGAACGCAGGCAGCTCGGGTGGCGGAATCGACGGCAGTGGTGGCAGTTCGGGCAGTGCGGGCAATTCCGGTAGCGGTGGTGGGGCCGGAAGCTGCGCGGCCGCGGTGCCCGCACCGGATGCGATGGTGGCGGCGACGAGCACGGGCATGACGAGTGCCTTGGCCATCTTCATGGCGATCCCCACTTGATCTGAACTGATCTGGACGCTTCTCACGGACACGGCTGCGATCTGCGATTCGTGGACGCCTGCCGGCCGCGAATCGCCCTGGGACGTATTCCATGGCCCTCCGTGGAGGGTCGGCAAAGCCAGGGGCCAACTTTACCGCGCACAATCCGCTCGCACAGGCGAATCGTGGCCTCGGAGCACAAGTTTGCGGTGCCGGGTTCGTGGGGAGGAATCGCCACGTGTTCGCGGCCGGTCGCCGATACCGCCGTGACCAGCGGGCCCCCTCGCTAGCCGGGGCTTGCCTGTGGGGTCGATTCGCGGCACCCGTCGATTCTCGGATTCGCGGCACCGTCGATTCGCGGCACGGTCGGATTCTCGTGCCGCGCCGCGTTCGCCTGTCCGGCTGCGCGTTTCGGGTGGTGAGGCAGGACACCAATCCCGAACGCTTCGGGGGCGGTTGTGCCGGCAATGATTGCCCGCATCGCCCGGGAGGGTGTCGATCTCGTCAATTCTGTTGACCCGAAAGGTGATAGGGAGTTCGGGTTGGTGGGGTCGATGGCTGAAGTGCGTCGTGAATCGGTTGGTCGCAGGGATCGGCGGTCCCCGGCCACAGCCGTGGCCGGGGACCGCCGTCGTCGGCTACGAGCCGAGGCTTCCGCCGCCGCCGAGACCGCCGAGGCTTCCGCCGCCTCCGAGGCCTCCGAGGCCGCCCCCGCCGCCGTTGCCGCCCTGCATCTTCTCCATCACGGTCATCAACTTGTCGAGCACTTCGATGAGTTGGGTCATGAATTCCATGGTTTCCTGCACCTTCACTGTCGGGACACGAGTGGTGGGGCGACGACGGAGCGGACGCATCGGACGGTGCACGCGATGCGTCCGGTCCTCGCCGCCTGGTCGGGGCACTTCGTCAGCGTGGAGGGGACCGGCACGGGGCGGTCGGGCGATTCTCGAGAATGTGGTGACCGGGACGGTCGATGTGACGTTCGGGCATGGGACTCACCTCAACCCCGTCTATCGACGCCCGCACCCGTAGTGTTTCACATCACATCGGCTCGTCGTGGGGAGTTCCCGGACCGGAGCCTGCTGTGGGAGGGCCGACGTCCGCGGATCCGGCTTCGGGCGCCCTCGGTGATCCTCTCGGAAGCCCCTCGGTCGAGGTGCCGCGGTGGTAGCTTCCAGCTGTCGGAGCGGCCGGTCGAACCCGTCGAAAGGGATTCCATGCGTGCATCTTTCGTGGCAATCGCGCTCGCGGTGTCGACGGTTCTGGGCGTGCACGCGGGGCCGGCGTCGGCGGAGTCGCTTCCCGTGCCTCACGACGTCACCGCGGGACTGCGGGCCGAGGCAGCCAACCCGGGCGGAGCGCTTCCGAAATCGAACGACTGGTCGTGCAGGCCGACCGCCGAGCATCCCCGGCCCGTGGTGCTCGTGCATGCGACGTTCCTCAATCGCCAGGCGAACTGGTCGACGTACGTTCCGCTGCTGAAGAACGAGGGCTACTGCGTCTTCGCGCTGACCTACGGGACGCTGCCGGGTGCCTGGCCCCTGAACGCGATCGGTGGAATCGGCTCGATGAAGGACAGCGCCCGGCAGCTGGGCGGTTTCGTCGATGAGGTCCTCGCGGCGACCGGGGCGGAGAAGGTCGACCTCGTCGCCCACTCCCAGGGCACGCTGATGCCGAACCACTACGTCAGGTTCCTCGGCGGCGCGGCGAAGGTGGACAGGTACGTGTCGCTGACGCCGTTGTGGCGGGGCGGCGGGCAGGCGCCGGCAGCGGACGATCCGACGGTCGGCGCACCCTACGACCTCGACCCGATGCAGCGGGACGCCATCGGCCGTGCCTGCGCCGCCTGCCTCGAGATGGAACCCGGCTCGGACTTCATCCGGGAGATGAACGCCGACGGCGGTCCGTACGCGCCCGGCGTCACCTACACGAACATCATGACCCGCTACGACGACGTCGTCGTTCCCTACACCAGCGGTTTCGTGCCCGGGCCGAACGCGACGAACATCGTCGTCCAGGACCGGTGCCCGCAGGACATGTCACACCACATGGGTATGGCCGGTTCGCCCGTCGCCGCTGGTCACGTGCTCAACGCGCTCGACCCCGCACACCCGCGCCCGGTGCCGTGCATGCCCGTCTCGCCGAACACGGGAGCGCCGCTCGGCTGAGGTGGGTCCGGCCGGTCCGGGTCGGGTCCGGATCTCGACGTTGTGCGCGACGCGGCGCAGCAGTGCGGTGGCCGCAGAGGCGGGTCGCGGTCCCGTTTCGACGTCCTCTCGGCGTGAACCACTTGGATATCCTGGGGTGGTCAACGAGGTGCCTTGTGTTGTCCCTTTCGAAGATGACCGGCGGAATCGACGCGGGCGATGTCCGATAGCGATCCGTTCGCCACTCAGCGCGGCGTGGCCGTTTCGGTCGACGCGGAACTGGCCGCGGCCGGGTTCACCGATGCACTGGAGATCGGGCGCGGCGGTTTCGGAGTGGTCTACCGCTGCAGACAGTCCTCACTCGATCGAATGGTTGCGGTCAAGGTGCTGACTGCCGATCTCGACGAGGACAACCGTGCACGGTTCCTGCGCGAGCAGCGAGCCGCGGGCCGGCTGACCGGTCACCCCAACGTCGTGACCATCCTGCAGGTCGGAGTCACCGAGCACGACCGGCCCTATCTCGTCATGCCCTTCTTCGCCCGGGGCTCCCTCGAGACACGGATCCGCCGGCAGGGGCCGCTGACGCTGGAAGCCGTCCTGCGGCTCGGCGTGGACATCGCCGGTGTCCTCGAAACTGCCCACGATCTCGGCGTCCTTCACCGCGACGTCAAGCCCGCCAACATCCTCCTCACCGACCAAGGGAAGTTCGCCCTGACGGACTTCGGCATTGCGCACATCACGGGAGGGTTCCGGACCACCACCGGTGTCGTCACCGGCTCGCCTGCGTTCACCGCGCCCGAGGTCATCGCCGGCGAGACCCCGACCGGTGCCACGGACGTCTACGGGCTTGGCGCCACGATGTTCGCGGCGGCCACCGGACACGCGGCCTTCGAGCGCCGTAGCGGTGAGCGGATCGTCGCGCAGTTCGTGAGGATCGCTGCCGACCCCACACCGAACCCACGTGATCACGGCATCGACGACGACGTCGCCGACCTCATCCAATCCGCCATGGCCGGAGATCCCGGCGATCGCCCCACCGCCGGGGAGTTCGGCAGGCTGTTGCGCCGCGCACAGCGCGCTCACGGGTTCCCTGCAGACGACGGTCGCGAGCCGGTGGATCGGGGCGAGAGCCCCAGCAGCGCCTCCGGCTCCGGCGGGGCAGCGTCCACCGCACATCCGTCGTGGACGGAAGCGCCACCGACGGGACCCACGAGCCGAACCGGGACTCTGCCGCTCGAGCTGACCAGCTTCGTCGACCGCCGCGCAGAGACGAGCGAGGTGGCCAACCTGTTGGCCACCAACCGGCTGGTGACGTTGACCGGAATGGGTGGGGTGGGTAAGACCCGGCTCGCGTTGCGGGTCGCAGGTAAGGCGCGAACCCGATTCGCCGACGGTGTGATCCTGGCCGAACTGGGTGAGCTGCGCGACGAATCGCTCCTGGTCAACGTGGTTGCCGGTGCCGTGGGAGTGCGGGACCGCGGGGCAATTCCCCTGGCACAGGTGCTCGAGGACTTCCTTTCCCAGCGTGAGCTCCTCCTCGTCCTGGACAACTGCGACAGGTGCTGGACGGGGTCGCGCACCTCGCTGAATCGCTGCTCCGCTCCAGCCCCCGGCTACGGCTCCTCCTGACCAGTCGCGAGCCGATCGGTGTCAGTGGGGAGGTGGCGATGCCGATCCCGCCGCTCGCGGTGCCGGACCCCGAGCAACCACCGAAGCGTCCGGTTCGCAATGACGCGACGACCCTGTTCGTCGAACGCGGGGAGGCCGCCGCCCCCGGCTTCGAGGTCACCGAGGAGAACCAGGTCACGATCGCCCGAATATGCCGGCGGCTCGACGGGCTGCCTCTGGCGATCGAGCTGGCCGCGGCGCGGCTGCGGGCCATCTCGCCGGACGAGATTCTGGACCGGCTCACCGACCGCTATGCGCTGCTGAGTCGCGGGAACAGGGCCGCCCCGTCACGACAGCAGACACTGCGAATGTGCATCGATTGGAGCTACGACCTCTGTACACCGCCGGAGCGGCAGATGTGGGCACGCCTGTCGATATTTCCCGGCAGCTTCGAGCTGTATGCGGCCGAACAGATCTGTGGTGGTGACCGGCCGGCGGACGAGGTCCTCGACACGGTGACCTCCCTGATCGACAAGTCGATCCTCGTCCGCGACCGGACCGGTCCGGTCGCGCGGTTCCGGATGCTCGACACGGTGCGCGACTACGGGCGGGAGAAGGCGGATGAATCCGGTGGGTATTCCGAACTGCGCGGTCGGTACCGCGACTGGTACGAGCGCCTGGCCCGGGACGCGGAGGCCGACTGGATCGGACCGCGGCAGGCCGAGTGGATCACCAGGCTGCGCGCGGAACAGCAGAACCTGCGACAAGCGTTCGAATTCTGTCTCGCCGACGACCCGGACGCCGGGATTCGCATGGCCGGATCCTTGTTTTCGTTCTGGCTCGTCCGCGGCCTGTTGAGTGAGGGACGGCTCTGGGTCGCTCGGCTTCTGCACGATACGTTCGAGCCCGGCAACCCGGACCGAGCGAAGGTGCTCTACGCGGTGACCATCATGGCCGGGCTGCAGGGTGACGAACCGGCCGCGGCGGCACTGGTGGAGCAGGGTAGGGCGTTCGCCGAGCAGTCGACGGACGCGACGGCGCGGGCGCACGTCGACCTCGCCGACGGCTACCGCGCGTTGTTCAGCGGTGAACTGGAGAACGCCCGTGCGCTGTTCTGCCGCGCCGAGAGCGTGTACCGCGACACGAACAACGAACTCTTCCAGGTCGTCGTGAACAGCGTTCTCGGTCTGACCTTCGGGCTGCTCGACGACGCGCAACGGTCCATCGAATGCCACGAGCGTGCACTCGCCATCACCGCGTCCCGGGGTGAATTCGTCTATCGCTCCTACACGCTGTGGGCGCTCGCGGTCGCGGAGTGGCGGCGCGGCGGCCGAGCCCGGGCGGTCGATCTCCTTCGGCAGGCGCTCGGTCTCGGGCGCAAGGTCGACGACCGCCTCAACGTGAGCATGTGCCTTCAGGTTCTCGCCTGGATCGCGGTCGAGGACGGGAGGTTCGAACGCGCAGCGGTGCTGGTTGCGGCGGCCGAGAAGCTCAGCCGGTCGGTGGAGAGTCCGATGGTGTTCCTGCCGGCGCTGGCCGACTACCAGGAGAAATGTGCACGCGAGACACGGGCGGCGTTGAGTGAGCGGGCGTTCGCCGCGGCGCGCAGGAAGGGGGCCGCAATGGGACTCACGGCGGCCGTGGCCTACGCCCGCGAGGAACGGTCACCCGAGCCCTCGCCACAGCCCGTCCGATCGTCGACCGCTCCGACGAAGCGCGAGCTCGAGGTTGCGCACCTCGTTGCCGAGGGGCTGACGAACCGGGAGATCGCCGGCCGGCTGACGATCTCCGTGCGCACCGCCCAGGGGCACGTCGAGCACCTTCTGACGAAGCTGGGATTCACCTCACGTGCCCAGATCGCGGCGTGGGTGGTGGCGTCGCGCGATGCAGATCCCCGATGACCGGCGACCGGTCGGTGCGGGTGCACTCCGGCCGGAAGCCGGCAGTGTCTCGGTGCCCCCGGCAGGAATCGAACCTGCGACCTAGAGATTAGAAGGCTCTTGCTCTATCCAACTGAGCTACGGAGGCACGACCCCACGCGTGGGATCGGGTCAGGAGTCTACCGGCTCCGGTGGGGTGCCTCGGACCGGCACGCGGTGCGGGGTCGAACCTGGACGTGGTTCACAGTCGGGGGCCTCCTACCCTGGTAGTCATGGCATCACCCGAGCTCGCCCACTCCGACGCGCCGCCGACCCGCAGGAGGGGGGAGAGCGCCCTTCCCGTCTTTGTCACCCTCGGCCTGATCGCCGGCCTGGTCGCCGCGATCGTCGTCGGACTGTCGGCGTCGGAGGCACTGGTGCGGCTCGGCATCCCCGACCCCGGCCCGCTGACCACGTACGGGCTGCCCGCGGTCAAGGCCGTCGGGGAGGTCGCTGCGGTGATCGCGATCGGTTCGCTGCTGTTGGCGTCGTTCCTCGTGCCGCCGCAGAAGTCCGGCGTCCTCGACGTCGACGGGTACCGGGCGGTGCGGACGGCGTCCAACGCGGCGATCGTGTGGGCGGCCTGCGCGCTGGTCCTGGTGCCGCTCACCGTGTCGGACACCGCGGGGCAGCCGTTCGGTGAGGCGCTCAAGCCGGAGAACCTGTGGAAGGCCATCCCGCAGATCGAACTCGCCGGGGCGTGGCGCACCACCGCGATCCTCGCGATCGTGCTGGCGATCTGCTCACGGATGCTGCTGCGCTGGAACTGGACGCCGGTGGTGCTGGCGCTCGGCGTCGTGACGCTGATCCCGCTCGCGCTGACCGGGCACTCGTCGGCCGGCGGTTCCCACGACATGGCCACCAACAGTCTGCTGTGGCACCTGATCGCGGCGTCGCTGTGGGCCGGTGGACTGTTCGCGCTGCTGGTGCACGCGCGCCGCGGGGGCGCGCACACGGACCTCGCCGCCCGACGCTTCTCGACGGTCGCGACGGTCGCATTCGTGATCATGGCCGTCTCCGGTGTCATCAACGGTCTGGTCCGGTTGCCCGTGAGCGACCTGTTCACCAGCACCTACGGCTGGCTGCTCGTCGCCAAGACCGTGGCGCTGGTGATCCTCGGCGTGTTCGGGTTCGCGCAGCGACGGCGGTCGCTGCCCGCGCTGGCCGCGGACCCGACGTCGCGGGGCGCGCTGATCCGGTTCGCGGGTGGTGAGGCGATCGTGTTCGCCGCGACGATCGGACTCGCGGTCGGGCTCGGCCGCACCCCGCCGCCGCCCGAGGACATCCGCCCCACGCCGGCGGAGGTGCAGCTCGGCTACAACCTCGACGCCCCGCCGACGCTGGCCCGACTGATGTTCGACTGGCGGTTCGACCTGATCTTCGGCACCGCCGCGATCATCGCCGCGGTCTGGTACATGGTCGGGGTCCGCCGGCTCAAGGCCCGCGGCGACAGCTGGCCCGTCGGCCGGACCGTGGCGTGGCTGCTCGGTTGCGCGACGCTGCTGATCGGCACCTCGTCCGGGCTCGGCCGCTACGCACCGGCCGTGTTCAGCGTCCACATGGGCGCGCACATGGCACTGTCGATGCTGGCGCCGGTGCTGCTGGTGCTGGGCGGTCCGATGACGCTGGCGCTGCGCGCGCTCAAGCCCGCGGGCCCCGACGGTGCGCCCGGGCCCCGCGAGTGGCTGCTCGCGGCGCTGCACAGCCGGTACTCGCGCTTCATCACCCATCCGCTGGTGGCGTCGGTGCTGTTCGTCGGCGGCTTCTATGCGCTGTACCTGGGCGGCATCTTCGGTGCGACCCTCGATTCGCACGGTGCGCACCTGCTGATGAACCTGCACTTCATTCTCAGCGGCTACCTCTTCTACTGGGTTGTGATCGGCATCGACCCGGCGCCGCGGCAGATTCAGCCGGTGACGAAGCTGGCGATGGTCTTCGGCTCGCTGCCGTTCCACGCGTTCTTCGGCATCGCCCTGATGAGCACCATGGAGGTCATCGGTGGCTGGTACTACCGCTCACTGGCGTTGGGCTGGAACGACGATCTCTTCGGCGATCAGAAGGTCGGTGGCGGCATCGCCTGGGCGACCGGTGAGATTCCGCTCGTGCTGGTGATGCTGGCGCTGCTGGTGCAGTGGTCGCGGTCCGATCAGAAGATCGCCAAGCGCATCGACCGGGCCGCCGACCGCGACGACGACGCCGAGCTCGCCGCCCACAACGCCATGTTCGCGGAGCTCGCGCGCCGCGACAAGGAGGGCTGGAAGCAGTAGTTCGGGGCGGCCCGATCCCCGCCGGCGCCCCCTGAATCCGCTGCTGCGGGCGGATACCACGTCGCACCGACGAAAACTGCTCCCGTGCCCCGGAATCCGACGCCGCTGTGCACCGACTCCGCGGTTGTCCCCAGGTCGCCGCAGGCCCTCCCGTGCCGGATCGTGCACGGGCACTCTGGGATTGGAGGGCCGATCGGGCCCCGGGTGACAGGAGGGCAGCATGTACGAGACGCACACGGCGGTGGTCGGCACCGTCATCACCAACCCGGTCAAGCGGACGACGGGCACCGGGGAGGAGGTGCTGAGCTTTCGGATGGCCAGCAACGCCCGCCGGTTCGACCAGTCGTCGGGGGAGTGGACCGACGGCGGCACGCTCTACCTCACCGTCAGCTGCTGGCGCCGGCTGGTCGGTGGGGTCGCCGCGTCGCTGATGAAGGGCGACCCGATCATCGCGTACGGACAGTTGCGCACCAACGAGTACACGAACAGGGACGGTGTCGAGCGGTCCGACCTGGAGATGCGAGCCGCCGCCGTCGGACCCGATCTCGCCCGCTGCGTCGCGAAACTCGAACGGGTGCCCCGTGTTCCGCAGTCGTCGCCCGACGGTGAGGTGCGGGACGGTGACGTGCTGCCGCACGGCGGATCGATCCGCGCCGATCACGAGATCCCTGATGACACCGCAGGTCTCGAGGTCGCGACGGCCGGATAACGACGCGGCGTCGGCGCCTCCGAAACCCGCATCGGACGTCGTCGCGGGCCTACGGTGTTGAGGGATTCCGGCAGAGCACGACCCGAGCGGTAGCGATCCGAGGGTGGGGTGGTTCCGGTGAGTGTCCTTGCGGTGGGCGAAACGTCATGGAAGAGGTCGCTGGTCTCGGCGGTCACGATCGCAGTGGTCGGCTTCGGCGGGCTCGCGGTACCACAGGTTGCAGGGGTGGCCGCGGCGGCGGATGCGCCCGGAACGGTGGTGTCCGTCGAGGAGTTGCCGGCCGCGGCGTCCCTTCCCGGCGCCGCGGACCAGTACCGGGTCACCTATCGGACCACCGATCATCGCGGCGGCCCCCGGCTGAGCACCGGCGCCGTGTTCGTGCCACCCGGCCCGGCGCCTGCCGATGGGTGGCCGGTGATCTCGTACGCGCACGGCACCATCGGTCTGGCCGACAAGTGCGCACCGTCCGCGGTCGGCGGCACCGCGGTCGAGGCGGAGTACATGGATCGGTGGCTGCGCCGTGGCTACGCGGTCGTCGCCACCGACTACGCCGGGCTCGGGACGCCCGGCGAGCTCGCGTACCTCGACGGAATCGCGGCGGGTCACGACGTGACCGACATGGTCCGCGCCGGACGGCACGTCGTCCCCGCGTTGTCACCGCGCTGGGCGGTGGCCGGGCTGTCCCAGGGCGGGCACGCGGCCCTGCACACCGCACATCTGGCGACCGCGTATGCGCCGGACCTCGACTACCGCGGTGCGGTCGCGCTGGGGGCGCCGACGAATCTGGACCAGGTGTTCTCGCTCGGCAGGCCGGGCATCCCGAACTTCGGTGTCGCCGGCCTCACCACGTTCACGCTGTTCACGATGGCCGGGATGCGCGCCGCTCGACCGGACCTGAACATCGACTCCTATCTCTCGCCCCGCGGCCGCGAGTTGGCGGGCATCGCGACGCAGGTGTGCAGCGTCGAGTTCGGTAAGTACCTCGACGGCGCCTCGGTCGGCGACCTGTTCTCCCGCCCCCTCACCGACCTGCGCCCCGCGATGACCGATTACCTCGGCGTGCCGGCCGCGGGCTACGACCGCCGACTGTTCCTCGGGCAGGGTGCCGTCGACCGGGTGGTGCCGATCCCGCTCACGCTCGTGTTCGTCGGGCAGCTCGCCGCCTCGCGAACCAACGTGACGTTCCGGGTCTATCCGTCCGCGGATCACCTCGGCACCCCCGCCGCCGCGTTCGACGACTCGGCACGGTTCGTCGACGCGGTGATGCGATGACGTTCCATGCCCTGGACACGCACCGGGACGGAAAGGTAACGATCCGATAACGGTGTCGCGCAGACGCGGCGGGCCGTGTTTGCTCCGGGTAGTTACAACCCCATGGAACGTACCTGGGGGTCTGGTTTTTCGGGCGGGCGGGACGGACGGATTCGTCGCGTCCTGTCCGCCGTGACACGCGCGGGCGCTCGCGCATCGATCGTGGCGATCGCCGTCGCGCTGCTGGGGCCGGTGAGCGCGACCGCAGCGCCGCCGGCCGAGCACGGCACGGTGGTGGCGACCGCGGAGTTGCCGCAGATGGCGCGGCTCCCGGAAGCGGTTTCGCAACGGCAACTCACCTACTGGACCGAGGGGCCGACCGGCGCGCCCGCGCTGAGTACCGGAGGGGTCTACGTGCCTGCCGGCACCGCGCCTGCGGGAGGCTGGCCCGTCGTCGCGTGGGCGCACGGAACCACCGGGGTCGGCGACGACTGCGCGCCCGCGCACGGGTACGACACCACCTGGCTCACCCGTGACTACGTGTCCGCCTGGCTGCAACAGGGCTACGCCGTGGTGGCCACGGACTACGTGGGGTTGGGCACGGAGGGAACCCACGCGTACCTGCACGGGCGCAGTGAGGGCCGCGCGGTGATCGACATGGTCCGGGCGGCGCACGCGGAGACACCGGAGCTGTCGCCGGCCTGGGTGGTCGTCGGGCACTCGCAGGGTGGCCACTCCGCCATGTTCGCCGCGCACGAGGCGACGAGGTACGCGCCGGAACTGGATTACCGTGGCGCGGTCGCGACCGGGACCCCGGCGAACCTGGAGATGTTGCTGCCGCTCGGGGGTCCCGGCTTTCCGGACCTCGGGCTCAACGGACTGACCGTCTTCGCGGCGTACATCATCGATGGCATGCGCGTCGCCCGACCCGACCTTCCGATCGACGACTACCTGACACCGGCCGGGGCGGCTCTCGTCAAGGATTCCGAGTCGCTGTGCTACCTGGAGATGCGTGATCGGGCGGGCAAGCTCGGCGTCGGCGAGATGCTGAGCCGACCGCTCAACGAGCCCCGCATCCGGGAGGCGCTGCTCGACTACCTCGCCGTCCCCATCACCGGTTACGACCGACCCGTGTTCGTCGGGCAAGGATTGCGGGACCAGACGGTGCCGTTCCCGCTCGCCACGAAGCTCGCGCTCGATCTGCAGCTGACGGGCCAGCCCGTGACCTTCCGGACCTACGACACCTTCCACGGCGACACCGTCTTGGCCGCGCTGCCCGACACGACCGCCTTCGTCCGCTCGCTGTTCGCGACCGCCTGACGTCCCGAGCCGACCTGCGGCGGGTCGCACACCCGGCGCAGGTCGGCGAGCGCACGCCCGCACGCCGCTGTGGGACGCCGAGGCGGTCATCGCCCACGAGCGCGACCGCGCCGTGCCCGGGACGCGCGTCCCCGGCGATCACGCTCGAGGTGTACCCGCACCGTGGCCGGGGGGCGACGACCGGGCGCGGCCGGCCGTGGACGCGGTCTCGCTGCTCGCGGCGGACGGTGCGGGACCGGTGCGGGACGGGGTCGGTAGGCTGTTCCTCGCATAGGTGGTCGCCGCATGGCTTGACCTGGACGAATGCGATTCGACTCAAGGAGTGTTGGTGGCGGAGTTTATCTACACGATGAAGAAGGTGCGCAAGGCGCACGGCGACAAGGTCATCCTCGATGACGTCACGATGAGCTTCTACCCGGGAGCCAAGATCGGTGTCGTCGGCCCGAACGGTGCCGGTAAGTCCTCCATCCTCAAGATCATGGCCGGACTCGACCAGCCGTCCAACGGCGAGGCGTTCCTGGACCCGGAGGCGACCGTCGGCATCCTGCTGCAGGAGCCGCCGCTGAACGAGGAGAAGACGGTCCGGCAGAACGTCGAGGAGGGCCTCGGCGAGATCAAGGTCAAGCTGGACCGGTTCAACGAGATCGCCGAGCTGATGGCCACCGACTACTCCGACGAGCTGATGGAGGAGATGGGAAAGCTTCAGGAGGAGCTGGACCACGCCGACGCCTGGGACGTCGACTCGCAGCTCGAGCAGGCGATGGACGCACTGCGCTGCCCGCCGGCCGACGAGCCCGTCACCCACCTGTCCGGTGGTGAGCGCCGCCGCGTCGCGCTGTGCAAGCTGCTGCTGAGCAAGCCGGACCTGCTGCTGCTCGACGAGCCCACCAACCACCTCGACGCCGAGTCGGTGCTGTGGCTCGAGCAGCACCTCGCCTCGTACCCGGGCGCCGTGCTCGCCGTCACCCACGACCGCTACTTCCTCGACCACGTCGCGCAGTGGATCTGCGAGGTCGACCGCGGCAAGCTGCACCCGTACGAGGGCAACTACTCCACCTACCTGGAGAAGAAGGCCGAGCGCCTCGAGGTGCAGGGCAAGAAGGACCAGAAGCTGCAGAAGCGCCTCAAGGAGGAGCTGGCCTGGGTCCGGTCGGGTGCGAAGGCCCGCCAGACCAAGAACAAGGCCCGCCTCGACCGCTACGAGGAGATGGCTGCGGAGGCCGAGAAGCACCGCAAGCTCGACTTCGAGGAGATCCAGATCCCGACGCCGCCGCGCCTCGGCAACGTCGTGGTCGAGGTCGAGCACCTCGACAAGGGCTTCGAGGGTCGGGTGCTGATCAAGGACCTGTCGTTCACGCTGCCCCGTAACGGCATCGTCGGCGTCATCGGCCCCAACGGTGTCGGCAAGACCACGCTGTTCAAGACCATCGTCGGGCTCGAGCAGCCGGACTCGGGCACGGTGAAGGTCGGCGAGACGGTCAAGCTCAGCTACGTCGACCAGAGCCGCGCCAACATCGACCCGAAGAAGACGGTGTGGGAGGTCGTCTCGGACGGGCTCGACTTCATCGAGGTCGGCCAGAACGAGATGCCGTCGCGCGCCTACGTGAGCGCGTTCGGGTTCAAGGGACCGGATCAGCAGAAGAAGTCGGAGGTGCTCTCCGGTGGTGAGCGCAACCGCCTCAACCTGGCGCTGACCCTCAAGGAGGGCGGCAACCTGATCCTGCTCGACGAGCCGACCAACGACCTCGACGTCGAGACCCTGAGCTCGCTGGAGAACGCGCTGCAGCAGTTCCCGGGCTGCGCCGTCGTGATCTCGCACGACCGCTGGTTCCTCGACCGCACCTGCACCCACATCCTCGCGTGGGAGGGCAACGTCGAGGAAGGCAAGTGGTTCTGGTTCGAGGGTAACTTCGAGGCGTACGAGGCCAACAAGGTCGAGCGGCTCGGCGCCGAGGCCGCCCGCCCGCACCGGGTCACGCACCGCAAGCTGACCCGCGACTAGGCACGAGCGGGTGACGAAGTCCTACACGTGCGAGATTCAGGTGCGCTGGGGCGATTCCGATCGCAACGGCCACGTGAACAACGTGCTGTACGCGGAGTACGCGCAGGAGTCTCGGACCCGGTTCTTCCGTGACTGCATCATCGGGGCGGGCGCGCCGCTCGCCCCGATGGTGGTGCGGAAGATGGCGTTCGACTACCTGCGTCCGGTGACGGACGAGACCGGGCCGGTCACGATCGAGGTGTCGATCCTGCACGTGGGCACCTCGTCGTTCGGCGTGCGGCAGGTGCTGCGCGACCGCAACGGCGAGGTGTGCGTCGAGGTCGAGGGCGTCATGGTCGGGTTCGATCCGGAGACCGAGAAGTCGGTTCCGCTGCCCGATCGCACCCGGGAACTGCTGCGGTCGTACGCGCCCGTCGAGGTCACGCCCTAGGCGCGACGAGCCGACTAGGCTCAGCGGTGCACACCTGTCCCAGTGATCAGGGGGTGACCGCGAGATGACCGTGTCCGCAGATCGATTCGGCCCGGGGTGGGCGGCGGGGCTGCCCACCGCCGTCGCCGAGCACCTACCGGAGGTGGCCGCCGCCTACTTCCGGGGCACCGACTTCGCCTGGACGGGTGGAGCGATCACCGACGAGGCGATGGCCGGCTTCCGGGCGCACCTCGAGTTCGCCGGGGAGCGGGCGCCGGGGCAGTCGATCGCCCGCGTGTGCGTGCCGACCCCAGGCGCGCCGGCGGTGCAGGTGGTGACCGACGACATGCCGATGCTCGTCGAGTCCGTCACCGCGCTGCTGGCGCGCCTCGGGGTGACCGTCGTCGAGATCGTGCACCCGGTGCTGCGGGTTCGCCGTGATGCCGACGGCGCCCTGGTCGACGTGCTGGTCGACGGTGCACACCACGAACGGTCCACCCACTCCGAATCGTGGATGCATCTGCAGTTGCATCCGGCGACGGACCCCGCGATGTTCGACGCGCTCGCCGTCGCGGTCCAGGACGTGCTCGTCGATGTCCGGCAGGTCATCGCCGACACGGACGGGATGCGGGGCCTGCAGCGCGAGCTCGCCGAACACCTCGAGGAACTCGCCGACAGCGATGCCGCCGGATACCCGGAGCGGGAGGTGCGCGACAGCGCGGCGCTGCTGCGGTGGTTCGCGGCCGGCAACTTCGCGCTGCTCGGCTACCGCCGCTACGAATACGGCGATCCGGCGGTCCACGGCGCTCCGACCGCGCGCATCGTCTCGGGGAGCGGCCTCGGGGTGCTCGGCGCCGCCACCCGCACCGATCACCGGATCGACCTTCCCGCACCGGGATTCGACCCGGATCAGCCGCTGCTGACCTATGCACAGGGGCCGTCGCCCGCCACCGTCCACCGGTCGGTGTACCCGTCCTTCGTGCGGGTGGTCGACCTGGACGGCGCCGGGCGGATCGTCGGCGAGCACCGCTTCCTCGGAGTTCTCACGGTGACGGCGGTGCACGAGAACATCCTCGACATCCCGGTCATCTCGGGTCGGGCCAGGGCCGTGATCGCGCGGGCGGGCTTCGAGCTGCACTCGTTCTCCGGGCAGGCGATGCTCGAGGTGATCCAGTCGCTGCCGCGCACCGAGCTGTTCTCCATCGGTGTCGACGCGTTGTTCGAGACCGTCACCGCCGTCCTCGCGATCGGGGTGCGCAGGCAGGCCCGGCTGTTCCTTCGCGACGACCACGACGGCCGCTTCGTCTCCGCACTGGTGTACCTGCCGCGGGACCGGTACAACACCCGTTCCCGCCTGGCGATGCAGTCGATCCTGTTGCGCGAGCTCGGCGGTGGTGTGCTCGACTACAGTGCCCGGGTCACCGAGTCGGATCTGGCGATGGTGCACTTCACGATTCGGACGGAACCCGGTGCGGCGACCCCCTCCGTGGACACCTCTGCCGCGAACCGGGAACGGATCGAGGCACTGCTGGCGGCCGCGACCCGGGCCTGGGACGACGACCTGATGGACGCCACGGCCGAGGAACCGCGGGTGACGTCGCTGACCGCGCAGCGGTACGCGGCGGCACTCCCGGAAAGCTACAAGGAGGACTTCGGGGCGGTCCGCGCCACCCGCGACATCGCGAGGCTCGAGGCGTTGCGGGTGGGGGAGATCGATCTCGAGCTGTACCGCAGGCACGGTGCCGAACCCGGCCGGTGGCGGTTCACGCTGTACATCACCGGTGAGGGTGTCTCGCTGAGTCAGGTGCTTCCGGTGCTGCAGTCGCTCGGTGTCGAGGTCGTCGACGAGCGGCCGTACGGAGTGGTCAGACCAGACGGAATTGCTTGCTGGATATATGATTTCGGGTTGTCTGCCGCGCCGGAACTGATCGGTGCAGCCCTCGAGGAGGATCTCGAGCAGGACCGCGGCGAGCCGGCCGCGGCGGAGGCCGAAGCGCTGCGGCGCCGCTTCACGGACGCGTTCACGGCGGTCTGGAACGGACACTCCGAGCCCGACAAGTTCAACGAACTCGTCCTGCGTTCGCAGTTGGGCTGGCGGCAGGCCGCAGTGTTGCGGGCCTACGCCAAGTACCTGCGCCAGGCCGGATTCCCGTACAGCCAGTTCCGCATCGAGTCGGTACTGCTCGAGCATTCCGACACGGCGCGGCTGCTGGTCGACCTCTTCGGGTCGATCTTCGATCCGGACACCGCCGACGTGTCCCGGGCCGAGCATCTCGTCGGTGACCTGCGAGCCCGGATCAAGGAGGTGGTCAGTCTCGACGTGGACCGGATCCTGCGTGGCATGCTCTCTCTCGTCCTCGCGACGCTGCGCACCAACGTGTATGTGCGCGGCTCCGACGGCGCCCACCGCGACGTGCTGGTGTTCAAGCTCGACCCCGGACAGGTCAGCGAACTGCCCAGGCCCCGTCCGCGGTTCGAGGTGTTCGCATACTCGCCGCGGGTGGAGGGTGTGCACCTGCGGTTCGGTCCGGTGGCACGCGGCGGGCTGCGCTGGTCGGATCGCCGCGAGGACTTCCGCACCGAGATCCTCGGTCTGGTGAAGGCCCAGGCCGTCAAGAACGCGGTGATCGTTCCGGTCGGGGCCAAGGGCGGGTTCGTCGTGAAGCGGCCACCAGCACCGACCGGAGACCCTGCCGTCGATCGCCGGTCGGCGCTGGAGGAGGGGCAGGCCTGCTACCGGCTGTTCGTCTCCGGCCTGCTCGACGTCACCGACAACGTCGACACCGCCACCGGTCGGGTGCTGCCCCCGGCGCGGGTGGTGCGCCGCGACGGGGACGACACCTACCTGGTGGTCGCGGCCGACAAGGGCACCGCCACCTTCTCCGACCTGGCCAACGAGGTCGCCGCCGAGTACGGCTACTGGCTCGGTGACGCGTTCGCCTCCGGTGGTTCGGTGGGCTACGACCACAAGGCGATGGGCATCACCGCGAGGGGGGCCTGGGAATCCGTCAAGCGGCACTTCCGGGAAATGGGGGTGGACGTCGCAACGGACGAGTTCACCGCGGTGGGGATCGGTGACATGAGCGGCGACGTGTTCGGCAACGGCATGCTGCTCAGCCGGCGTCTGCGGCTGGTGGCGGCGTTCGACCACCGGCACGTGTTCCTCGACCCGAATCCGGACGTGGCCCGGTCGTTTGCCGAACGGGAGCGGCTCTTCCGGTTGCCCCGGTCGTCGTGGGCGGATTACGACCGGGGCGCGATCAGCGCCGGCGGGGGCGTGTGGGAGCGTTCGGTGAAGTCGGTCGCGCTGGCTCCCGCAGCGCGGGCGGCACTCGGACTCGGCGACGCGGTCACCGAGTTGTCGCCGCCGGAGTTGATCCGGGCGATCCTGCGGGCACCGGTGGACCTGCTGTGGAACGGCGGCATCGGCACCTATGTCAAGTCCTCCGCCGAGTCGCAGGCCGACGTCGGTGACAAGTCGAACGACACCGTACGGGTGAACGGAAACGAGGTGCGGGCCAAGGTGATCGGGGAGGGTGGCAACCTCGGCGTCACCTCTCGTGGCCGGGTCGAGTACGACCTGTCCGGAGGACGGATCAACACGGACGCTCTCGACAACTCGGCCGGGGTGGACTGTTCCGATCACGAGGTGAACATCAAGATCCTGCTCGACACCGCGGTCAGCGGCGGCGCACTCGGGCACGCGGAACGCAACGAACTGCTCGCGTCGATGACCGACGAGGTGGCCCGGCTCGTGCTGCGCGACAACATCGACCAGAACCAGCTGATGGGCACGTCACGGGCCGACGCACCCGGCATGCTCGGGGTGCACGCGCGGCTGATTGCCGTCCTCGAACGCGACCGTGGTCTGGACCGCGGGTTGGAGGTCCTGCCCA
The DNA here is from genome assembly GCF_053604015.1 of Rhodococcus sp. NPDC004095. Lineage (NCBI taxonomy): Bacteria > Bacillati > Actinomycetota > Actinomycetes > Mycobacteriales > Nocardiaceae > Rhodococcus > Rhodococcus sp. NPDC004095. The sequence continues at coordinate 99,864 of NZ_JBSGGS010000005.1, forward strand.
CCGAGGAGGAGATTGCCCGGCGTGCCGAGGCCGGTCGGGGTCTGACCTCACCGGAACTCGCGACCCTGCTCGCCCACGTGAAACTGGTCCTCAAGGACGATCTGCTGGCCAGCGAACTGCCCGACAGCGACACCTACGCGACCCGGCTGCCGCGGTACTTCCCCCGGCCGTTGCGGGAGGAGTTCGCGCTGCAGATCCGCACCCATCGCCTGCGTAGGCAGATCGTGGCGACGATGCTCGCCAACGAGGCCATCGACGTCAGCGGTATCAGCTACCCCTACCGGCTCGCGGAGGAGGCGGGCGCGAGCAGCACCGACGCGATCCGCGCGTTCACCGCCACGACCGAGATCTTCGACCTGCGGCGAGTGCGGGCCGAGATCGCGCACGCCGCGGTGCCGGTGTCGGTGAGCGACGATCTGGTGCTCGAGGCGCGCCGGATGATCGACCGCGTTTCGCGTTGGCTGCTGTCGAACCGGCCGCAGCCGCTCGCGGTCGGCGCCGAGATCAACCGGTACGCGTCGCGTGTGCGGGAACTGATGCCGCGGGTGCCCGGGTGGCTGCGCGGACACCACCTGAGCGAACTCGACGCCCGGACGGCGCCGGTGCTCGAGCGGAACTGCCCGCGTGATCTTGCGCTGCAGGTGTTCGGGATGCTCGACGCGTTCCCGGTGCTCGACATCATCGACATCGCCGACATCACCGAGCGGGATCACGAGGAGGTGGGAACGCTGTACTACGCGCTCGACGCACACCTCGGGATCGACGAATTCCTCACCGCTGTATCGAGACTCGAACGCGGGGACCGCTGGCACTCGCTGGCCAGACTCGCCCTGCGCGACGACCTGTACGGGTCGCTGCGGTCGTTGACCATGGACGTGCTGGTAGCCGGTGAGCCGCACGAGAGCGCCGCCGAGAAGATCGAGGACTGGGAGTCCACGAACGCTTCCCGGCTGGCGAGGGCGCGGGCGGCGCTCGGCGAGATCGCCGAGTCTGGGACCCTGGACCTCGCGACGCTGTCGGTGGCGGCGCGTCAGGTACGGAGCATGGTGCGCGGAGCGGGCACCCGAGCGGAGGGAACGCGGTGAGCGGGGAACTTGCAGGTACGAACGGGGCGGTGGCCACGCAGGTGGGATTCCACACGAAGGTGGGTGTGCGCTGGTCCGACATGGACGTCTTCCAGCACATCAACCACGCCAGGATGGTGACCCTGCTCGAGGAGGCCCGCATCCCGTGGCTGTTCGAGGACGGACTGCCGACGGTGGCGCTGCGTGACGGCGCGGTGATCGTGGACCTGCACGTGCGCTACCGCGGCCAGTTGCGTCACGACGACGGTCCGCTGGACGTGCTGATGTGGATCGACCAGGTGCGGGCGGTGGACTTCACCATCGGGTACGAGGTGCGCGCCGGTGGCGCCGACCCGGCCTCGGCGCCGTCGATCGTGGCGTCCACCCAGATCGCGGCGTTCGACATCGACACCCAGCGCCTGCGGCGGATCACCGCCCCCGAGCGCGAGTACCTGGAGCGCTGGCAGCGTGGCTGACCGCGCCCTCATCGTTCCCGAGCAGGGAGAGCGCGCGAACCTGACTGCGTTCCTGGCCCGGGCGGTCCGGCTCGACGAGGCCGCGGTCGTGCGCCTGCACCGCCGCGACGACGAGCACCTGGTTGCCTGGACGACAACGGGTTTCGACGTCCTCGCTGCTCGGGTGGTGACCGGCAGGATGCGTCCGGGGGACATCACCGCCGCCGCGGACGGACTGCTGCACGCGCTCGGGGGCACGGAGGAGGAGATCGACCCCGGGTTCCCGATGGACTCGGCGTGGCGCGGTGCGCTGCCGCCGGAGCACGGATTCGTGCACGTCGACGACGTGCCCGCGCACCTGCTGGTCGACCTGGCCCGGCAGGGCACCCAGGTCGCCGCCGAACACGGCGGTCATGGCCCGCCCGCCTCCCTGCTCGACCAGGAGGTGCTCGCCGTCGACGGCGGCGGCGAGCAGGTCGGTGTCACCATGCGGACCGTGTTCGCTCTGACCGCAATGGGTTTCGTCCCCGGAGGGGATGTCGAGGCGGCGGTCGTGGATCCGGCCGAGCTGGTCCGGGTCCGGGCCGCACGCACCTGGCTGCGCCTCGACGCCCGTTACGGCTCGGTCTTCGCCAGGCGCGGCGGCGAGATTCCGCTCTCGGTGGTGTAGGGGCGACTGCGTCGGTGGGCGGGTCACGGAATCTGCCACGACCCACCGACGCGGCTCGGGAATTCGAGGTATTGCCCTTGAATAGCTGTGAATTCGACTCACGTTCAAGATAGTGTTTATCGCTACAGTTATATTGAACTAGGTTTTGTGCCATAACGTATTTCGATGCATTTTCGCAGTTTCCCTGTGCTTGATCTCGAAAAGATAACGTTCCGAAACGACATGAATCCCGTTGAGACGATTCCTTGATTTTTGCTTACTATTCGCTGGCATGACGACCTCTTCGAAAGCAAAGCAGCGCGTTGTTTTTCGTGATGTTCGGGTGTTCGACGGTGTGTCCGACAAACTCGTCGCCGGGGACGTTCTCCTCGACGGGGACCGCGTGGTGGGGGTCTCGGAGTCCCCGATCGGTGACGAACCGGGACGCGAGACGCATGTGATCGACGCCGGTGGACGGGTCCTCATGCCGGGCATGTCCGACGCGCACGTCCATCTCGTGGGCAATGCGAACACCTACGTCGACATGGTCATGGGCTCGGAGAGCCACATCGCGATCAACGGTCTCGCCGAGGCCAGGCGCATGCTGCTGCGCGGGTTCACCGCGGTTCGGGACATGGCCGGCGACACCGGCAGCATCAAGTCGGCCATCGACAGCGGACAGTTCGAGGGGCCGCGGATCTATCCGTCACAGGCCGCGGTGTCGCAGACAAGTGGGCACGGCGACTTCGGGTTCGTCTACGACACTCCAACCGCCCTGTCCGGCGAGGAGTCCCGCGCGGAGAAGATCGGCTTCATGCGGGTCGCGAACGGTGAGGCGCAGGTGCTGGCCTCGGTCCGCGAACAGTTGAAGAAGGGTGCGTCCCAGATCAAGGTGATGGTCGGTGGCGGTGCGGCATCGATGTACGACCCCCTGTACACGGTGCAGTTCACTCCCGCCGAGTTGCGGGCGGCGGTGAATGCGGCGACCGACTACGGCACCTACGTCGCCACGCACGTCTACAACGTCACCGGAATCCACCGCGCCGTCGAGGCCGGCGTCAAGTCCATCGAGCACGGTCACCTGGCCGACGAGCCGACGATCGCCATGCTGGCCGAGCGGGAGGTGTGGCTGTCGATGCAGCCGTTCGCGCTCGGTGACCACCACTACCCGGATCCCGACCGGGCGGGGAAGGACCGGGAGATCTGCACCGGTACCGACCAGGTGTACCAGTGGGCGAAGAAGCACGGCGTGAAGGTTGCGTGGGGCACCGATCTTCTCCTCGAGCCGCAGTTGGCCGCCAGGCAGAGCGAGATGGCGGCCCGCCTCGGCGACCACTACAGCAACCTCGATGCACTGCGGATGCTGACATCGGGGAACGCGGAGCTGTTCCGCCTTGCGGGCGAGCGTGACCCCTACCGGCAGGCGCAGTTCGGTGTCATCGCCAAGGACGCATGGGCCGACCTGCTGCTCGTCGACGGCAACCCGCTGGAGGACCTGAACCTGCTTGCGGATCCGGGAAAGAACCTGGCCGTCATCGTGAAGAACGGTGAGATCGTCAAGAACACCCTCTGACCCGGCTCGTCGAGCCATCCATCGAACCCGAACAACACTGTCACGCGCGCGCCGTCGACTCGTCGAACGGCCCGGGAGGAGAGGTGTGAGTTGGTCGAGACCACGACGGCGGAACCGGAGAAGTTCTGGGAACCGATTCCCGGATCGCTCGCGTCCGCGAGGGCAATAGAGCTCGACGGGCCGTGGGGGCACGTGTTCGGCCCCCTCGACCTCGACATCGACGAGGGTGGGGTGACGGTGCTCGCCGCGCAGTCCGGTGCCGCTCGGACCGCGCTGCTCATGGCACTGTGCGGCCGAATGCGCCTGTCGGGCGGAACCCTGACCGTGCTGGGCCACACGAACAAACCCGCGAAGGTGTTTGCGGAGTCCGCCATCGCGTGCGTGAACGAAATCGACGACGTCAGCCCGTCGGTCACCGTCCGTGACATGGTCACCGAGCAGTTGCGGTGGCAGTCGCCGTGGTACCGGTTCGTTCCCAGGGTGCACGAAGACGGTGTGGAGCGAATGTGCGCGGAGGTGTTCGGTGACGTGCCGCTGCCGGCGCTGAACGCCTTCGTGGACGACCTCCCCGAGATTCAGCAGTTGCTGCTGCGTATCGCGGTGGCGAACACCCGCCGCCCACCGTTGCTCGTCGTCGGGCGCATGGACAAGATCGCCGACGACGACGAACGGCTCGGACTCCTCGAACGTCTTGTGGCACTGGGGGAGAAGCAGTCGGTGATCACCGCGGACGTCAACCCGCTCCCGCCGGGCACCGGGGTGCGGGCGGTGGTCGACATGCACGGGTTGCTCGGCGCGGGCGACATCGGCGTCATGACCGAGGGGAGGTGACCCATGCTGGCAGGAGTGTCCCTCGGAAGTGATTCGAAGCGGTACTTCCGCGGCACCATGCCGCGGATCGCGATCATCACGATCATCCTCATGCCCCTGCTCTACGGTGCGATGTACCTGTGGGCGTTCTGGAACCCGTTCGGCGCGGTCGACAAGATCCCCGCCGCGATCGTCAACAACGACACCGGCCGCACCGCGGACGGACAGCAACTCGACGCCGGTGACCAGGTGGTCAAGTCGCTCATCGCGTCCGGACAGCTGGACCTGGCCGAGGTCTCCGACGAGGAGGCATCCGAGGGCCTGGCATCCGGGAAGTACTACTACACGATCACCCTGCCCGAGAACTTCAGCGCGGCGGTCGAATCGCCGAACGGGGACAACCCGGAGAAGGCGGAGCTGATCTTCACGTTCAACGACGCCAACAACTACCTCGCGACCATCATCGGGCAGGACGCCTCGGAACAGGTCATCAACCAGGTCAACTCGACCATCGGTGCGCAGGGCGTCGGGCAGGTTCTCACCGGCCTGCAGAGCGCAGGCTCCGGACTGAAGCAGGCCGCCGACGGCGCCGACCAGTTGGCCTCCGGGATCGACACCGCCAAGAGTGGGGCGGACCAGCTCAGTTCGGGTGCGAACGAACTGGCGACGAACATGGTCACCGCGGAATCCGGATCGGCACAACTGGCAAGTGGCGCAGCTCAACTCGCGACGGCGATCGACGGTGCCACCACCCCGTTGATCAATGCACTGGGCAGTGGTGCAGTCCCGAACGTCAGCGGCCAGGTGTCCGAGCTCCGGCAGTCGTTGGAGGCGCTCGGGAGCCGGCTGCCCGAGTCGGCACCTGCGCCCGCCACCGCGGTCTCGCAAGCACTCGACATCCTCAGGCAGAGCTCGGATCCCCTGGTGCAGCGGGCCGTGGCCGCGCTGTCGCCTCTCACCGCCCAGCAGGTGCGTGGTGACACCGGGGAGCTGCAGGCGGAGATCAGCCGCCTCAGCGAGGACGCCCGCGCGGTCGAATACCAGCTCACGGACCCGAGCAGCCCGCTGCAATCCGGGCTGGCGATGCTGCAGAACGGTGGGATCGCGTCGGATCTTCAGCAGTTGCGCAGTGGTGCGGACGAACTCAGCGCCGGTGCGGCCACGCTCAGCTCGGGGATGGTCCAGTTGACCGATGGCAGCAACCAGCTCGCCAGCGGTGCCGGTCAGCTCGCGTCCGGGATGGTGGAACTGCAGTCCGGATCGCACGAGCTCGCCACCGCGCTCGAGCAGGGGGCCGGACAGGTTCCGAGCTGGACCGACGAGCAGAAGACCGCGACGGCGGAGACCCTGTCGACTCCGGTCGGCCTCAAGCAGGACTACACGAACATGGCGCCCACCTTCGGTACCGGTTTCGCGCCGTTCTTCCTGTCGCTGGCGCTGTTCGTGGGCGGCATCATCACCTGGATGCTGTTGACCCCGTTGCAGTCCCGGCCCACGGTCGGTGGGCTGGGCCTGTACCGAACGGTGCTCGCGTCGTACTGGCCCGCGCTCCTGGTGGGGATCCTGCAGGTGATCGTCATGTACACCGTCGTCCACTTCGGTGTCGGGCTCGACGTCAAGCACGTGCTCGGCACGATCGCGTTCCTGATGCTCATCTCCGCGACCTACCTGGCGATGATCCAGGCATTCAACGCGGTGTTCGGGATCGCGGTCGGGCGTGTGGTGACCCTCGCCTTCCTGATGCTCCAGTTGGTCTCCGCGGGCGGCATCTACCCCGTGCCGACGACCGCCAAGCCGTTCCAGTACATCCACCCGTTCGACCCGATGACCTACACCGTCAACGGGTTGCGACAGCTCACCATCGGTGAGCACGTCGACTCCCGGTTGTGGATCGCGATCGCAGTACTGGTCGGCATCCTGGTCGTGAGCCTCACCGCCAGCGCGCTCTCCGTCCGCCGCAACCGCCAGTACACCATGGAGCGGCTCTACCCACCCCTGGAGGTGTGACCAGGAGAAACCATCCGGTGACCGGGCGGTGTGCGGTACCGAAGCCCGGAGATTTCCCTCAACCTCTGTGATCTGTGGAACCGAGTATTGGAGAGAAGATGTCTGATTCCTTTGCAGCTCCGGCAGAAACCCTCGCCCCGGCGTACACGGGGCGGCTCGGAACCGATCCGGTGCCGGCGCTTCGCATGCCGAAGTCCGAAACGGATCCGGAAGCCGCCTACCGGTTCATCCACGACGAGCTGATGCTCGACGGCAGCTCGCGACTGAACCTGGCGACCTTCGTGACCACCTGGATGGATCCGCAGGCCGATCGCCTGATGGCCGAGACGTTCGACAAGAACATGATCGACAAGGACGAGTACCCGCAGACCGCGGAGATCGAGACCCGGTGCGTGAACATGGTCGCGGCCCTGTTCAATGCGGAGGACCTCGACGAGTCCGATCCCTCGTCCGCCACCGGGGTGTCCACGGTCGGCTCCTCGGAGGCGGTCATGCTCGCCGGTCTCGCGCTGAAATGGCGCTGGCGCGCGGCACGGGAGGCTGCGGGCAAGGACACGGCGCGGCCGAATCTCATTCTCGGCAGCAACGTCCAGGTCGTGTGGGAGAAGTTCTGCCGCTACTTCGACGTCGAACCGAAGTACCTCCCGATGGCGAAGGACCGCTACGTCATCACCCCGGAGCAGGTGCGGGAGGCCGTGGACGAGAACACCATCGGCGTGGTCGCGATCCTCGGCACGACCTTCACGGGTGAACTCGAGCCGGTCGCCGAGATCTCCGACGTCCTCGACGAGATCGCCGCGAAGGGCGGACCGGACGTGCCGATCCACGTCGACGCCGCCAGCGGTGGCTTCGTGGTTCCCTTCCTGCATCCCGAACTGAAGTGGGACTTCCGCCTTCCCCGGGTGGTGTCGATCAACGTGAGCGGCCACAAGTACGGCATGACCTATCCGGGTATCGGGTTCGTCGTGTGGCGCTCGAAGGAGTACCTGCCGGAGGACCTGGTCTTCCGGGTCAACTACCTCGGCGGTGACATGCCGACCTTCACCCTGAACTTCTCGCGTCCGGGCAATCAGGTGGTGGGCCAGTACTACAACTTCATCAGGCTGGGTGTTGCGGGGTACACCCAGATCATGGAGTCGCTCCGGGACACCGCCCTGATGATCTCGGCGGAGCTGTCCAAGATGGACGACATGCACGTCATCACGGACGGCACCGCGATTCCCGTGCTGTCGTTCGAAGTTGTCGGCGATCCGGGGTACACGGTGTTCGACATCTCGCACGAACTGCGCGCCCGTGGCTTCCAGGTTCCCGCCTACACGATGCCTGCCGACGCGGAGGACGTCGCGGTCCTGCGAATCGTGTTGCGGGAGGGCTTCAGCCGGGACATGGCCTACAAGCTGGTGCTGGCGATCAGGGATGTCGTCGCCCGGCTGAAGGAGGGTACCGAGCACACCGCGAAGGGATTCGCGCACTGAGTTCGTGGCCGGGCCGTAGCTGACGGACAGGGGAGGTGCGGGTGCGGATGAGCACCGGTACCTCCCCTTTTCCGTGCCGGAAGGAGGTCGAGGTGGCCGGGACCGTGGACGGACCGCTGCGGCGCACACTGCGTTACCTGAGCATCACCGACCCCGGCCACCAGCGACTGCGCAGCGGACTGATCACAGTCACCGCGCTGGGATTGGCGGTGGCCGCGCTGGTTCTCCACGCCACGGTCGCCGAACTGCCGCTGTTGTGTCTGGGCATCTGCACCGGCGTGGCGGTCACCGTCTTCGTGCGCACCGTGGTGTTTCCGGAGACCCCACTGCGCGAGATCAACAGTCTGCTGGAGGCATTGCGTGCGGAGAGCCGGTCCGGGTTGGACGTGATCCGGCGCAGTGCAGGTTCCGATGGCTCCGCTCCGAGCCGAACCCTCGACCGGATCGAGACCACGGCGATGATGATCGAGGACTGGATCGACCGAAACGACACGAGGTCGTGTCTGGGTGTCGAGAGCGCCGAGTTCTCCCGCGCCGTCTTCGATGCTCAGGTGACCACCGAGGAGGCATTCGCCTTCATGGCCTCCCTCTGGCCGCGCAGAGGTGCCTGTGTGAGCCGGGCCGCCGACGAACTGGCAGACGTGTTGCGCCCGAACCCGACCGCGGAACATGCCTCGGATTCGCTCGTACGAGCGCGGGCCGCGGCCGAGTCGGTGGACGCCGATACCGAGGAGGGATTCGCAGCGCAGCTCGCCTACCGGGCGGTGGAGGCGCACGCGACGCTGGGGCAGCTGGGTCGCCGAACGCCGGTGGCGCCGGACACCGCGCGTGAGCATCGCGCATCACGGGCGGAGGGCGGCGACTCTTCCGTCCGGTCGGCGAGCGACCGTGCGGCCGTACAGGTCGCGGTCGCGGTCGCGGCGACCGCCGCGATGGTCGCGGGTTCCCTCGTCAATCCGGGACATTGGTACTGGGCGGTGGTCACGGCCTTCCTCGTCTACACCGGTACCAGCACCCGCGGGGAGGTGCTCGCCCGCGCGGGTGAGCGGGTGGTGGGAACGATCGTTGTCGGATCTCCTCGACCGGTGTTCCGGCACCGCAAAGGGAGTGGGCACTGCCGCGGAGGTGGTCGCCACGACTCGGGCCCTCGACGCGAGACTGGCCGTGGTGCGGGCCGCGGCGGTGCCGCTCATCGAGGACCCGATGACGCGAGCCGACGGTCCGTGGCGTGGTTCGAGCGTCGGTTGCGCGAAACGAACAGGGGGGCGCACGCGTTGGCCAGGGCAGGTGCCGTCACGGTGCCGCAGCAGGAACCGGCCTGCGGCGCCGGACGTGCACTCGAATCGGTGATTCGGGACGTGCAGGGAAACATCGAGTTGGTGCGCCGACGCAACGCCGGACACCGGGGCGGAACCACGGTCCGTCTCGATGACGCCGCGGTGACCGGTCACGTGGGGCGGTCCGGGTCCGCAGATCCGGATCAGTGTGTCGCGACGCTGCTTCCACCGCTGATCCGGATCAACCGATCACTCGTCGCGCTGGTCGAGTAGCGACTGGTGCGCACGCGACGGCCGGGACGGCGGCGGGACTCACTCGACCGCGTCGGCGAACTCCTCCGCGGGCCGGTCGTCCTCGCCGAGGCAGACGGCAGAGGCGGCGAAGAAGCACAGCGCGCCGACGAACGTGCCACCGACGGCGAGCGCCGTGTCCAGGGACGTGCCGTCCTGGGTGACGAACGCGCCCGCTGCCGAGATGCCGAACGCGATCGACCCGAGCATGTTCAACCACACGCTCTGCCAGTCCCTCGAGCCCGGTTCCCAGATCTGGTTGGCCCGCAGCAGAATCAGGACGGCCAGTGCACTGCTCGCGAGAAAGGCCACCGATCCCTCGGCATTGGGATTCCACACGAGGTGCATTTCCCCCTTGATCGTGTGTGCGTGCAGCGCAGCTCCCGTGCTGATGTTGAACAGCACCGTCCCGAGGAATTGGATTGCTGCGGACAGCCACTCGGCTCGAATCGCCGGCTTGCCGTGGTCCGTGGTGGTCGCAGGACCGCTCAACACCAGCTGAACGAACGCGGCGGCGGTGAAGAACCACGATCCGATGAAGAATGCGGTGTTGGCGGCCCCTGTGCCCATCGCAGTGGAGATCCAGGGGGCGGAACCGAGGGCGAACAGCAGAGAGCCGACGACGAATCCCCACGATTGCATGCGCAGAGTCGGGTGAATCAGCATGCGGCGCAGTCTAGTTGGTTCAGTGGTGGGATTGCCCGATTTGGGGGTGCGGCGTGCCGAATCGTCACGTGTCGCGGCCGTCGCGTCGCCGGCGTGTCAGACCAGCCAGGCGGCCGCGTTGCCGGGCAACGCCCCGTCGACGAGCGGCGCGCTCGCGAGCAGCAGTTGTCCGGGCGGCAGCGGGATCGGGGCATCGGTGGAGTTGAGCGCGCAGATCAGCCCGCCACGTCGCCGGAACGCGAAGCATCCGGGCGGGCTTCCGTACCAGTCGATCTCGGTCCCGGTGAACTCGGGACGCTGGCCCCGCAGTTCGATCGCCGAGCGGTACAACGACAGCATCGAGCCGACGTCCTCGAGCTGTGCCTCCACCGTCAGCGCCGCCCAGTCCGCCGGCATCGGCAGCCAACTCGAGTCGGCGGTGGTGAACCCGTACGGCGCCTGCGAGCCCTGCCAGGGGAGCGGGACACGGCAACCGTCGCGGCCGCGCTCGGTGTGCCCGGATCGCTCCCACGCGGGGTCCTGCAGCGCCTCGTCGGGAAGGTCGACGTTCGGGAGCCCCAGTTCGGCGCCGTTGTAGACGAACACGGCGCCGGGCAGTGCGAACTCCACCAGGGTCATCGCCCGCGCCCGCGCCCAGCCGACCGCGCCGCCGCCGTACCGGGTCACCTCCCGCTCGACGTCGTGGTTCGACAGGGTCCACGTCGGTGTCCCGCCGACCGCGGCAACGGCGGCCAGCGAGTTGTCGATCGCGGCGCGCACCTGTTCGGCGCCGAACTCGGCCTCGGCGAGCCGGAAGTTGAATCCCAGGTGCAGTTCGTCGGGCCGGATGTACTCGCCGAAGCGCTCGTTGTCGCGGACCCAGATCTCACCCACGGACATCGTGTCGGGGTACTCGTTCATCACCTTCCGGATGCCGCGGTGGATCTCGTGCACACCCGGGTTGTTGAACCGCGGGTCGTCGTCGTCGTTGCGCATGAGCTCGTTGAGGTCCCAGTCGTGGTCCGGCAGGCCCTCCGGCTTCGCCATACCGTGCGCCACGTCGATCCGGAATCCGTCGACGCCGCGGTCGAGCCAGAACCGCAGGGTCGTGTACAGGTCCTCGGCGACCTCGGGGTTGTCCCAGTTCAGGTCGGGCTGCTCGCGGGCGAAGATGTGCAGGTACCACTGGCCGGGGGAGCCGTCGGCCTCGGTGACCCGGGTCCACGCCGGTCCGCCGAAGATCGACGGCCAGTTGTTCGGCGGTTCGTCGCCGTTGGCGCCCCGACCCTCGCGGAAGATGTACCGGCCTCGTTCGGGACTGCCCGGAGGGGCGGCGAGCGCGGCCACGAACCACGGGTGCCGGTCGCTGGTGTGATTGGGCACCAGGTCCATGGTGACCTTGATGTGGCGGGCGTGCGCCTCCGCGATCAGCGCGTCCATCACGTCGAGATCGCCGAACAACGGATCGATGTCGCGGGGATCGGAGACGTCGTATCCGTGGTCGGCCATCGGCGAGCGCATCACCGGGCTCAGCCAGAGGGCGTCGACACCGAGCAGTTCGAGGTAGCCGAGCCGGTCCCGGACCCCGATGAGGTCGCCGACCCCGTCACCGTTGCCGTCGGAGAACGAGCGAGGATAGATCTGGTAGAAGACGGCGTTCGTCCACCACCTGTCGCCTGCCCCCCGATCCGACGCCTCCGCAGCGTTGTCCACTGTGCTCACGTCCGTCACAGTGCCACACGCCGCCGACCGCCACGACTCGTAGGCGTGCGCGTCGCGACCCCGATTCCCGTCCGGCCCGGTGCGAGTCAGACGGGGGAGTTCACCATCGAGTCGGCGGCCATGTCGATGTACTCGACGAGCGCGCGCCGGTGCGGTGCGTCCATGGTCTGCTCGTCGATCGAATCGATCGCGATGTGCATGCAGCGCAGCCAGGCGTCCCGTTCGAGCGGACCGATCTTGAACGGGTGGTGCCGCATCCTCAGACGCGGATGCCCTCGCTCCTCCGAATAGGTGCGCGGACCACCCCAGTACTGCTCGAGGAACATCCGCATCCGGCGCTCGGCCGGTCCCAGATCCTCCTCGGGGTAGAGAGGGCGGACGATCTCGTCCTTCGCGACCTCTTCGTAGAAGCGGGCGATCAGTTTGCGGAACGTCTCGGCTCCACCGACCGCGTCGTAGAAGCTCATCTCGGCATCACTCATGGCGCCACCATTGTGCCTGGCTGATCGCGCTGCGTCGATGTGCGCCGGGAGCGCTGCGTCGATGTGCGGCCCGATGTCGCCTTCCGTTCACCGAATGTCCCGTGTTCGGTGGCACAAATGCACGTGCGTCGGCGCGTCATCCGTGGTCAACTGGGACAGGTCGTTCTCCGGAGGTCGCATGAAGCACCGACACAGCACCCGCACGCACCGACAACTCGAGCCCGCCGACGCCCGTGACAGGCCGGTGTCGGGGGCTTCCCCGCTGTATGCGATCGACGAGGGCAACAGACCCTCGCACCCCGGAGAGGATGCGGTTCCCTCCTGGGTGAAGCGTCGGGTGCTGCTGCTCAACGCGACTTACGAACCACTCACCGCACTCCCCATCCGCCGCGCGGTCGTGCTGCTGGTCTGTGACAAGGCCGATTCCGTGCACGAGGATCCGCTCGGGCAGGTCATCCACTCCGCTGGTTGTTCGGTGCAGGTGCCATCCGTGATCCGGCTGCGCAAGTACGTGCGCGTGCCGTATCGGGCGCGTATCCCGATGACCCGCGCCGCCCTGATGCACCGTGACCGATTCCGGTGCGCCTACTGCGGTGACAAGGCGGAGACCATCGACCACGTGATCCCCCGCAGTCGCGGCGGCGAGCACTCGTGGGAGAACTGCGTCGCCTGCTGCGCCCCCTGCAATCACCGCAAAGCAGACAAACTGCTCAGCGAGCTCGGGTGGACGCTGCGCGCGTCGCTGGCCCCGCCGAAGGGCCAGCACTGGCGGCTGCTCGCCGCGACGAAGGAACTCGATCCACTGTGGCTCCGGTATCTCGGAGAGGGTGCGGCCTGAGCCGGTTTTCCCGGGGCCGAGAGCACATTTTGGCTGCCAGTGGGCTACCTTTGCCGGGTGAGCATTCTCGAGACAACGCTGATCTTCGTCGGGATTCCCGTCGTCGTCATCGCGATCATCGCGGGGCTGTGCTATCCGGCCACGCGTGATCCAAGTCCCAAGCCCCCGCGCTACACCCTGGACAAGAAGTGGACCCACGAGCCGGTGCTCTGGTCCGCCACTGACGAGGTGACGACCCGCCCCGGACACCACGGTGGACACGCGGCGATCGAGGCCGGTTCGGCAGATCTGATCGGAGGTTCGGCAAGTGGCAGGTGGTAACCGTTTCCCGGCAGTGATCGAGGCCGATCTTCCGGTGGGGTCGGCGGTGACCTCCAGCGGTCGCGTGTCCGCGGTGCACCGGGTCGGCGAGCCGCTCGACACCGCGCTCCCGTTCGACACCGACGAGCTGGTCGCGCTCGACGACGCGCTGACCGACGCGACCCGCGCGACGAAGGTGCGCTTCAACGCGTACGTCGGCCCGCTCGGCACGGACCCGGCCGCCGGCGTCACCGAGCTGTTCCCGAACACCCCCGACGCGGAGCGTTCCGTGCTCATCGCGGTCTCCCCGAACCAGCGGGTCATCGAGGTGCGTTCCGGCAAGGACGTGGCCGACCGCGTCACCGACCGTGTCGCGCAGCTCGGTGTGACGGCGGCCGTGTCGTCGTTCGCCGACAACAACCTGATCGACGGTCTGATCTCCGCGATCCGCGTGATGAGCGCGGCCATCGCCAAGCCGTAGCAGCGCAGTCTCGACCAGAGGGGGTGTCCCTCGCCCGATCGGGCGAGGGACACCCCTTTTCGGCTATTCGGCGTCGAACGCGCGGGCGGCCAGGGACCGGACGATGCCGGCCCGGCCCTCGACGACGAGGCGGCGCAGCGCCGGCGGATGCTCGCCGGCCAGGAACGCGTCCGCCGCGGCCACCGAACCCTCGCTGATCGACCACGCCGGGTACAGCCCGACGACGACCGTCTGCGCGACCTCACTCGAGCGGCGCTCCCACACCCCGGCGATGTCGGCGAAGTAGCGCGCCACGAACGGCTCCAGCAGTTCGCCCTGGCCGGGCCCGGCGAAGCCGCCGATGATGGACCGCGCCGTGATGTTCGCGACCGAGTCGTCGCCCACGACCGTCGCCCACGCCTGCTCCTTGACCGCGGCCTGGGGGCGCGCCGCCCGAGCCGCGGCCGCCGCCCGTGCCCCGGCCGCGGTCGGGTCGCGCTGCGCCTCGGCGTCGATGAACGGCGACTCGGGACCCTCCGAGTCGACCTCGCCGGCCGCCGCCAGCGCGGTCACCACGCGCCAGCGCAGGTCCGTGTCGACGGTCAGTCCGGGCAGGCCGACCGTCTCCGGCGCGGCGTCCAGCAGTTCGGCCAGCACCTCCGTGTGCCACGGCGACAGCTGCGCCCCGGTCAGCGCGTTGACGAACGCGAGCTGGTGGTCGGAGCCGGCCTCTGCCTCTCGGGCCAGTTCGAGCAGCCGGTTCGCGAAATCCGGCCAGCCGGCCTCGCTGGCCCAGCCGGGTTCGGCATAGGACGCCAACGCGGTGTGCGCCTGCATCAGCAGCCGCTGCACGACACCGACCTCGGTCTCGGCGCCGATGCCGCGCTGCACGAGGGCGACGAAGTCACGCGCCTTGAGCTCGGCCTGCCGGGTCATCTCCCACGCAGCCGACCACACCAGCGTGCGGGGGAGCGGGTCGACGATGTCGCCGATCCGGGCGATCGCGGTCGCGAGCGACTCGGGGTCGAGCCGCACCGAGCAGTACGTCAGGTCGTCGTCGTTGACCAGCACCAGCTTGCCGCGGGAATTGCCGACCAGCTCGGGAACCTCGGTGCGCGGGCCCTCGACGTCGAGTTCGATGCGCTCGGTGCGGACCAGCTTGCCGTGCGGGCCGTCGTCGTAGACGCCGATCGCGAGCCGGTGCACGCGCGTCTCGCCCGCCCCGGGTGCGGCACCGTCCTGCAGCACCGCGAACGAGGTGAAGTTGCCGTCGGCGTCCACCTCGAACTCGGGCCGCAGGATGTTCAGGCCGGTCGTCTTGAGCCACTGCGCACCCCAGTCGGACAGGTCGCGTCCCGACGAGCGCTCCAGGGCCGCGAGCAGGTCGTCGAAGGTGGCGTTGCCGTAGGCGTGCTCGGCGAAGTAGGCACGCAGTCCCGCCAGGAACGGTTCCAGCCCGACGTACGCGACGAGCTGCTTGAGCACCGACGCGCCCTTCGCGTAGGTGATGCCGTCGAAGTTCACCTCGACGGCGGCGAGGTCGGGGATGTCCGCGGCGATCGGGTGGGTGGACGGCAGCTGGTCCTGCCGGTACGCCCATGACTTCTCGACGTTCGCGAAGGTCGTCCAGGCGTTGGTGTACTCGGTGGCCTCGGTCTGGCACAGCACCGACGCGAAGGTGGCGAACGACTCGTTGAGCCACAGGTCGTCCCACCACTTCATCGTGACCAGGTCGCCGAACCACATGTGCGCCATCTCGTGCAGCACCGTCTCCGCGCGGCGCTCGTACGAGTAGCGGGTGACCTTGGACCGGAAGACGTAGTCCTCGAGGAACGTCACCGCGCCTGCGTTCTCCATGGCGCCCGCGTTGAACTCGGGCACGAACAGCTGGTCGTACTTTCCGAACGCGTACGGAATCCCGAAGTTACGGTGGTAGAAGTCGAAGCCCTGCTTCGTCTCGGTGAACAGGCGCTCGGCATCCATGTGTTCGGCCAGCGAGGAACGGCAGTAGATGCCGAGCGGAACGTGGCCGTGCTCGTCGGAGTACGAGTCGGTCCACTGCGCGTACGGTCCGGCGATCAGTGCCACCAGGTAGGTGCTCATGCGTGGGGTGGTGCGGAAGTGGTGCTCACCCGGCGTCGCGACCAGGGTCTCGACGGTCGCGGCGTTCGAGATCACCTTCCAGTCCACCGGCGCGGTGACCCGGATGTCGAAGGTGGCCTTCAGGTCCGGCTGGTCGAAGCACGCGAACATCCGCTTGGCGTCCGCGGTCTCGAACTGCGAGTACAGGTAGACCGCGTCGTCGGTGGGGTCGACGAAGCGGTGCAGTCCCTCGCCGGTGTTGGTGTACAGGCAGTCGGCGTCGATCACCAGCTCGTTGCGGGCCGCGAGGCCGGTGAGCGCGATCCCGGTTTCCTCCGAGTAGCCGGAGATGTCGACCGGGAGGCCGTTGAGGGTGGCCGAGTGCACGGTCTTCGCGATCAGGTCGATGAACGTCGCGCCGCCCTCGGAGGCGTCGAACGTGACCGTGGTGCGGGAGCGGAACGTGCTCTCGCCCGGGGCCCCGGCACCGTCGGTCAGGTCCAGGTCGACGGCGTAGTTGTCGACGGTCAGCAGCGCCGCGCGCTCTGCTGCCTGCTCGCGGGTCAGGTTCGGTGGGGCCACGTTTCGACGCTCCTCGGGATTGGATTCGGTAACGGACGACCCCTATCCCATCACGCGCGGGCGACGCGATCGACCGCTCACCCGAAGACGTCGTCCAGCGCGACCGCCGGATCGGTCAATCGATCGACGTCCACGGGCTGCCGGGAGCCGACGAGTTCCTTGACGTCGTCGGTGACGTCCCAGACGTTGACGTTCATTCCCGCCAGCACCCGGTTGTCCCCGTCGAGCCAGAACGCGACGAACTCGTGCCGGGCGGCGTCACCACGGACCGCCACCCGCGCATACCCGTGCGGGGCGTACCCGACGTACTCCATGCCCAGTTCGTACTGGTCGGTGAAGAAGTACGGCAGGTTCGTGTACTCGGCCGGGTGCCCGAGCATCGTCGCGGCCGCGACCGCAGGCTGGTTGAGGGCGTTGGCCCAGTGCTCGACGCGGATCCGGGCGCCGAGCACCGGGTGCTGCTGGGCGGCGATGTCGCCGATCGCGACGACATCGGGGTCGCTGGTGGTCAGGGACGCGTCGACGAGGACGCCCCCGTCGACGGCCAGACCGGCGCTCTCGGCGAGTTCGACGTTCGGTTGCGCGCCGACCGCGACCAGCACTGCGTCCGCATCGACCACCTCGCCGGTGCCCAGGCGCACCCCGGTGGCGCGCCCGCCGGCGACGACGACGGCGTCCACCGCGCTCTCGAGGCGCAGGTCGACACCGTGCTCGCGGTGCAGTTCGGCGAACAGGGTCCCCATCTCGGGACCGAGCGCCCCCAGCAGCGGGAGCGGCGCGGTCTCCACCACGGTCACCATGGCGCCGTGTCCGCGGGCGGCCGCGGCGACCTCGAGGCCGATCCATCCGGCACCGACGATCACCAGCCGAGCGCCGTGCCGCAGTGTCGCGAGGAGCGCGTCGGACTCGTCCACGGTGCGCAGGAAGTGCACTCCGTCGGCGCCGGAGCCGGGGATCGGGGGCCGTCGCGGTCGGGAACCGGTGGCCAGCGCCGCCTTGTCGTAGTGAACGGTGCTGCCGTCGGGGAGCGTGACGGTGTGGGCCGCGGGGTCGAGTGCGGTGACGGTGGTGCCCAGGCGCAGGTCGATGTGGTGGTCGCGGTACCAGTCGGAGGGGTGCACGGTGAAGTCGGCGAGTGGCTTGCCGCCGATCAGGTGGTCCTTCGACAGCGGCGGCCGCTCGTACGGCAGGTGCTCCTCCGCGCAGAACAGAACGATCCGGCCGTCGAAGTCCTTCTCTCGCAGTGCCTGTGCGAGTTTGGCGCCGGCGAGCCCACCGCCGACGATGGCAAAGGTCCGGCTCGTTGACATCGGTCACCCTCCGGGGTCCGCGGGTACGTCCGTACCTGTCGACCGTACTGCCCGGCCGCGGTGGGCGGGAAGCAAACGCGGCAGGTGTTGGTTGATCCCACAGGACGACTGTTCCCACCGACGAGTGATGGAGATGCGCGTGAGCGAGAGCCTGCAGAAGGACACCGCCGATTTCTGGTTCGACCCGCTGTGCCCGTGGTGCTGGATCACCTCGCGCTGGATTCTCGAGGTGGAGAAGGTTCGCGACATCGACGCCCGGTTCCACGTGATGAGCCTCGCGGTGCTCAACGAGGGCAAGGACCTCCCGGAGGAGTACCGCGCGATGATGGAGAAGGCGTGGGGCCCGGTCCGCGTCGCGATCGCCGCCGCGCAGGCACACGGGGACGAGGTGCTCCGCCCGCTGTACACCGCGATGGGCACCCGGATCCACAACGAGGGCAACAAGGACTTCGGTGTGGTGATCGCCGAGTCCCTCGCCGAGGTCGGGCTGCCCGCCGACCTGGCATCCGCCGCCGACACCGACGTCCACGACGAGGCGCTGCGCGCGAGCCACAAGGCGGGTATGGACGCGGTGGGCGACGACGTCGGTACCCCGACGATCCACGTCAACGGCGTGGCGTTCTTCGGTCCGGTGCTCTCGCGGATCCCGCGCGGCGAGGACGCCGGCCGGGTCTGGGACGGCGTCGTCGCGATGGCGTCCTACCCGCACTTCTTCGAGCTCAAGCGCACCCGCACCGAGGGCCCGTCCTTCGAGTAGCGGCGCTTCGCGCCCGTGCGCGCTTCCGGTGGCCAGGGCTACCGGAAGCGCGCACAGGTGGCGCGGCCGCCTAGATCATCGAGCGGTGGATGCCCTGCGGCTCGCCACCGAGCTCGGTGAGCGCGGACGCGTAGAAGATCGAGCCCGGCACGTGGATCGCGTGTGACAGGCCCGCGTGCGCGTCGCGCCAGAACCGCTGCAGCGGCAGCTTGTTCTGCAGCGCGCCGCCACCGGAACGGGCGAAGATCTCGTCCACTGCCCGCACCGCACGCCACGCGGCGGCGGTCTGGGTGCGCCTGCCGACGGCCCGCTGCTCGAAGGTGACCTCCTTGCCGCTGTCGGTGATGTCCCAGAAGCGGTCCACCGTCTCCAGGATCGCGGCGCGGGAAGCAGCGATCTCCGCGGCCGCCTCACCGATCGCGAACAGCACGTGCGGATCCTCCTTGATCGGCACGCCGGTGATCGCCACCCGGTTCTTCTGCGTGGCGATGTGGATCGCCAGGGCGCCCTCGGCGATGCCGATCAGCGAGGAGGTGATGCCGAGCGGGAAGATGCACGAGAACGGGAAGTTGTACAGCGTCTCGGGCCGGCCGGCGTTCTTCGGCGCGGTGCCGTCGTACACCGTCGCGGAGTCGATGGTCCGGTGCTCGGGAAGGAATGCGTTCTTGACGATCAGGTCCTTGCTGCCGGTGCCTCGCAGGCCCACGACGTCCCAGCTGTCCTGGTCGATCTCGTAGTCGCTGCGCGGCAGCAGCACGTGCAGGATCTTCGGCGGCATCTGCGGCTTGCCGTTCTGATCGCCGACCATCGCGCCGATCATCACCCACTGGCAGTGGTCGGTACCCGAGGAGAACGACCAGCGGCCGTTGAGGATGTAGCCACCGTCGGTCGGCACCGCGACACCCATCGGCGCGTACGGTGACGCGATCCAGGTGTCCTGGTCCTGACCCCAGACCTCCTCCTGCGCCTTTGGATCGAAGAACGCCATCTCCCACGGGTGCACGCCCACGATGCCGCTGACCCAGCCGGTGGCGCCGTCCATCGCGCCGATCGCCATCGCGGTCTCGGCGAACTCCCGCGGGTGCACCTCCAGGCCCCCGTGACTCTTCGGCTGCAGCATCCGGATCACGCCGGCATCCTTCAACCGCTTGGCGCTGGCGTCGGTCAGGCGCATCAGCTTGTCGCCCTCGACACCGTCCGCGCGGATCTCGTCCGCGTACTGCTCGATCCGATCCAGGACCTGCCCCATGACTTCCCTCATCTCTGACGTCGGTGGTCCGCTTCCTCCGGAATACTAGAACACGTTCTAGTTGGTTAGGGGCGAAAGAACACTCGCCCGTGCCGGGACCGGTCCCGGAGTGCGCTTGCCCGCCAGGTGAGCACCGGATGGCCGGCGAGCAGGTTCACCAGCCAGGGGAAGAATCCGGTCTCGGTGCGTGCGCGGTCGGCCATCTCGTGGAAGCCGACCAGTCCCAGCAGGTACTTGCCTGCGCCCATGACCCCGATCGCCCCGGCGGCGCCGTCGGGCCGGTAGCACAGGCCGTGGTTGTCGGCCGTGTACTCCTGCGCCCGTGAGAGCGCCGAGCCGAGCACCGGGATGTAGTTCGACGCGAACATCCCGAGCTGACGCCAGTAGGAGGCGTGCCCCGCAGCGATGTGCCCCACCTCGTGGCCGATGATGAACGCCAGGGCCTCCGGGTTGCGGGCCTGCCCGCCGACCTCGAACAGGTCGCTGTAGACCACCACGTACCGACGGAACCCGTGTCCGGAGGCGAACGCGTTGATCTGGCCGTTCCCGAGAACGACGTAGCCGTCCGGCACCTCGGCCATGCCGAAGCGAGCCGCGGCGTCGACGAGCATCCGGTATCCGTCGGGGAACTGTGTCGGCGACATCTTCACGCCGTTGACACGCTGCGCCGCGTACATCCGACCCCGTGCGAGGTACACCAGAACCGGGGCCGCCAGCAGGAGCGTCGCCACGTAGTCGAGACTGCCGCTCAGCAGCATGCCGAGCGCCGTCAGGTATGCGATTGCGGTGACCCCGACCGCGAGGACGAGCAGCGGATTCTCGAACCGGTGCCGGGCCGGCATCCCCCACGGAGACAGTCCGCGGGGCGGAACCACTTGCGGCGGTGGGAAACCCGGCGCAATCGGGGGCATGGGTGCGTGTCCCGGTGCGGGCGTGTACTGCTCCATGTGTTCCGACTGTAGGCGTGGGCGCCTCGTTCGCCCGGTTGCAGACCTGTCAGAATTGGGCCATGCGCGTATACCTGGGTGCCGACCACGCCGGCTTCGAGCTCAAGAACACCATCAAGGACCATCTGATCGCGAACGGGCACGAGGCCATCGACTGCGGGGCGCACGAATACGACGCCCTCGACGACTACCCGGCGTTCTGCATCGACGCCGCGCGCCGCGTCGTCGAGGACGAGGGCAGCCTCGGCATCGTGCTCGGTGGCAGTGGTAACGGCGAGCAGATCGCGGCGAACAAGGTGCCCGGCGCCCGCTGCGCGCTGGCGTGGAGTGTCGAGACCGCGCAGCTCGCGCGTCAGCACAACAACGCCCAGCTGATCGGAATCGGCGGCCGCATGCACTCGGTCGAGGAGGCGCTCGCGATCGTCGACGCGTTCCTCGCGACCCCGTGGTCGGAGGAGGAGCGCCACCAGCGTCGCATCGACATCCTCGCCGAGTACGAGCGCACCGGCGTCGCCCCCGCCGTCCCGGGCGCCGAGAACTAAACACGCATGCCCGAGGGGCACACCCTCCATCGACTCGCGCGGGAGCACCAGCGACACTTCGCCGGTGCTCCCGTTCGTGTGTCCAGCCCGCAGGGCCGGTTCGAGGCCGGCGCGGCAGCCGTCGACGGGCGCGTCCTCGAACGGGCCGAGGCCGTCGGGAAGCACCTGCTCCACCACTACGAGGGCGGCCGGATCGTGCACGTGCACCTGGGCCTGTACGGCAAGTTCACCGACCTGCCACTGCCGATGGGTGAGCCGGTCGGGCAGGTGCGGATGCGCATGGCCGGTGCCGACATCGGCACCGACCTCCGAGGCCCGACGGCCTGTGAGATCTACGACGAGCCCCAATTGCGCGCTCTCGAAAGCAGACTCGGCCCCGACCCTCTGCGTTCCGATGCCGACCCAGACCGGGCCTGGCGCCGGATCTCCAAGTCCCAGACCGCGATCGGGTCGTTGCTGATGGATCAGGCGGTGCTCGCCGGTGTCGGCAACGTGTACCGCGCCGAGGTCCTCTTCCGGCACGGCATCCACCCCGAGCGGCCCGGGTCGAAGATGAGTCGCGGCGAGTGGGACGAGATCTGGGCCGACCTGGTCGCGCTGATGGCCGTCGGCGTGGACGCCGGAGTGATGCACGTGGTGCGTCCCGAACACGACAACGGTGCGCCTGCCTACGCGGTGGACCGGCCGCGGACCTACGTCTACCGGCGCGTGGGGGAGTCGTGTCGGGTGTGCGGTACGCCCGTCCTGCACGCGGTCATGAAGGGCCGCAACCTCTTCTGGTGCCCGACCTGTCAGCCCGCCTGACGCACACAGCGGCCCGGGTCCGAGGACCCGGGCCGCTGCCGTTGTTCGTGACTCAGAAGTCGAAGCCGCCGTCGAAACCGCCGCCGTCGAAGCCGCCGCCGCCCCAGTCGCCGCCGCCCATGTCTCCGCCCCAGTCGCCACCGGCGTCGCCGCCCATGTCGCCACCGGCGTCACCGCCCATGTCGCCACCGTCGCCGCCGCCGGCCTCCAGTCCGTCCTGGTAGCCGTCGCCGTAGCCGTTCTCGAACGCCTGGGCGTCATACGGGACGCCGGACATGCCGCTGAACATCGCGGAGAACAGCATCATCGAGCCCAGACCCCACGCGCCGGCGACCAGCGCCGGCTTCCACCACGGCTCGGAGTACCAGCCGGCCGGGACCGGGCGGCCGGCAACCCGACCGCCGGGGTAGTAGTTCGGGGTGGCCGCGGACGGGTTCGGCGAGGCCGAGACCTGCCGGCCCTCGAACTCGATCTGCCGGTCCTCGGTGACCTGGCCCGCGGACTTCTGACCGTCGATGCTTGGCACCTCGGGGCCGGGGTCCATGCCCATCGCGGTTCGTGCGGCGCGGATGTAGTAGAGGCCCTCGAGCGCGGTCTGCTTGGCGAGGCGTGCCTGTGCCGGGGTGTTGGCCTGCTCGATCTGCGAGCCTGCCGCGGTGTAGCGCTCGGAGGCGTCGGCGAGCGCCTGCTTGGAGGCGTCGTCGGTGCCGGTCAGGTTGTAGACCTGCCCGCCGAGCCGCTCGATCGACTGCCGGGCGTCGGCCTTGGCGTCCTCGAGTTGGTTTGCGGTGTGCCCGGCGGTCTTCTTCTGGCTCTTCATGACCAGGTAGACGACGGCGCCGAGGACGACGAGGATCAGGAGGAGTTCCACGCGAGACCTTCCAGTCGAACCAGGCCCGACACGCTTTCGAACGCGGCGGGGCGATGATTCGAGCACAGGGACAAATCGGACAATCACAGGATACCGGTGATTCGACACCGCCTCCTGTTCTCCTATCGTGAAACGCCGGAGTTGTCGGTGGCCGATGCGAACATGTGTTCGTGTCCAACCCCGAAGCGCATGAGGCGTCGATCCTGCACGCCGATCTCGACGCCTTCTACGCGTCGGTCGAGCAGCGGGACGACCCGTCGCTCCGCGGAAGGCCGGTGATCGTCGGCGGCGGGGTGGTCCTCGCCGCCAGCTACGAGGCCAAGGCCTTCGGTGTGCGGACCCCGAGCAACGGTGCCCAGGCGCTGCGGCTGTGCCCGCAGGCCGTGGTCGTGCGGCCTCGGATGAAGGCGTACGCCGAGGCAAGCAAGGCCGTGTTCGAGGTATTCCGGAACACCACCCCGCTGGTGGAGGGCATCTCGATCGACGAGGCCTTCCTCGATGTCGGGGGCCTGCGCCGGGTGTCCGGCACTCCGGTCGAGATTGCCACCCGGCTCCGGCGTGAGGTCCGTGAACAGGTCGGGCTGCCGATCACCGTCGGGATCGCCCGCACCAAGTTCCTCGCCAAGGTGGCCAGCGCCGTCGGCAAACCGGACGGGTTGCTGCTCGTCCCTCCGGATCGTGAGCTCGAGTTCCTGCACCCGCTGCCGGTCGAGCGGTTGTGGGGTGTCGGTGCGGTGACGTCACGCAAGCTCCGCGATTACGGCATCGCCACGGTGGGGCAGATGGCGGCCCTACCGGAACGCGAGCTCGCCGCCGTGGTGGGGCAGGCGGCGGGACGACACCTGCACGCGTTGGCCTGGGCGCGGGACCCGCGCCGCGTGCAGACGGGCGCCCGGCGACGCTCCATCGGCGCCCAGCACGCCCTCGGGCGCCGGCCGCGATCCCAGGATGAGATCGACGTCCTCGCCGCGGCACTGGTCGACCGCGTCACCCGTCGACTGCGCCGAGCAGGCCGGGTCTGCCGCACCGTGGTGGTGCGGATGCGGTTCGCGGACTTCACCCGAGCCACCCGCTCGTTCACGCTGCCGCAGGCGACGGCGCGCACCGAGACGATCCTGTCGGCGGTGCGGGCCCTGCTCGACCAGGCGCGGCCGCTGATCCTCGGTCAGGGGCTGACGCTGATCGGGGTCGCACTGACCAATCTCGACCGCGAGGGCGCCGAGCAGCTGGCGCTGCCGTTCGACGCCGGGGTCGGGGCGCCCGAGCGGGCGTCGCGGGACGTCACCGCCCTCGACACCGCACTCGACTCGGTGCGGGATCGCTTCGGCGCGGTGGCCGTCACACGGGCCGCGCTGCTCGGGAAGGATCGGGGCCAGAGCGTCCCGATCCTTCCCGACTGACATCAGGCGTTCGCGGCCGCCTCGTTGAGCTGCTCGAGGGTGCCGGTGGCCTCGAGGTACTCCTGCACCCACCGCTCGATCACCGCGGAGGTCTTCTCGACCTTGGTGAACTGGCCGACGACCTGGCCGACCGGGTTGAATGCGACGTCGACGGTCTCGTCCGGGTACTTGTGGGTGGCTGCGACGGCCATCCCGGACACCATGTACTGCAGCGGCATGCCGAGCGGCTCCGGGTTGCCCTCCGTCTCCCACGCCTCGGTCCAGTCGTTCCGCAGCATGCGGCACGGCTTCCCCGTGAACGAGCGGCTGCGGACCGTGTCGCGGCTGGAGGCGTCGATGTACGCCTGCTGCTGGACCGTGGTGTTCTCGGCCTCCTCGACCATCAGCCACTGCGAGCCGGACCAGGCGCCCTGGGCGCCCAGGGCCAGCGCCGCGGCGATCTGCTGACCGCTGCCGATGCCGCCCGCGGCGAGCACCGGAACCGGTGCGACCTCCTTGACGACCTGCGGCCACAGCACGATCGAGCCGACCTCGCCGCAGTGGCCGCCACCC
The DNA here is from genome assembly GCF_053604015.1 of Rhodococcus sp. NPDC004095. Taxonomy (NCBI): domain Bacteria; kingdom Bacillati; phylum Actinomycetota; class Actinomycetes; order Mycobacteriales; family Nocardiaceae; genus Rhodococcus; species Rhodococcus sp. NPDC004095. The sequence continues at coordinate 125,008 of NZ_JBSGGS010000005.1, forward strand.
TCGCCGCCCTGCGCGATGATGATGTCGACGCCGGCGTCCGCGTGCTTGCGGGCCTGGTACGGCGAGCCGCACAGCGCCGCGACCTTGCGGCCCGCGTCGTGGATGTGCTTGATCATGTCGGCAGGCGGCGTGCCGAGGGCGTTCGCGATCAGCGTGACCTTCGGGTGCTGCAGCGCGACCTCGACCTGCGGGGTCGCCGTGGCCTCGGTCCAGCCGAGAAGCTGCAACGCGTTCTCGCTGCCGTCGTCGGGCAGGGGCACGCCGTGGTCGGTGAGGATCTTGCGTCCGAACTCGAGGGTGGACTGCGGCACCATCGACTGGAGCATCTTCGTGAGCTCGTCGGCGGACAGGTTCGAGTCCATGCCCTCGTACTTGTTCGGGATGACGATGTCGACGCCGTACGGGTGGTCGCCGATGTGCTCATCGATCCACTTCAGTTCGATCTCGAGCTCCTCGGGAGTGAACCCGACCGCGCCGAGCACGCCGAAGCCGCCGGCCTTGCTCACGGCGACGACGACGTCACGGCAGTGGGTGAACGCGAAGATGGGGAACTCGATGCCGAGTTCGTCGCAAAGCGGGGTGTGCATACGACATTCCTTCACTGAGGCGGATGGCAGACTGAAACATGTTCCACCTTAAGTGGAGCGGCTTCCGGATTGGGGCGGTCTGCGCATCGTTCTCAGTCGACTGCCAGGGTCCGTCCGGCGCGCGCCGCCCGCCACGCCGCGAACGCCTCCCTGGTCGTGTACCGCGGCGTGTATCCGAAGACGCACTTGAGGCGGTCGTTCTTGAGCACGGGACGGTACTGCAGGAACTTCGTCTGTTCCGGTCCGTGCACGGTCAGCCCCAGCGCGTTGCCGACGGCCAGCCCCGCGCGGACCGCGGCCGCCGGGACCGCGAGCGTGGGCTTGCCCAGTGTCTCGGCGATCTCGTCGATCGTCATCGCGCCGTCCCCGGCGACGTTGAAGATCCCGGTGCGGGTGCCGGTGACGGCCTGCACCATCGCGGCCGAGACGTCCTCGTCCCAGACGAAGACGAACGGACTGTCGCTGCCGCGGATCTTGAGCAGCCGCTTCTTGTCGAACAGCGCGGTGATCTGGTTGTCCACGTCGGCACCGAGAATGGTGCCGATCCGGAACACCGTCTGCTCCAGGTGGGGATGGTCGCGTCGGTACTCGGCGAGCATCTCCTCGACGAGACGCTTGTGCCGGCTGTAGGCGAAGCTGTCGTTGCCGCGCAGCGGCGTGACCTCGGTGATCCAGGGTGGATTGTCGGCGTGGTAGCCGTACGCGGCCCCGCTGGAGGACACGACGATCCGCCGGACGCCGTGTGCCACGCACGCCTCGAGGACGTTGCGCGAGCCGTCGACGTCGACGCGGTACTCCTGCTCGCGGGTCGTCGACCTGCCGGGGTTGACGATGGAGGCCAGGTGAACGACAGCCGTGCTGGGGTGTTCGGTCAGCGTCGCGGTCAGCGACGCCGGGTCGCACACGTCGGCGGTTCGGTAGACGACGCCGTCCAGTTGCTCGGCGGGCGGGCGCAGGTCCACGCTGATCACCTGCGCGCCGGCGTCGCGGAGCCCGCGAACCACCGACCGCCCGAGAAATCCGCTACCGCCCGTGACAGTCACGGTCATGCCGGAACCCCTTCCTTGTTCGTGGTGTCCCTGTTCGTGGTGCGACGTCGCGCCCACGCGCTCGCCAGGACGAGCCCGGCGACGATGTCCCAGATGCCCCACCAGCCGGCCACGATGGCCATGCCACCGAGGCCGTCGAAGAACGTGAACACCAGGCCCAGGCCGAGCCCGGCATTGCGGACGCCGACCTCGAACGTCACCGCCCGCCGGCTGTACTCGTCGAGTCCGGTCGCGGTCCCGCACAGATAGCCGAGCGCCAGGGCCGCCGCGTCGTGAAGGAACACCGCGACCAGGACGACCCCGATGTGCGCGGCGAAGACGGAGAAGTTCCCGGCGAGCGCGGCGGCGATGAACACAAGCAGTGCGAGCAACGAGAGGTTCTTGACCCAGGGTTCGGCCGCGGCCGCCCAGCCCGGCCGCCGGTTCGCCAGCAGCAGACCGAGGGCGAACGGGACACCGATGATCAGGGCGATGTCGGCGAGCATCGCGGCCGGGCTCAGCGAGACCGAGCGCAACAACGCGTCGGTCTCGGCCTGCCGGCTGCCCCAGAAGGCGATGTTGAGCGGCATCAGGAAGATCGCGAGCACGTTCGAGATGCCGGTCATCGACACCGACAGGGCGACGTTGCCCTTCGCGCGGTGCGTGAGCACGTTGGAGATGTTGCCGGGTGGGCAGCACGCGACCAGGATCATGCCGAGCGCGACCGACGGCGGCGGATTCAGTGCCAGCGTGAGCAGGTAGGTCACCGCGGGGAGCAGCAGGAACTGCGCGGTGATGCCGACGGCCATCGCGCGTGGCATCCGCAGAGCGGCGCGGAAGTCGTCGACCGTGGTGTCGAGGGCGATCCCGAACATGATCGCGGCGAGGACGACGTTGAGCAGGGTCAGCGACGTCGGGTTGAAGTTCAGCACCACGTCATCGATCGGCATGATCGGCTCCCTTCGGGACGACGGCCGCGGTGTCCAGGCGCGCGATGTGCTCGGTGACGGCGCGGCGGTACGCGTCCTTGTTCACGTAGTACGACATCCGGTCCAGTTCGAGGTACCGATAGCCGCCGCTGAGATCCGGCCGCGGTCCCGCCACCCGGGCCGCGAACTCGGCGGCGGCGTGCGGGGACTCGTCCTGCGCGCGAATCACCTTCGCGACGAGTTCGGCCTGCTCGTGCCGACCCTGCCAGCCGATGCCGGATGCCTCGACCATGCCGAGCACGAAGAGGTTGCGATGCCGCCGCGAGGCGATGTTCAGGTACAGAGACGGGGCGCGACCGGCCCAGTCCAGGTGTTCGGGATCGATGAACGGGTAGTGCAACCGGTAGCCGGTCGCGCACATCACCAGGTCGTAGTCGCGGCGGTCTCCGTCGACGAAGTGGACGGCGGTGCCGTCGAACCGGGCGATGTCGCGGCGGATGGTGACGTCGCCGTGTCCGAGGTGGTGCAGGATCAGCGAGTTCACGACCGGGTGCGACTCGTAGATCCGGTGATCCGGCACCGGGAATCCGAACCGGACGGGGTCGCCGGTGAACATGCGCAGCAGTCGCCCGTCGACGCGTTGCTTGAGCCAGGGCGGCAACTGCGCGCGGCCCCCAACGGTGTCGGCGGGGCGCCCGAACACGTACTTCGGCACGAAGTGGTACCCGCGGCGGACGCTGAGGTCCACCGACCGGGCATGGTGCACGGCGTCGACGGCGATGTCGCAGCCGCTGTTGCCCGCCCCCACCACGAGCACCCTCTTCCCGTCGAAGATCCGGGGATCCTTGTAGGCGCTGGTGTGCATGACCTCGCCCGAGAAGGCGCCGGGGAAGGCCGGAACATTCGGCTCGGAGAGGGTGCCGTTGGCGATGATCACCCCGCGGTAGCGGGCGGTCGTGCGGCGGCCGTCGGTCTCGGTGTCGACCATCCAGTGGTCGCCGTCGGGTTCGACGCGGACCACGGTCGTGCCGAAGCGGAAGTGCCGATGCAGGTCGAACCGGAGCGCGTACGCCTCGAAGTACTCGCGCAACTCGGAGTGTCCCGGATAGTCGGCGGCGCTGTCGGGCATCGGGAACTCGGTGAACTGCGTCGTCGTCTTCGACGAGATGAGATGTGCGGAGTGGTAGACCGTGCTGCGCGGGTTGTCGATGTTCCAGAGTCCACCGACCTCCGAGTGCGACTCGAATCCGTCGAACGCGATGTCGAGCCGGGACAGGTTGCGGGCGGCGGCGAGGCCGGACGGTCCGGCTCCGATGAGCGCGTAGCGGTCGTCGGTGCTCGTGGGCGGTGGTGTGGACATGATCACCCGGGCCTTTCGTGCCGATGGGCCGGATCCGCGGATTCGGTGCGTCGGTGAATCGTCCCGTTCGCTGCGACGGTGTCCACGTTTTGCAGGAAACCGTGAGAATAATTGGGTATGACGCAGGAAACTGACGGCAGCATCGACGAGGCGGACCTCCGGCTGATCAACGCGCTCCAACTCGCGCCGCGGGCGTCGTGGACGCAGCTGGCCGGGGCGCTCGACCTCGACCCGGTGACCCTGGCCCGCCGGTGGCAGCGGCTCGCCGGGGCGGGCAACGCGTGGATCACGGTGTCGCCGGCCGCGAGCGTGTTCCGGCAACTCTGCACCGCCTTCCTCGAGATCAGGTGCAGCCCGGACCGGGGAACCGCGGTGGCCGAGGCGATGCTCGACCACACCCTTGCGGTCACCGTCGAGCGGGCGAGCGGCGACGACGACCTGCTGGTGACGGCCGGCGCCCCCGACCTCGCGGCGATGTCCCGGTTCGCGCTCGAATTCGTCGCGGCGGTCGACGGCGTCGAATCGGTCCGGACACGGCTGATCACGCAGTGGTTCACCGAGGGAAGTCGATGGCGCCTGAACGCGCTCGGACCGGAGGAACGCTCCACACTGCCTGCCGCACGCAGGTCCGGGGGAGGAGTGGGTGCCCCCGCGATGTCGCAGGCCGACAGGGCGTTGCTCCGGATGCTCTCGCAGGACGGACGGATGTCGCTGACCGACCTCGCGGCCGGAGTGGGGATCAGCGCACCCGCCGCGCGGCGACGACTCGACCGACTGCTGCAACTCGAACTGGTCACCATGCGGTGCGAGTTCGCGCGCCCGCTAGCGGGATACGCGGTGCTCGCGACCTTCTGGGGGCGGGTGCCGCCCGCCGGACTGGAGGACACCGGACGGCGCCTCAGCCGCGAACCGGAGGTGCGCAACTGCTTCGCCCTGCACGGCCCGAACAACCTGGTCGCCCAGGTGTGGCTCCGGTCGGTCGGCGACCTCGGCGCGTTCGAGCAGCGACTCGCGGACGGATACCCGGATCTCGAGGTTCGGGACCGGTCGGTGGTCCTGCGTCTGCACAAACTGCTCGGGCACGTGCTCGACGAGCGGGGCAGGCGGGTGCGCTCGGTGGTGCCGGACGTGTGGGGAAACGACGAAGGCCCGTCACCTCGACGGTGACGGGCCTTCTCCCTGCTGGAGGGGATGACGGGAATCGAACCCGCGTAGCTAGTTTGGAAGACTAGGGCTCTACCATTGAGCTACATCCCCGAAGCACACGACATCTTGGGATCGCCATGACTGCCGTCTGCGTTGGAGACTGTACATAACCTCGCTTTGGATTCGCCAATCGGGTGGTCGTAGGATTCCCACTCGGTGCGGATGCCGCGGTTTCGATCGCGGTGTCGGTGCTTCGCGAACGGACGGGGTGTGGCGCAGCTTGGTAGCGCATCCGCTTTGGGAGCGGAGGGTCGCAGGTTCGAATCCTGTCACCCCGACCAGGGACAACATGAAGAAGACGCGGGCATCCGAAGACCGGGTGCCCGCAGACCGGATAGACCACACGAAGGAGCATGTCCGTGAAGAGCACCGTCGAGCAGCTGAGCCCGACGCGGGTCCGTATCAACGTCGAGGTGCCCTTCGAGGAGCTCAAGCCCGACTTCGACAAGGCGTACAAGGCCCTCGCCCAGCAGATCCGTCTCCCCGGCTTCCGTCCGGGCAAGGCTCCGGCGAAGCTGCTCGAGGCCCGTGTCGGCCGCGGCGCCGTCCTGGAGCAGGTCGTCAACGACGCGCTTCCCGCTCGCTACACCGAGGCCGTGACGGCCGGCGAGATCAAGGTCATCGGCCAGCCCGAGATCGAGATCACCAAGATCGAGGACGGCCAGGAGCTCGCGTTCACCGCCGAGGTCGACGTCCGCCCGGAGATCACCCTGCCCGACTTCTCGGCCCTCGCTGTCGAGGTCGACCCGATCGAGGTCACCGACGAGGCCGTCGACGAGCAGCTGCTGTCGCTGCGTCAGCGTTTCGGCACCCTGGTTGGCGTCGACCGCGCCGTCGAGGAGGGCGACTTCGTCTCCATCGACCTGTCCGCCACCGTCGACGGTGAGGACGTCCCGGAGGCTTCCACCACCGGCCTGTCCCACGAGGTCGGCTCCGGCCAGCTCATCGAGGGCCTGGACGAGGCCGTCGTCGGGCTCAAGGCCGGCGAGTCGAAGGAGTTCACCACCAAGCTGGTTGCCGGCGAGCACGCCGACAAGGAGGCCGTGGTGACCGTGAAGGTCGACACCGTCAAGAAGCGTGAGCTGCCCGAGGCCGACGACGAGTTCGCCCAGATGGCCAGCGAGTTCGACACCCTCGAGGAGCTGAACGCGGATCTGCGTGAGCGCGTCGCCCGGGTGAAGAAGGTCGAGCAGGCCGGCCAGATCCGCGACAAGGTCCTCGAGACGCTGCTCGAGACCGTCGAGGTCCCGCTGCCCGAGGCCGTCGTCAAGGCGGAGGTCGACGCCGCGCTGCACGACGCGATCCACGCGCTCGACCACGACGAGGCCAAGCTCGGCGAGCTGCTCGAGGCGCAGGGTTCCTCGCGTGAGGAGTTCGACAACGACACCAAGGCCGCCGCCGAGAAGTCCGTCAAGACGCAGCTGCTGCTCGACGCGATCGCCGAGGCCGAGGGCACCAACGTCGGCCAGCAGGAGCTGACCGAGCGGATCCTCTTCCAGGCGCAGCAGTACGGCATGTCGCCGGATCAGTTCATCCAGCAGATCCAGCAGGCCGGTCAGCTCGGCGCGGTGTTCGCGGACGTGCGCCGCGGCAAGGCGCTGGCCACGGTCGTGGAGAAGTTCGCGGTCACCGACACCACCGGTGCCACCGTCGACACCAAGGAGCTGTTCGGCAGCCCCGACGAGGACGGCACAGACGAGTCGGCCGACTCCGACGAGAGCTAGTTTTCACGCCATCAGCGAACAGGGGCGGCACCGGGACTCCGGGGCCGTCCCTGTTCGTTAGTGTCTGTGTCAGGAAGCAACGTTTCAGTGATCGTGACGACTCGAGCGATCGAGAACCGGCGATCGAGAAACCCCAGTGATCGAGCAAACTCAGCGATCGAGAAGGCAGGTACCGTGACTTCACAGAACCCGGCGGCTTCGCAGGGCCCCGCCATGACTTCGGCCACGTCAGGTCTGAACCTCAGCGACTCGGTGTACGAGCGGCTGCTCCGTGAACGCATCATCTTCCTCGGTACCCAGGTCGACGACGACATCGCGAACAAGCTGTGCGCCCAGATCCTGCTGCTCTCGGCCGAGGACCCGACGCGCGACATCTCGCTCTACATCAACTCGCCGGGTGGCTCGGTGACGGCAGGAATGGCGATCTTCGACACCATGCAGTTCGCCGAGTGCGACATCGCGACCTTCGGCATGGGCCTGGCCGCGTCGATGGGGCAGTTCCTGTTGTCCGCGGGCACCAAGGGCAAGCGGTACGCCCTGCCGCACGCGCGGATCATGATGCACCAGCCGTCCGCCGGTATCGGGGGCACCGCGTCCGACATCGCGATCATGGCCGAGCAGTTCGCCCACACCAAGCGTGAGATGGCCGAGCTGATCGCCGAGCACACCGGTCAGACGGTCGAGCAGATCACCGAGGATTCGGACCGCGACCGCTGGTTCACCGCGACCGAGGCCAAGGAGTACGGCTTCGTCGACCACGTCATCTCCCGCGCGCGGCAGGCCGGCGGCACCGGCAACAACTAGCCGCCGCCCGTCCGACGCCCCTACCCTTCCTGGAGAAGCAGATGACCAACCTGTACAACCCCCGCGCGCTCTCGGGCACCGCCCCGGCCGGCCCGTCGGCCCGCTACATCCTGCCGCAGTTCACCGAGCAGACCAGCTACGGCGTGAAGACCTCCGACCCGTACAACAAGCTGTTCGAGGAGCGGATCATCTTCCTGGGCAACCAGGTCGACGACGTGTCCGCGAACGACCTGATGGCGCAGCTGCTGGTGCTCGAGTCGCAGGATCCGGACCGCGACATCACGATGTACATCAACTCGCCCGGTGGCTCGTTCACCGCGCTGATGGCGATCTACGACACCATGCAGTACGTGCGCGCGGACATCACCACCGTGTGCCTCGGGCAGGCGGCGTCGGCGGCGGCGGTGCTGCTCGCGGCAGGCACCCCGGGCAAGCGGCTCGCGCTGCCGAACGCGCGGGTGCTGATCCACCAGCCGGCCACCGGCGGCATCCAGGGCCAGGTCTCGGACCTCGAGATCCAGGCCGCGGAGATCGAGCGCATGCGTCGCCTGATGGAGGACACCCTCGGCCGGCACACCGGCAAGGACCCGCAGGTGATCCGCAAGGACACCGACCGCGACAAGATCCTGACGGCCGACGAGGCCAAGGAGTACGGGATCATCGACGACGTCCTGGCCTACCGGAAGCTCTCCGCGCAGAAGTGACGTCTTCCGCGCTGTTGTGACGCACTGGTGCCGACCCGCCCTGACCTGTAACGGGTAGGGCGGGTCGGCGCGAAACACGGTCAACAAGTCGACCCCGTTCCGGCTGGGCGGGTACGGTCACAGTCAGGGGTTTCGCCCGCGCCGGGCGAGGGCCCGCGACATCAGCCCAACCAGCAGCTCGAACAGCCGGCCCGGAACGGTCAGCACCCGTAGCGAGTGCAGCTGAGAAGGAAGTAGGACCTGACGAGATGGCACGCATCGGTGACGGCGGAGACCTGCTGAAATGCTCGTTCTGCGGCAAGAGTCAGAAGCAGGTGAAGAAGCTCATCGCGGGCCCCGGGGTGTACATCTGCGACGAGTGCATCGACCTGTGCAACGAGATCATCGAGGAAGAGCTCGCCGAGTCCAGTGAGGTCAAGCTCGACGAGCTGCCCAAGCCGGCCGAGATCCGTGACTTCCTCGAGAACTACGTGATCGGGCAGGACGCCGCCAAGCGGACCCTCGCGGTCGCGGTCTACAACCACTACAAGCGCATCCAGGCCGGCGACAAGGGCCGCGACGTGCGCGGGGAGACCGTCGAGCTGGCGAAGTCGAACATCCTGATGCTCGGCCCGACCGGCTGCGGCAAGACGTACCTGGCGCAGACGCTCGCGAAGATGCTCAACGTTCCGTTCGCGATCGCGGACGCGACCGCACTGACCGAGGCGGGCTACGTCGGTGAGGATGTCGAGAACATCCTGCTCAAGCTGATCCAGGCGGCGGACTACGACGTCAAGCGCGCCGAGACCGGCATCATCTACATCGACGAGGTCGACAAGATCGCCCGCAAGTCGGAGAACCCGTCGATCACCCGCGACGTGTCCGGTGAGGGCGTGCAGCAGGCGCTGCTGAAGATCCTGGAGGGCACGCAGGCGAGCGTGCCGCCGCAGGGTGGACGCAAGCATCCGCACCAGGAGTTCATCCAGATCGACACCACCAACGTGCTGTTCATCGTCGCCGGCGCGTTCGCGGGTCTGGAGAAGATCGTCTCCGATCGGGTCGGCAAGCGCGGCATCGGTTTCGGTGCCGAGGTTCGCTCGAAGGCGGAGATCGACACCCAGGACCACTTCGCCGAGGTGATGCCGGAGGATCTGATCAAGTTCGGTCTGATCCCCGAGTTCATCGGCCGTCTCCCAGTGGTCGCGTCGGTGACGAACCTGGACAAGGAATCGCTGGTGCAGATCCTGTCGGAGCCGAAGAACGCGCTGGTCAAGCAGTACACCCGGCTGTTCGAGATGGACGGGGTGGAGCTCGAGTTCACCACGGACGCCCTCGAGGCGGTGGCCGACCAGGCGATCCTGCGCGGTACCGGTGCCCGCGGTCTGCGCGCCATCATGGAAGAGGTCCTGCTGCCGGTGATGTACGACATCCCGAGCCGCGACGACGTCGCCAAGGTGGTTGTGACCGGCGAGACCGTCAACGACAACGTGCTTCCGACGATCGTCCCGCGCAAGCCGGACCGCGAGCGCCGCGACAAGTCGGCGTAGCAGCCGGAAACGACGAAGGCGCCCCCACCACCTGGTGGGGGCGCCTTCGTCGTTGGAGGGGGTCAGCCGAGTCGCTCGAAGACGGCGGCGAGGCCCTGCCCGCCGCCGATGCACATGGTCTCGAGACCGTAGCGGCCCTCGCGCCGATCGAGTTCGCGCAGGAGGGTCGCGAGGATGCGGGCGCCGGTCGCCCCGACGGGGTGGCCGAGGGAGATGCCGGAGCCGTTCGGGTTCAGCCGCGGGTCGGTGGGGTCGAGGTCCCAGGTCCGCAGGACGGCGAGGGCCTGCGCGGCGAACGCTTCGTTCAGTTCGATGACGTCCATGTCGGCGAGGGTGAGCCCGAGCCGGCCCAGGGCCCGTTCGGTCGCGGGGACCGGCCCGATGCCCATCGTCCGCGGCGCCACCCCGGCGACCGCCCAGCTCGCGAGCCGAGCGAGGGGGCGCAGTCCCAGCGCGGCGGCCTTCTCCGACGTGGTGACGATGCACACCGCGGCGCCGTCGTTCTGGCCGCTCGCGTTGCCCGCGGTCACGGTGGACTCGGGGTCGACACCGGCGCGGATGGCCCTCAGCTTCGCGAGCGACTCGACGGAGGTGTCGGACCGGGGGTGCTCGTCGGTGTCGACGACGATCGGATCCGACTTGCGTTGCGGGACCGGAACTCCGACGATCTCGTCGGCGAAACGTCCGTCCTTCTGGGCGGCGACCGCGCGCTGATGCGACTGGACGGCGAGGGCGTCCTGGTCGGCGCGGCTGATGGAGAACTCGGCGCGCAGGTTCTCGGCGGTCTCGATCATGCCGCCCGGGACCGGGAAGTTCTTGCCGCCCGCGGTGACCCGGGCCCGCGCGAGGCGGTCCATCAGGGCGACGCCGTCGCCCTTGACACCCCAGCGCATCCCGGTGGCGTAGAACTCGGCCTGGCTCATCGATTCCGTGCCGCCGGCGAGGATCAGCTCGGATGCGCCGGTGGCGACCTGCATGCATGCCTGGACGACGGCCTGCAGTCCGGATCCGCAGCGGCGGTCGACCTGGAGTCCGGGCACGTCGATGCCGAGTCCTGCGTCGAGCGCGGCGATCCGGCCGATCGCGGGGGCGTCGCCGCCGGGGGACGCCTGGCCGAGGATGACGTCGTCGATCTGCGAGCCGTCGATGCCGGTGCGGGTGACGAGTTCGGTGATCACCGTCGCGGCAAGCGATTCCGGGGCGATGTCCTTGAACACGCCTCCGAACCGGCCGACCGGGGTGCGCAGCGGTTCACAGATGACGGCGTCGATCATGGTGGGTCCTCACATGTGTTTCAGGGTTGGGATTGCGTGCGCACCAGGTCGGCGCCGATCGCGTCGACGGTGCTCAGGAGTGCAGGAAGCAGGTCCGTCCGCACCGCCTCGGCGGAGTAGCGGGCGGCCTGCGTGGAGATGTTGGCGGCGGCGACCACCGTGCCGCTCGCGTCGCGGATCGGGGCGGCGAGGGAGCGCAGCCCCTCCTCGAGTTCCTGATCGACGATGCAGAATCCGTCGGCGCGGACCTTCGCGATCTCGTCGCGCAGGGCGTCGGGGGTGGCGAGGGTGCGAGCGGTGAGCGGGGTCAGCATGACGGTCGTCAGATAGTCCTCGAACGCGCTCTCGGACAGTCCGGCGAGGAGCACCCGGCCCATCGAGGTGGCGAACGCGGGGAACCGGGTGCCGATGGTGATGGCGACGGTCATGATCCGGCTTACCGGGACCCGCGCGACGTAGACGACGTCACCGTGGTCGAGGATCGACACCGATGCGGACTCGTGCACCTGCTTGGTCAACGCTTCGAGGTGCGGTCCGGCGATCTCCGGCAGCGTCAGGCTCGACAGGTAGCTGTAGCCGAGCTCGAGGACGCGCGGCGTCAGCCAGAAACCCGATCCGTCGGTGCGCACGTAGCCGAGTTCGACGAGGGTGAGCAGGAACCGGCGGGCGGTGGCGCGGGTGAGTCCGGTGGTCTTGGCCACTTCGCTCAGGGTCTGCCGAGCGTGCTCGGCGTCGAATGCGCGGATGACGGACAGTCCGCGGGCCAGGGACTGCACGTAGTCGGGTGACGCTTCGATCATGGTCCGGAAGGCTCCTCGGTGTCGGTCGTGCCGGCGGTGTCGACGGTGTCGGCTGCGGTGTCGGCCGATCCGGCCCCGTCAGCGAGAGCATTCTTGCCGAGGGCGAATGCGCGGTTGCTGTTCGGTACGCCCGCGTAGATCGCGGTGTGCAGGAAGACTTCCACCAGTTCGTCGGCGGTGACGTCGTCGCGCAGTGCCGCGCGGATGTGCATGTCGAGTTCGTGCTCGTTGCCGACCGCGGTGAGGATCGCGAGGGTGAGCAGGCGTCGGGTGTGGTGGTCGAGACCGGGTCGGGTCCAGATGTCACCCCACGCGGTGCGGGTGATGAAGTCCTGGAACGGTGCGGTGAACGCGGTGGTGCCTGCGATCGCGCGATCGACGTGGGCGTCGCCGAGGACGGTGCGCCGCACCCGCATACCGGCCTCGTACGCCTCGCTGCGTTGCGCGGGGCCGGCCACGTGGGCGGCGACCAGCGCGGTGACCCGGCCGGCCTGTTCCACACTGGCCAGGTGTGCTGCCGGATCGAGCACGTGCAGTGTGGAATTCGCGATTCCGTCGGCGATCGCCCGCAGGTCCGCCGGAGTGGTGGCGGGGTCGTGACGGCCCGCGATCACCAGCGTCGGCGCCGCGATGCGGGCGAGATCGGCGCGGCCGTCCCATCCGGACAGCGCCTCGCAGCAGGCCGCGTATCCCTCGTCGGCGGTGGCGTCCACCATCGCCCGCGACGACGCGATCAGTTCGGGGTCGCGGGCGGCGAGCCCGTCGGTGTACCACCGTCCGACGACGCTCTCGGCGATGGACCCGGTGCCCTCGGCGCGGACGGCGGCCGCCCGGTCCAGCCAGGTCTGTGGTTCGCCGAATCTGGCGGAGGTGCACAGCAGGGTCACCGTGTGGACGCGGGTGGGCGCGTGGGCGGCGATCCACTGGGCGACCGCGCCGCCGAGGGACAGCCCGACCAGGTGCACCGCGGGCTGTTGCAGGTTGTCGAGCAGCGCCAGTACGTCGCGGCCGAGGTCGTCGATCGTGTACGGCCCTGAGGGAACCGGGGATTCGCCGTGCCCGCGCAGATCGACGGCGACGACGTTGGCGTCCGCGGACAGGGCCCGCACCTGGGGATCCCACATGGTCCGGTCCGACCCGAGCGACCCGAGCAGGACGACGGTCGGGGCGCCGGGTCCGGGGCCGGTGACCTGGTGGGCGAGGGCGACCGTCACCGGGTCTCCTCCTTCGTGGTCGATCGGGCGGCCAGCACGCGGTCGACGAGGTCGCCGGCGTGGCCGAGGTAGGTTGCGGGATCGAGCAGTTCACGCACCGCCTCGGGTGCGAGGAACTCGACGACCGCCGGGTCGGTGTCCAGCGGCCGGCCGGCCAGGCATGCGGCGGTGACCAGGTCGCGCGCGGCGCCGGTGTGCCCGGACAGGGCCGCGGTGACGCGTTCGGCGAGCAGCATCCCCCCGGTCGCGTCGAGGTTGCGGCGCATCGCGGCGGCGTCCACCTGCAATCCGCTCAGGCACTGGCCGATTCTGTGCGCGGCGCCGCCGGTGAGCCGGAGCAGGTCGGTGACCGTTTCCCACTCGGCGTGCCAGGCACCCGTGGCGCGCTGGAACTCGTGGGACATCGAGCCGAGCACGGTCGCGACGAGTCCCGGCACCCGCACGGCCGCGCCCCGCGCGGTCACGGCCGCGACCGGGTTGCGCTTGTGCGGCATCGCGGACGAGCCACCGGGGGCGTCCTCGGCGACCTCGCCGACCTCCGTCGCGGCCATCAGCACCACGTCGCCTGCGATCTTCGCCACGACGCCCGCGGCGACCCCGAGGGCCGATGCGATCTCGCCGATCCGGGTCCGCTCGGTGTGCCATGGCACGGACTGCCGGGCCAGGCCCAGCTCGTCGGCGAGCCGATCGGCCACCTCGAGCCCGAGCGGGTGCAGCGCTGCGAGAGTGCCTGCGGCACCACCGAATTGCACCGGAAGATGGGCGATCACGGTGGTGAGGGAGCGGTGCGCCCGGTCGAGGCCCGCGCACCATCCCGCGGCCAGCGCCCCGAATGTGGTCGGCAGTGCCTGCTGGCCGAGGGTGCGGGCGGCCATCGGGGTGTCCCGGTACCGACGCGCCAACGATGCCGCGGCGTCCGCGGCCACCGCCAGGTCGTCGGCCACCACGGCGCCGGCTCGCCGTGCTATCACCATGAGCGCGGTGTCGAGGATGTCCTGGCTGGTCGCGCCGGCGTGCACCGCCGATCCGGGCACCCCGGCCGGTGCGCACTCGGCGCGCAGGTGCTTGACCAGTGGGATGACCGGGTTGCCACCGGCTGCGCCCTCGACGCCGAGCAGCGCCGGGTCGAGTGTGCCGGACAGAGTGTTGGCGGCTGACGCGATCGCGGTCGCCTGGTCGGAGGTGATCACGCCGGAGTCGGCGGCCGCGTGGGCGAGTGCGCTCTCGACTTCGAGCATCGCCGCCACCCATGCCCGATCGGACAGCAGTGGATCGATCCGCTGCGCCCCGAACACCGGATCGAACAGCTCACCCCGGGTCACGCGGTCCTCCGGGAGTGGCGTGGGGGCGGGTGCAGCATGTGCGGCCTTTTCGTCGTGGGAACCGTACGGCCTGTTCGTGATGAGAACGCAGCGCCGCTATGCGAACACGATAGGGCCTCGCAGTGACTCGGGCAACGCCGGCCCCGAAATATGTTCGCAATGCGGACGCATGTTCACAGAACGCACGACCCGCGCTATCGTGGTCGCCGTGATGGACAAAGTCATTTCCACAGCAGCCGAAGCGGTGGCGGACATCCCGAGCGGCGCGTCACTCGCGGTCGGCGGATTCGGGGTGGTCGGCGTGCCGGAGGCGTTGATCGCGGCACTGCTCGAACAGGGCGCGACCGATCTCGAGACCGTCACCAACAACCTGGGAATCGACGGGTTCGGTCTCGGCACGCTTCTCGCCGCCAACCGGATCCGGCGCACGATCAGCTCCTATGTCGGAGTGAACAAGGAGTTCGCCCGGCAGTACCTGGCCGGTGAGCTGGAGGTGGAGCTGACGCCGCAGGGCACCCTCGCCGAACGGATGCGTGCCGGCGGCGCCGGTATCCCCGCCTTCTTCACCCCGGCCGGTGTCGGTACCCAGGTCGAGACCGGTGGCCTGCCCCGCAGGTACGACGGCGACGGCGGCATCGCGATCGCCAGCCCGCCGAAGGAGACACGCGAGTTCGACGGCGTCACCTACGTGATGGAGCGCGCCATCGTCACCGACTACGCGCTCGTCCATGCGTGGAAGGGCGACCGGCACGGAAACCTCGTGTTCCGCAAGAGCGCTCGCAACTTCAACCCGCCCGCGGCGGCGGCCGGCCGCATCACCGTCGCCGAGGTCGAGCACCTCGTCGAGCCCGGTGAGATCGACGCGGACGAGGTGCACACCCCGGGTATCCACGTGCAGCGTGTGGTGCACGTGCCGGTGGTCGGTGAGAAGCAGATCGAGAACAGGACGGTGCGGAAGTGAGCTGGACCAGGGACGAGATGGCGGCCCGTGCCGCACGGGAACTCGAGGACGGGCAGTACGTCAACCTCGGCATCGGCATGCCGACGCTGATCCCGAACCACATCCCGGACGGCATCGAGGTCGTGCTGCACTCGGAGAACGGGGTGCTCGGGGTCGGGCCGTATCCGTTCGAGGACGAGGTCGACGCGGATCTGATCAATGCGGGCAAGGAGACGATCACCGTCCTGCCCGGCGCATCCTTCTTCGACTCGGCGCAGTCGTTCGGGATGATCCGCGGCGGCCAGGTCGACGTCGCGGTGCTCGGTGCGATGCAGGTCAGCGAGACCGGCGACCTCGCGAACTGGATGATCCCCGGCGCCATGGTCAAGGGCATGGGCGGCGCGATGGACCTGGTGCACGGCGCTCGCCGCGTCATCGTCCTCACCGACCACTGCAGCAAGACCGGCGAGCCGAAGATCGTCGTCGAGTGTTCGTTGCCGCTCACCGGAAAGCGGTGCGTCAACCGGATCATCACCGACCTGGCGGTCCTCGACGTGACGGCGGACGGTCTGCGGTTGGTCGAGACCGCTCCCGGTGTGACCGTCGACGAGGTCCGGGCCGCGACCGGGGCCGAACTCCTCGTCGACGTCGTCGCGGTCGGCTGACCGGCGACGAGACGCCCTCGAACGGCGCCCCGGCTGCAAGCCGGGGCGCTGTCGGCGTTGCGGGGTGTCGATGCCGGCGAGTAGGAGTGACAGCGAGGGGAGGCGGTACGAGAGGATGCTGCGATGGCCGGACAACCCCGTGAGCCGGGGCGCACCACGACCTCGCGGGTGCTCGCGATCCTCGAGGCTTTCGAGTCGGGGGCCGAACCCCTGCCGCTCACCGACATCGCCACCGCGGCGGATCTGCCGCTGAGCACGGTGCACCGGCTCGTCGGCGAACTGGAGAGCTGGGGTGCACTCCAGCGCGGCTCGGACGGGCGCTACCAGGTCGGTATCCGGCTGTGGGAAATCGCCCAGAACGCCGGCCAGGGGCTGCGTGACATCGTGCATTCGCCGCTGCAGGACCTGTTCGACCTGACTCGGGAGACGGTGCACTTCGCGGTGCGGCGCGGCACCGAGGCGATCTACGTCGACCGGATCTACGGGAGTCGGCGAATCCCGCGGATCGCACGGGTCGGTGCACGGCTGCCGCTGCATCCGACGGCCGTCGGCAAGGTCTTGCTGGCGTACGAGGAGGACTGGTTCCGCGAGGCGTACCTCTCCCACGCGCTCGAGCGCCGGTCGCGATACACGATCACCGACGCCCGTCGCATGGCGCGAGAGCTGGACCTCGTGCGGGAGAACGGGTACGCGCAGACCCGCGAGGAGATCGCGCTCGGGCTCTGTTCGGTGGCGGTGCCGGTGCACGCGCCCAAGGGCGACGTCGTCGCGTCCGTCGGCATGGTCCTGCCCAGCTCGCGGTACGCCGAGATCCCGCGATTCCTCCCCGCGATGCGGGGGACCGTCACCAGGCTCGAGAAGCTCTTCCGGGACCTGCCGCAGCCCGTTGAACAGGCAATTCGAAGCTTCTGGCTCGACTCTTCCGTTGAACGGAAGAAATAGCTGGGCCGCGCGCCCGTCGCACGTGAAGGTGGTCTCCATCACAAGGAGGATTCATGGAGACCAGCATCACCACCGCCGGTTGTCCCGTGGCCCATCACGGCTACGAACCGTTCGCGATGACCGACCCGTTCCCCGCCTACTCCCGTCTGCGTGCGAACGAACCGGTCATGTTCGACGAACGGATCGACTGCTGGGTGATCAGCCGCTACGACGACGTGAAGGCCGTCTTCGACGACTGGGAGACGTTCAGCAGCGAGAACGCGCAGGCGCCGGTCCGTCGGCACGGACCCCAGGCGCGAAAGGTCATGGAGGACGGCGGATTCACCGCATACTCCGGTCTGTCGGCGCGGATTCCCCCGGAACACACCCGAATTCGGAAGGTCGTGTCGAAGGCGTTCACGCCGCGGCGGTACCGGGCCCTCGAACCGTTCATCCGCGACAACGTCGACGCCCAGCTGCGGGCGATGCTCGCGCGTCCGGACCGGCGCGGCGACCTGCTGCGCGACCTCGCCTACGAGGTGCCGACCGTGACGATCTTGACGCTGATCGGCGCGGACGCCGGCCAGGTGGACACCTTCAAGCGATGGTCCGACTCCCGCGCGGCGATGACCTGGGGCGACCTGAGTGACGAGGAGCAGATCCCGCACGCGCACAATCTCGTCGAGTACTGGCAGGAATGCCGGCGCTTGGTGGCGCATGCCCACGCCCACGGCGGCGACAGTCTGGTCGCGGACCTGGTGCGAGCCCAGCGGGAGGGGGACCCGATCAGCGACCACGAGATCGCGTCGGTCTGCTACAGCCTGCTGTTCGCCGGTCACGAGACCACGACGACCCTGATCTCCAACACCCTGCGCCTGCTGCTCGCACACCGCGATCAGTGGGCCGCCCTCGCCGCGGACCCGCAACTGATTCCCGCGGCCGTCGACGAGGTGCTCCGGTTCAGCCCGTCCATCGTCGGGTGGCGACGGAAGGCGCTGCGGGACACCGAGGTCGGCGGAGTCGCGATCCCCGCTGGGGCCAACCTGCTGCTGCTGATGGGATCCGCGAACCGCGACGACGCCCGATTCGAGGACCCGGACGTCTTCGACATCTCGCGGGCCAACGCGCGCGAGCACGTGGCGTTCGGGTACGGCATCCACTACTGCCTGGGCAACATGCTCGCGAAGCTGCAGACCCGGATCGCGGTGGAGCAGGTGCTGGCCCTTGCCCCCGATCTGGAACTGCTCGACCCCGATGCCATCACGTTCGGAGACAACCTGTCGTTTCGGGTCCCGACCGCGGTGCCGGTGCAATGGGGCGGAGTGGACGAGGGCCCGTACATCCAGTTCTTCGACGACGACACCGCGCCGCGGCACGAACTGCTCGGTGGCAAGTGCGCGTCGCTGGTGTCGATGACGCAGGCCGGTATGCCGGTGCCGCCCGGGTTCGCGGTCACGACCGCCCTCTACGACGACTTCGTCGCCGAATCCGGTGTCGCCGAAGGAATTCGGAGGCTGCTCTCGGATATCGACCCGGACGACGTTGCGCAGGTCGACACCGTCTCCGCCCGGATTCGCGATGCGATCGTCTCCCGGCCGGTACCGGACCGACTGCGACGGCTGACGATCGAGGCGTACGAGCGCTTGCAGTCCGGTTTCGACGAGCCGGTTCCGGTGGCGGTGCGGTCCTCCGCGACCGCCGAGGACCTGCCCGACGCGAGCTTCGCCGGCCAGCAGGACACCTACCTGTGGCTGACGGATCTCGATTCGGTGACCGAGCACATCCGCCGGTGCTGGGCGTCGTTGTACACGAGCCGCGCGATCACCTACCGACTGAAGAACAACATTCCGGACGAAGGACTGTCGATGGCGGTGGCCGTCCAGAAGATGGTCAACGCAAAGGTCGCCGGTGTCGCGATGACACTCGACCCCACCAACGGTGACCGCTCGAAGATCGCCATCGACGCGTCCTACGGGGTGGGGGAGATGGTCGTCTCCGGGCAGGTGACTCCGGACAACATCGTGCTCGACAAGGTGACACTGGGCCTGGTCACCGAGAAGGTGGGCGCCAAGCACTCCGAGCTGATCCCGGACGCCGAGTCCCGCAGCCTGGTCGAGCGGGAGGTGGACCCGAGCCGCCGCGCGTGCCGGTGCCTGACCGAAGACGACCTGCGCGCGGTGGCGACGATCGCCAAGCGTGCCGAGAAGCACTACGGGTGCCCGCAGGACATCGAGTGGGCCCTCGACGCGGACCTGCCCGACGGGCAGAACCTGCTGCTGCTTCAGTCCCGTCCGGAGACTGTCTGGTCGTCGAAGCCCGCGACCGCCCCGACCGCCTCGCCGGCGAAGCCGCGCAGCTTCAGCGTGGCCGGCATCACGAAGTCCATGACCCGACGCCCCGTCGCCCACTGACCGACCCCGTGACCACGATGAGGAACATCCCCATGTCGATGAAGTCCTTCCCAAGCCCCTTCACGCTCGAGACGCCGGAAGGCGCCGAGGGCTGGCAGGAGCTGTACCCATACAACCTGGTGTTCCAGGACAGCCTGCAGGAGGCCGAGGACGAGAAATTCTGGTTCTGCGACAGCCAGCACTGGCCGACCGTGTTCAAGCCGTTCGAGACGATCGGCGGCGAGTTCGCGGTCAAGTGCCTCGGCCAGTACAACACCCGGCACCTGCTGATCCCGAACTCGAACGGCATCGAGTTCCGGATCCACCTGGGCTACCTGTACATGTCCCCGATTCCAGCTCCCGAGAACGAGTTCGAGTCTCGGGTACCGCATTTCGAGGAGCGCGCGGCCTACTACTACCAGAACTGGGATCGCCTTCTCGAGGAGTGGCACAAGAAGGTGCGCACCACGATCGACGAGATGGCCGCGCTGACGTTCGCCAAGCTGCCGGACATGGTCTCGATCGAGGACATCACCTCGGGCAGGGCGAAGGACGGGACCGAGGTGCTGCTCGAGAACTACGACCGGCTGATCCAGCTGTGCTACCAGAACTGGCAGTACCATTTCGAGTTCCTCAACCTCGGCTACATCGCCTACCTCGACTTCTTCGGGTTCTGCAAGCAGGTGTTCCCGAACATCCCGGATCAGTCGATCGCCACGATGGTGCAGGGCGTGGACATGGAGCTGTTCCGGCCGGACGACGAACTCAAGAAGCTCGCAACCCTCGCCGTGGAACTGGGGCTGGACGCGGCCTTCGACGATCCGACCGACGCGAGCGCCACCCTCGCCGAGGTCGGCGCCGCGGAGGGAGGGGAGGGGTGGCTCGCCGCGTACCGGACCGCGCAGGATCCCTGGTTCAACTTCACCGTCGGCAACGGCTTCTACGGCCATGACAAGTACTGGATCGAACACCAGGAGATCCCGCTCCAGTACATCGCCGACTACATCCGCCGGCTGCGAAACGGCCAGGACATCATGAGGCCCGTCGCCGAGCTCGCTGCCGAGCGGGAACGGATCTCCGCCGAGTACCGCGACCTGCTGAGCGGTGAGGACCGGGACATCTTCGACGGCAAGCTGGAACTGGCTCGTACCGCCTACCCGTACGTGGAGAACCACAACTTCTACATCGAGCACTGGACGATGGGGGTGTTCTGGCGCAAGGTTCGCGAGCTGTCCCGGATGCTGCACGAGGAGGGCTTCTGGGAGCAGCCGGACGACCTGCTGTACCTGAGTCGGGGCGAGGTCCGCGAGGCGCTCTTCGACCTCGCCACCGGCTGGGGCGTCGGTGCCGCCCCGATCGGTCCGAGCTACTGGCCCAAGGAGATCGAGCGTCGTCGCGGGATCATCGACGCGCTGAAGTCGCGCCGGCCCGAGCCTGCCCTGAACACCCCGCCCGAGTTCATCACCGAACCGTTCACCAGCATGCTCTACGGCATCACCACCGAGCAGGTGCAGCAGTGGCTCGCCGACGACGAGGACACCTCCGGCGGGCTGCGGGGTATGGCCGCGTCCCCGGGTGTCGTCGAGGGTGTCGCCCGGGTGGTGACGAGCGCCGACGAGCTCACCGAGGTCCAGGAGGGCGAGATCCTCGTCGCCCCGATCACCGCCCCGTCCTGGGGCCCGATCTTCGGGAAGATCACGGCGACCGTCACCGACATCGGCGGCATGATGAGTCACGCCGCGATCGTGTGCCGGGAGTACGGCCTGCCCGCGGTCACCGGCACCGGGTCGGCGTCCACTCAGATCCGGACCGGTCAGCGACTACGGGTCGACGGCACCGCCGGCACCGTCACCGTGCTGGACGCGTGAGATGACGACCGCGAGAACCGTGCTGATCACCGGCGGCGCAGGCGGACTCGGGCGCGCCTTCGCACTCGGCTTCGCCGGGCGCGGCCACCGGGTCGCCGTCGCCGACATCGACGGCGCAGGCGCGCAGGAGACCGCGCGTCTGGCCGGTGACCTCGGTGCCGAGGCAACCGCCCTCACCGTGGACGTCACCTCCGTCGACTCCACGGACGCGATGGCCGCGGCCGTCGCCGAGTTCGGTGGCGGCAGCATCGACGTGCTGGTCAACAACGCCGCGATCTACGCGGGGGTCACCCGCAGCCCCTTCGAGCAGATCGACCCCGCCGAATGGGACCGGGTGATGGCGGTCAACCTCAAGGGGCCGTGGATGTGTGCGCGGGCGTGCAGTCCGTACCTGGAGTCCGGATCCCGCGTCGTCAACGTCTCGTCGGCGACCGTCTACAGCGGGTCCGAGCAGTGGATGCACTACGTCGCCTCCAAGGGTGGAGTGGTGGCGATGACCCGGGTGATGGCCAAGGAACTCGGTCGGCGGTCCATCACCGTCAACGCCATCGCACCGGGGTTCACCCTCACCGAGGCCAGCTACGGGCTGATCGAGGGCGCCGAGAACTACGGCGTCGACCGCGGAGCGATCAAACGGGCCAGCAGGCCGGAGGACATCGTGGGCGCGGCCCTGTTCCTCGCCTCCGAGGAAAGCAGCTACATCACCGGACAGACGCTCGTCGTCGACGGCGGACGCCAGTTCATCTAGGAGAGACACAGTCATGCCCAAGGTCACATACACCGACTGCGAGGGGAATTCGCGCGCGTTCGACGGGAACGTCGGCGACTCCGTGATGGAGGTTGCGATGCGTAACGGCGTCCCGGGAATCGTCGCCGAGTGCGGCGGATCGCTGTCCTGCGCGACGTGCCACGTCCTCGTGCGCGACGACGAGTTCGCGGCGCTGCCCGACATGGACGAGATGGAGGACGAGATGCTCTACGGGACCGCGGCCCCTCGTGAAGACAGCTCGAGGCTGTCCTGCCAGATCAAGCTCACCGCGGACATGGACTTGCACGTGCGGACTCCCGAAGTGCAGGTGTAGCCGTGGCCGACCACGACGGCGGTCTGCTGATCATCGGGGCGAGCCAGGCCGGGGTGCAGCTGGCCGGCTCCCTGCGTGCCCTCGGCTACGAGGAGCCGATCACGTTGCTCGGAGACGAGAACCACCGCCCGTATCAGCGGCCCGCCCTGTCCAAGGAGTTCCTGCAGGGCGAGGTCACGGCCGAGTCGCTGATCTTCCGCACCGCCCAGTACTGGGACGAGCACCGGATCCGGCTGGTCAAGGGTGAACGCATCACTGCGATCGACCGCACGAACGCCGGCGGAGGCGTCGCGCGTTCCGAGTCGGGAGCGCGGTTCGCGTTCGATCGACTCGCCCTCACTGTCGGGGCGCGGGCCCGGCGGCTCGACGTGCCCGGTGCCGATCTGGGGGGAGTGCTGTATCTGCGCAACGCCGACGACGCGCTGGCGTTGAAGGCCCGGATGCCGGACGCCACCGACGTCGTCGTGATCGGTGGCGGATTCATCGGGCTCGAGGCCGCGGCCAGCGCCCACAAGATGGGCAGGAAGGCAACGGTTCTCGAGGCCGGACCGCGACTGATCGGCCGTGCTGTCGGGCCGGAGACCTCACGCTTCTTCCTCGACGCGCACCGCAGTCGGGGCATCGACGTCGTCCTGAACGCCCGGATCGCCAGGATCGTCGGCACCGAGGGAGCCGTCACCGGCGTGGAGCTGGCCGACGGCCGGGTCGTTGCCGCGCAGATCGTTCTCGTCGGCATCGGCGTCCTTCCGAACACGGAGCTGGCCGAGGCCTTGGGCCTGGAGTGCGACAACGGAATCCGCGTCGACGAGTACGCCCTCGCCTCCGACGGCGTCACCGTCGCGGTCGGCGACTGTGCGAACCTGCCCAACCCTGTCCGTGGCGCGCCGCCCGGGGACCGGATCCGCATCGAGAGCGTCAACAATGCGATCGAACAGGCCAAGGTCGCCGCCTACTCGCTCACCGGCCGCCGCGCGGAATACGCCGGGACCCCCTGGTTCTGGTCGAACCAGGGCGATCTGAAGCTGCAGATCGCCGGACTGTCCACCGGCCACGACCGGACGGTCGTCCGACGCGACGACGAGAAGGGCCGGTTCTCGGTCCTGTACTACCGGGACGGGCAGATCACCGCCGCCGACTGCGTCAACCACCCGCTCGACTTCATGGCGGTCAAGAACGCACTCGCCAAGGGCGCGAACATCCCCGCCGGCCCGGCGGAGAACGCCGCCACACCACTGAAGTCGATCATCACCGAGGGCCCGCCCGCGGCGACAGCGCCGCCGGCGACGGCCCGGTCAGAGAGGTAACCATGCGCATCCCGACGACCCAGAGCGTCGACACGTCGCCGATCGCCGCCGCACCGGACGAACCCACCGATCTCGATCCGGTATGGAAATCCGTCGTGCCGGAATCCCGGGCCCGCAGCAACGACATCCATCTGCCGATCTCCCTCGCCTACGCCCAGCGGCTGTGCCTGGCGTACCCGCACGCGGACTCCCTCGTCGTGCGGATCGCGATCCTGCTGCACGACACCGGCTGGGGTCGGGTCGACGAATCCCGGATCATCTCCGAAGGGTTCAGCGGCGACTGGCGCAAGGCCGCGATCCGGTACGAGCACGAACGCCAGGGGTGCATCATCGCCCGGGAGGTGCTGCCGTCGCTGGGCTACGACGACGAGTTCGTCGAGCGGGTGTGCGCGATCATCGACGGTCACGACACCCGGCCCGACGCGCACTCGCTGGAGGACGCGCTGGTGCGCGACGCGGATCGGCTCTGGCGGTTCGGCGTCACCGGAATCGCGTTGGCTTCCTCGTGGTTCGGGCTGACCCCGGCCCTCTACTGCGACCGGCTCGAGATCGAGATCGTCCCGGAGCTCAAGACCGAGGCTGCCGTCGAGATCGCGGCGGCGGAGTTGGCACGCTCCCGTGCCCTGCTCAAGACCGAGGTGCTGAGGTGAGGCGATCGGCGGTCCAGCTCCCGTACACCCATGTCGACGACGTGTTCGTCGACGGCGAATGGGTACCGGCCACGAGCACCGACCGGATCGACGTCGTGGATCCCACAACCGAGGAGACCTGGGGTTGGGTGCCCGATGCCTCTCCGGAGGACGTCGACCGCGCCGTCACGGCCGCCGACCGGGCCTTCCGTGGCGCCGGATGGTCGGATCTTTCGCCCTCGGTGCGCGCGGAGTACCTGCTGCGGCTGGCGGACGAGATCGAGAAGCGGGCAGCACCGATGTCGTGGACCAACACCCGCGAGAACGGCAGTCCGATCGCCGAGACGGCGGGCGCGGCGACGAACGCGGCGGGCATCTTCCGGTACTTCGCGTCGCTGGCGTCGTACCTCGAGTCCGAGGACGTGCGCCCCTACCCGAACCGGCCCGGCGAGACGGCGGTGTATCGCGATCCGATCGGGGTGTGTGCGCTCATCGCGCCGTGGAACTTCCCGATCAACCTGGTCGTGGCCAAGCTGGCGCCGGCACTGATCGCGGGCTGCACCGTGGTGATCAAGCCGGCGTCGCCGACGCCGCTGTCGATCCGGTTCGTCGTCGACGCGGCACTGGCCGCGGGTCTGCCGCCGGGGGTGATCAACCTGGTGACCGGTTCCGGGAAGGTCGGCGACCGCCTGGTGCGGCACCCGCTGGTACGGAAGGTGGCCTTCACCGGGTCGACACCCGTCGGTCGGAGGATCGCCGCCGCGTGCGGCGAGCTCCTGCGCCCGGTGACCCTCGAGCTCGGTGGGAAGTCGTCGGCGATCGTGCTCCCCGATGCGGACCTGGACGCGATGTCCGAGGTGCTGATCCGGTCCTGCATGCGCAACACCGGGCAGACCTGCTACATCTCCACACGCATCCTCGCTCCCGCGCAGCGCTACGACGAGGTGGTCGACATGGTCACCCGGACCGTCGCCGCAGGCAAGCAGGGTGACCCGTTCGACGAGGACACCGTCTTCGGTCCCGCAGCGACCCGGGCGCAGTTCGACATCGTCCTCGATCACCTCGAGTCGGCACACGAGGAAGGCGCCCGCGCCACGACCGGTGGCGCGAGGGCCGACGTCGAACGCGGCTGGTTCGTCCAGCCGACGGTGTTCGCGGACGTGACGCCCGGGATGCGGATCGCCCGTGAAGAGGTCTTCGGGCCGGTCGTCGTCGTGCTTTCGTACGACACCGTCGACGAGGCGGTGGCACTGGCCAACGACACCGAGTTCGGCCTGGGCGGACTCGTCTTCGGGCGCGACACCGACGCCGCGATGCGGGTGGCGCGACGCATGGACACCGGTTCGGTCGGCGTGAACTTCTTCGCCTCGAACCACAGTGCGCCGTTCGGTGGGCGCCACGACTCGGGGTTGGGTGTGGAGTTCGGAGTGGAGGGGCTCGGCGCCTACCTGACCCCGCAGTCCGTGCACCGGGCCGGCTGAGCATCCAGGTGTCGACTAAGGTGCCGCGGGTGAGCAGTTCGACCCGCGGCACCGAGGTGGACCGACTCGACGCGCTGCGCGGCGTGCTGGTCGGGCCGCTACCGGAGATCGGGCGCAGGTTCTCGCCGCTGGTGGCGCCGTTGGTGCCGCATTCGGCCCTGGTGATCTTCACCCGGGAGTGCACCGGCCGGCCGCGCAAGGTCGCAGGCGACCCGCGGATCGTGGACCGGGTCACCGTGGCAGAACTCGACCGGCTGCGTACCGAACTCGGTCCGGCGCAACCCGATTCGTCGATCGTCCACCGCGGAACCGCGGTGCTTGGCGGACGGGAACACCCGGTGCACGCGATCCTCGACCGCACGGACACCCTTCTGGTGGTGATCCCACGCGGTAAGGCCGAGGTCGACACCGACCTGCTCGGCGCCCTGTTCTCCGTCGTCGCCCTCGGCATCCAGTTGCAGGTGCGGCACGCCAGCCCCGCCTACCTGGCCGAGTCGCGGGCCGCGTCCGCCGAACGGGCCCGCACCGTCGCCGAACTCACTCAGGCGCACGCCGCGACACTGGAGACCATCCTCGCGACCCTGCGGTCGCCCGACCTCGACGACACCCGCGCGCGGGCGACCGCGCGGGAGTCGGCGACTTCCGCGCTGATCGGCCTCCGCACCGCCGTCGACCAGCACCGCGCGATGGCCGAAGAGGCGGTGACCACCGCGTTCGCCCGCCTGCGGGGAGAGCTCCGGGGCCTGGTGCCCGAGGGCGTCGGCGTCGAGTTCGTCGACCCGCCGGTCGGCGGACGGGGTCTGCCCGGCGAGGTCGCGCACGCGGCGCGGGCCGTGGTGCGCGGTGCGGTGCTCGGGCTGGTGGTGCAGCCCGACCTCGGTCGCGTGCGGGTGGCCTGGGACTGTGACGGCGCGAATCTGCTGATCGACGTCCGGGACGACGGCCGCGGCGCCGTCGACCTGGCCGAACTCGCCCGGCAGCTGCGCCCGCGCGTCGAAACCCTCGGCGGCACATACGAATCCGAGTCGACCCCGGGGTGGGGCTCCCGACTGTCGGCGACTCTGCCGCTGGACCACGCCGAGTCGGGGGAGGGCAGTCACGCCCTGTCGGTGCTCGGTCCGCGCGAGATCGAGGTGCTCGAACACCTCGTCGCCGGCAGGCGCAACCGGGTGATCGCGGAGCGCTTGCAGGTCAGCGAGAGCACCGTGAAGTTCCACGTGGCGGCGGTGCTGCGCAAGCTCGAGGTCGGCACCCGCGGCGAGGCCGCGGCGCTGGCCGCCGACGCGGGGGTCAAGGCCGCGCCCTGAGCGCGTCCGCGGCCTGTCTCGTGATCCGGGTGTGCAGCGCGCGCACCATTTCCGTTGCCAGCACTGCGTGGCCGCTCATCGAGAAGTGGATACCGTCGGCGCTGAGGAGATTCGGGCGCAGGCGCATCGGGTGCTGCCAGAGGTCGACACAGACGGCGTCGTACCGGCCGGCCAGTTCCCGCATCGTGTCGTTGAGGACGATCATCCGCTCGCGTATCGCCTGTAGTCGCGGTCCGCGGAAGTTGTCGGCGAACGTGAGCGTGGTGATGGCGGCGCCGGTGGCTGCGACCCGATCGAAGACGGTCGTGACGTTGGCGCGCATCGCGGCGAGGTCGGCGTCCGGGGACCACAGGTCGTTCGCGCCGCAGGTGATGTGCACCAGGTCGGGTGCGAAGTCGGAGACGGGTTCGATCTGGGTGTCCAGCACCCGGGCGCTGGTGGCACCCATCCGGCCGGTGTTCAGGTAGGCGAGGTCGGGCTGGGCGGTCCGCAGCGAGTTCGCGACCCGATCCGCCCACGAGACGGTCGCGTATCCCGGGCTGGGATCGCCGATGCCCTCGGCGATCGAGTCGCCGAGGACGGCGAACCTCCGCCACGGGGCACCGGCGAGGAGTTCGCCGAGATCCTGCTGGGGAAGGCAGTACGGGTCGGTCGCCTCGGTGAGTCCGGCCGGAACGGTAAGGGTGTCGGTCATGATCATCGCTCCTGGGGTTCGCGGTGCCCGGATCGGCACTCGGAAACAAAACGTACGATCGATCGTGTAATTAAAGTACGATCGTTCGTGTGCTTTGGCAAGACCTGGAAGGATGGACACGTGAGCGACACGACCACCGACGGCAGGCTGCTCAAAGGCGCGCGGGCGCGTGCCTCCATCGCTCGGCACGCTGCCGACGTCGCATCGGTCGAGGGGTTGACCGGGCTGAGTCTCGGGCGGCTCGCCGCCGATCTCGGTCTCAGCAAGAGTGGTGTCGCGACGTTGTTCGGCACCAAGGAGAAACTGCAACTCGCGGCCGTGCAGGCGGCTCGGGAGGTGTTCGTCGAGCGCATCGTGCGCCCCGCCCTCGTGGAGGAGCCGGGACTGCCTCGGCTGAGGGCGCTGATCGAGCGGTGGTTCGAGTACGTGAGCGAACCGGTCTTCCCGGGCGGATGCTTCCGCGCGGCGACGATCGCCGAATTCGACAGCAGGCCGGGCGCCGTTCGGGACGCCCTGGCCCGCGATCGCGTGGAATGGCTCGCCCTGCTGGAAGGTGAGGTTGCATGCGCGCAGGAAGACGCGGGCCACGGCGTGCCGTCGCCGGGGGAGGTGGCGTTCGAGATCGACGCGGTTCTCGGCGCGCTGAACACCGCCCTGCGGATGGACGACGGTGAGGCGATCGAGCGGGCGCAGGCGATCCTCGGTCGGATCCTCGGGGGCCTGTAGGCGGGCCGTCTGGCATTTCGGCTAGGTGGAACCATCCTTTCGGTCAGGTCGCCGACGTGGGTGATCGGGCTACGGTCGACATGCGGGTATCGCAATGTGTGCACCCGCATGTCGACAAGGTGAGGAGACCAGGCCATGCCGCAGCAGGTACGAGGCGTGATCGCGCGCTCGAAGGGCGCACCGGTGGAGATCGTCCCGATCACGATTCCCGACCCCGGCCCGGGCGAGGTCGTGGTCGCGGTCGCCGCCTGCGGCGTCTGCCACACCGACCTGACCTACCGTGAGGGCGGCATCAACGACGAGTACCCGTTCCTGCTCGGTCACGAGGCCGCGGGTGTGGTCGAAAGTGTCGGTGAGGGAGTCGATTCCGTCGCCGTCGGTGACTTCGTCGTGCTGAACTGGCGGGCCGTCTGTGGCCAGTGTCGCGCCTGCAAGCGAGGCCGTCCGCAGTACTGCTTCGACACCTTCAACGCCACCCAGAAGATGACTCTCGAGGACGGCACCGAGCTGACCCCGGCGCTCGGCATCGGCGCGTTCGCCGACAAGACCCTCGTCCACGCCGGTCAGTGCACCAAGGTCGATCCGTCCGCCGACCCGGCCGTCGTCGGCCTGCTCGGCTGCGGCGTGATGGCCGGCATGGGTGCCGCGATGAACACCGGCAACGTCGGCCGCGGCGACTCGGTCGCCGTCATCGGCTGCGGCGGTGTCGGCGATGCCGCGATCATGGGCTCGCGCCTGGCCGGCGCGGGCACGATCATCGCGATCGACCGCGACCCCAAGAAGCTCGAGTGGGCCACCGACCTCGGTGCCACCCACACCATCAACGCCACCGAGGTCGACGACGTGGTCGAGGCCGTGCAGGAGCTGACCGGCGGCTTCGGCGCCGACGTCGTCGTCGATGCCGTCGGCCGTCCCGAGACCTGGAAGCAGGCCTTCTACGCCCGCGACCTGGCCGGCACCGTCGTCCTCGTCGGTGTTCCCACCCCGGACATGACCCTCGAGATGCCGCTGGTCGACTTCTTCTCGCGCGGCGGATCGCTGAAGTCGTCCTGGTACGGCGACTGCCTGCCCGAGCGCGACTTCCCGATGCTCGTCGACCTGTACCAGCAGGGCAGGCTGCCGCTGGAGAAGTTCGTCACCGAGCGGATCGCTCTCGATCAGGTCGAGGAGGCGTTCGAGTCGATGCACCGCGGTGAGGTGCTGCGTTCGGTGGTGGTCTTGTAATGGCGAGCGAAGCGACGGGGAATCGACGCAGTGGCGCCCTGCGGGTCGACCGCGTCGTCACGTCGGGGACGTTCAGTCTCGACGGCGGCACCTGGGACGTCGACAACAACATCTGGCTGATCGGCGACGACTCCGAGGTCGTGATCGTCGACGCCGCCCACACGGCGCAGCCGATCATCGATGCAGTCGGTGGCCGGAAGGTTGTCGCGATCGTGTGCACGCACGGGCACAACGACCACGTCACCGTCGCGCCGGAGCTGTCCGAGCGGCTCGACGCGCCGATCCTGCTCAGCCCTGCCGACGACGTGCTCTGGGAGATGACCCATCCCGGCGTCGCGCACGGCACCCTCGAGGACGGGCAGCGGATCACGGTGGCGGGCACCGACATCCAGGCGATCGCCACTCCCGGACACTCCCCGGGCTCGACCTGCCTGTACTTGCCGGAGGCGGGGGAGCTGTTCACCGGCGACACCCTGTTCTCGGGCGGCCCGGGTGCGACCGGGCGGTCCTACTCGGACTTCCCGACGATCATCGGCTCGATCCGCGACAAGCTGTTCGCGCTGCCTGCCGAGACCAAGGTGCACACCGGCCACGGCGACGGCACCACGATCGGCACCGAGTCGCCGCACCTCGAGGAATGGATCAAGCGGGGTAGCTGACCGTCACCAGACCGTGAAAAGGGGTGTGCACAGGGGTTTTCGACCGTGCGCACCCCTTTTCGGCGTGCATCGGGCCTGTGTGTGTGGGAGAACCCCTGTGCGTACGGCGGTGTGCGTGCGGGAAAGTTCGTGTGCGCAGGGGTGTTGGCTCGTGTGCACCCCTTTTCGGTGTGCAGCGGGCCTGCGCGTGCGGGACCACCCCTGTGCACCGGGGTTTCGATGGCGCTCGGCGGGCGGCTGGTAGTGGCGATCGCCCATGGTTTGACGCTCCGCCGCCTACACTCCGACGATGCGCCTTCGACTACGTGTGTTGAGTGTTCTGCTGACGGTGTGTGGAGCGGTGGTGTCCGTCCCGGCCGCTGCATCCGCTGAACCCCCGGGTATCGACGACTTCTACCGCGCACCAGCTGGTTTCGAGTCGGCGAGGCCGGGGACGATCCTGGGCGAGCGCCCCGTCCAGTTGGCCTCCTACTCGCAACTGCCGTTCAACGCGCAGGCGTGGCAGCTGCTGTACCGGACCACGGATTTCACGGGCGCGCCGACCACGACGGTGACAACGGTGATCCTGCCTGCGGGCGCACCGCCGGCGGGTGGGCGCCCGCTGCTGTCGTATCAGGTGGCCCACGACAGCACCGATCCCGCCTGCGGGCCGTCGGTGGCGATGCGGGCGGGGTCGGGTCCCGAAGGGGTGTTCACACAGAGTGAGATGACCTTCGTCGATCACGCGCTGCAGCAGGGATGGGCGGTGTCGGTGCCCGATCACGAGGGCCCGTCGGCGCGAATCGCAGCGCCCCGCGAACCCGGCTATGCGGTCCTCGACGGCGTCCGGGCCGCGCAGGCGTTCGCACCGCTCGGCCTGGCCGGGACACGGACCCCGGTCGGGCTGTGGGGCTACTCGGGTGGCGGGCTGGCGACCGGGTGGGCCGCGCAGGTACAGCCGACGTACGCGCCGGAGCTGGATCTGCGCGGCGTCGCGATGGGCTCACCGGCGCCGGATCCGGCGGCCGTCACCCAGCTCGGCGGGACGGCGTGGTCGGGGCTGGCGGTCGCCGTGCTCGCGTCGCTGCGGGAGGTGTACCCGGACGTGGGCCGGGTGATGGACGCGCACCTCACGCCCGGCGGCCGGGCTGCCGTCGACGCCATGTCCGGCCAGTGCGTGGCCCGGGCGGTCGCGTCGAACGCCTTCCGCCCCACCTCCGACTTCCTCACCGTGTCGTACGCACAGCTGGTGGCCGACCCCGCGGTGGCCGCCGCACTCGCGGATGCGGGGTTGGGTGGCTCGGCTCCCACCGCACCGGTGTACGTGTACAGCGGCGTCCACGACGAGATCATCCCCATCTCGACCGTCGACACGATGGTGGATCGGTACTGCCGCGGCGGAACCCCGGTCACCTACCGCCGCGACGAGACGAGCCTGCACGCCACGCTGATCGTCACCGGCGCCTCCGACGCCCTGAACTGGCTGCGAGCCCGGTTCGACGGTGCTCCGGTCCCGTCCGGCTGCGACACCCGCACCGTGACGTCCACGGTGACGGAGCCGGGCGCGGCGAACACCTACGTGTCCACCAACTCCGGAGTCCTCGGAACGATGCTGGGGGTTCCGATCGGACCACGCTGATCGGCGTGAGCGTCGGAATCGTCCCGCGTTGCAGCCAGGAAGAGGAGGGTGCACAAGGTCGTTCGAGGCGCTGTGGCTCCGACTCACGGAACGGGACAACCAGATCAACGCCGAGTTCCGCAGGCTCGAGCCGTTCTCGGACGAGAAGTCGCCGCAACTGACCCAGTTGCGGAGCGGTCACGAGGTGCTGGTCCGGCTGCTCGACTTCATGTTCGAGAACGGACTCGGCCCGAAGGCGATCCCCGAGCCTGACGGCAACCTGGATGCCCAACTGGCGTTGACCATGTGATGGCACCGACCGGGCGGTTGCCGGATGTGCCTCTCGTGCGATGGTCCGGCAACCGCCCGTTCGGCGCAGGTCACCCCAGTTTGATCCGCTGCTCGCCGGTGTAGACGTTCATCGTCTCGCCGCGCAGGAACCCGACCAGCGTCAGGCCGGATTCCGCGGCCAGGTCGACCGCCAGCGACGACGGCGCCGAGACCGCTGTCAGCATCGGCACACCCGCCACGACGGCCTTCTGCACCAGCTCGAACGAGGCCCGTCCACTGACCGCGAGGATCGCCTCGGACAGCGGTACCCGGCCCTCGGTCAGCGCCCAGCCGAGGACCTTGTCGACGGCGTTGTGCCTGCCGACGTCCTCCCGCAACGCCAGCAACGCCCCGTCGGTGGTGAACAGTCCGGCGGCGTGCAGGCCACCGGTGGAATCGAACACCCGCTGCCGGGACCGCATCGCGTCCGGCAGCGAGGCGAGCACCGCGGCGGGGACGGTCAGGGGCGAGTCGGCCAGCACGTACGGCGCCCGCACCCGGACAGCGTCGAGCGATGCCTTTCCGCACACCCCGCACGCCGACGTACTGAGAAAATTCCGTTCCGCGACAACGGGTTCCGGGACACCGGGCGCGAGTGAGACGTCGAGGACGTTGTAGGTGTTCGCGCCCTCCTCGTCGACACCGTCGCAGTAGCGGATCACCGAGATGTCCCGGGCGGACCGGATGATCCCCTCGCCGAGCAGGAAGCCGTGCACCAGATCGATGTCATTGCCGGGGGTGCGCATGGTGACCGCCAGCGACCGACCGGCCATCCGGATCTCCAGCGGTTCCTCGACGGCGAGGCTGTCCGGTCGGCGGACCGTGCCGGTCGGCCCGATCCGCAATACCGACCGCCGGGCGGTGACGCGTCCCATCAGTTGCCCCCGACCGGCTCCAGGCGCACTACGACGGCCTTGGAGACCGGCGTGTTGGACTTCGCGGCAACATGATCGAGCGGGATCAACGGATTGGTCTCGGGATAGTAGGCGGCGGCGTTGCCCTTCGGGGTCGAGTACTCGACCACCCGGAAGTCGTGCACCCGCCGTTCCTCGACGGTGCCGTCGACCGCCGTCCACTCGGAGACGATGTCGACCCGGGACCCGTCGATCAGATTCAGGTCCACGAGGTCGGCCGCCGAGACGAACACGACGCGCCTGCCGCCCTTGACGCCGCGGTAGCGGTCGTCGAGGCCGTAGATGGTGGTGTTGTACTGGTCGTGGCTGCGCAGTGTCTGCAGGATCAGCCGCCCGGGCGGGGTCGGCACCCACTGCAGTTCGCCGGTCACGAAGTTCGCCTTGCCGGTGTGCGTCGGGAATTCGCGGCGATCGCGCGGCGGATGCGGCAACTGGAAGCCGTCCGGCCGGCGCACCCGCTCGTTGTAGTTCTCGCAGCCGGGCACCACCCGGGAGATGGCATCCCGGATCCGGTCGTAGTCGGCGGACAGGGACGCCCACGGGACGCTGTGGCCGGCGCCGAGCAACTCGAGGGCCAGGTCGCAGACGATCGCGACCTCACTGCGCAGGTGCTCGCTCACCGGCGTCAGGTTGCCGCGGGACAGGTGCACCATCGACATCGAGTCCTCTACGGAGACAACCTGTTTCCCGCTCGCCTGGATGTCCTTGTCGGTGCGGCCCAGGGTGGGCAGGATCAGCGCGGTGGTGCCGGTGACCACGTGCGAACGATTCAGCTTGGTGGAGACCTGCACCGTCAAGCGGCACCGGCGCAGCGCGTCCTCCGTCGCAGCGGTGTCCGGGGTCGCGCGGATGAAGTTACCGCCCATCGCCACGAACACACCGGCCTTGCCGTCGCGCATGGCCCGGATCGCGTCGACGGTGTCGAGGCCGTGCTTGCGAGGACTGGTGATCCCGAACTCGCGATCGAGGGCGTCGAGGAACGAGTCCGGGGCCTTCTCCCAGATCCCCATCGTGCGGTCGCCCTGCACGTTCGAGTGACCGCGCACGGGGCAGACACCGGCGCCGGGCTTTCCCATCATGCCGCGCATCAGCAGCAGGTTGGTGATCTCCTGGATGGTCGCCACACCGTGGGTCTGCTGCGTCAGACCCATTGCCCAGCAGGCGATCGTGCGCTGCGAGCGAATCAGGGCGTCGGCTGTCTCCCGTAGCTGGGTCATCGTCAGGCCGGTGGCCCCGAGGACGGTGTCGAGGTCGACGGTGCGGGCTGCGCGCTCGTACTCCTCGAACCCGGCACAGTGCTCGTCCACGAACGCCCGGTCCACGACGGTGCCCGGTGCCGCGTCGTCGGCCTCGAACAGCAGCCGCGCCAGCCCGCGGAACAGGGCCATGTCGCCGCCGAGCCGGATCTGCAGGAACTCGTCGGCGATGTCGACACCGCGGCCGACCACGCCGCCGACCTTCTGCGGGTCCTTGAATCGCAGCAGGCCCGCCTCGGGCAGCGGGTTGATCGCGATGATCTTCGCGCCGTTGCCCTTCGCGGCCTCCAGGGTGGAGAGCATCCGGGGATGGTTGGTGCCGGGGTTCTGGCCCGCGATCAGGATCAGGTCGGCGAACTCGAGGTCGGGAACCGTCACCGACCCCTTGCCGATACCGATGGACTCGGACAGCGCGCTGCCCGACGACTCATGGCACATGTTCGAGCAGTCCGGCAGGTTGTTGGTGCCGTAGCTGCGGATCATCAGCTGGTACAGGAACGCGGCCTCGTTGCTGGTGCGCCCGGAGGTGTAGAAGACGGCATGGTCGGGTGTGGGAAGTGAGCGGAGTTCGCCGGCGATCAGGCGGTACGTCTCGTCCCAGCCGATCGGCGTGTAGTGCGTCGCGCCCTCGCGCAGCACCATCGGGTGAGTGAGCCGGCCCTGCTGACCGAGCCAGTAGTCCGTCCTGTCCGCGAGTTCGGCGACGGAGTGCGCCGCGAAGAACTCCGGGGTGACGGTGCGTAGCGTGGCCTCCTCGGCGACGGCCTTGGCGCCGTTCTCGCAGAACTCGGCAGGCTTGCGGTGGCCGGGGGTCTCCGGCCAGGCGCATCCGGGGCAGTCGAATCCGTGCCGCTGGTTCAGTCGGGTCAGTGTCTGCGCCGTTCGGACCGTGCCCATCTGCTCGACGGCCCGCTGCAGCGACACCGCGACGGCCTCGACGCCGGCGGCGTGGTCCTTGGGGTGGGTGACCACGAGCTGGGATTCGTCGATGTCCTGGGCGGGGCCTCTGCGCGTCATGTGTCCATACTGGCCCGGTCGGTGGTCCGCGGGAAGTCGGGCCGCCCGCCGCGGTCGATATTTCGGCTAACCTTCCCTCGCTTTTGTCGAGGGAGGGTGGTGCGATGGCCGGGCTGACACGTCGCGGGTTTCTGATCGGGACGTGGGGGGCCGTGCTCACGTCCGCGGGGGTCGGCTGCGGCGGTGGCGAGCAGACCGAGGCGTCGACCGGCGCCACGCTGACGACACGCTACGGTCGCACCGTCGTCGGTGCCGACCCGCACCGTGTCGTCAGCGTCGGCTACAACGACCACGACGTGGTCCTCGCCCTGGGCGTGATCCCCGTCGGGGTGTTCGACTGGTACGGCGACAAGCCCGACGCGACCTGGCCGTGGGCCCACGACCTGCTCGGCGGCGCGCACCCGACTGTCGTCGGTACCTCGAGCAGCGGCATCGACGTCGAGGCTGTCGCCTCGACCGACCCCGACCTGATCGTCGGCACCTACTCCGGGCTCACATTGCGCGAACACGACATGCTCTCCGTGCTCGCCCCGACCGTCGCACAGCCGGACGAGTTCGCCGACTTCGGTGTGCCGTGGCAGATCCAGACCCGGGTCATCGGCAAGGCGCTGGGCCGGTCGGCGAAGGCCAACGAACTCGTCCGGTCGGTGCAGGGACGGTTCACCGAGGTGGCCGCCGCGAATCCGTCGTTCGCGGGCAGGACCGTGATCGTCGGCGCGCTCAAAGGGCCGGGTCAGTTCGGCGTCTACGGTCCCGAGGACCCGAAGGTTCGGTTCTTCACCGAACTCGGTTTCGTCAACCCGCCCGTCACCCAGCAGGTCACCGGAACCAACTTCGCGCCGATCAGCACCGAGCAGCTCACCCTCGCCGATGCCGATCTGCTCGTCTGGTACGCCGGCGGCGGCTTCGGCGACAAACTCCGCGCCGAACTCGACCGGACGCCGGTCTACGCGGATCTGCGCGCAGTCAGAGAAGGGCGGATCGTCGTCCTCGAGGACGACGCGGCCGAGGCGATGGCGTGGAGCACCGTGCTGTCACTGCCCTACGCGCTGGAGGAGATTCCTCCACGGATCGCGCCGCTGCTGGCCGGACACGGGCCGCGCACCGTGCCCGGCGCCTGGTGAGGTTCGCGGGCTGCACCGTCTCGGGCCCGTACGACACCGTCATGGGCTAGGTTCGTCGGCACGCGTGCCCGGGCGGAGACAGCCGGCATCGCCGGCGCGGGGCACGGCACGAAGGGGCGGTCGAGGCATGAGTGTTACTCGGACAGCGTTGGTCACCGGAGCGTCGTCGGGCATCGGCGAAGCCGTGGCACGGGCGCTCGCCGGTCGCGGCTGGAAGGTGTACGGCACCAGCCGGAACCCGTCGTCGCTCCCACACCCGATCCCCGGCGTCGAGTACCTGCCGCTGGACCTGACCGACGAGGCGAGCATCGTCGCGTGCGCCGAGGCCGCGGGTGCGGTGGACGTGCTGGTGAACAACGCGGGGGAGAGCCAGAGCGGGCCACTCGAGGAACTGCCGATGGAGGCGATCGAGCGACTGTTCCGCACCAACGTGTTCGGGGCGGTCCGCCTGACCCAGTTGCTGCTTCCCGGCATGCGGGCCCGGCACTACGGGCGCGTGGTGATGGTCGGGTCGATGCTCGCGAGTTTCCCCCTCGCACACCGCTCCTCGTACGTGGCGACGAAGGCAGCGATCAAGGGCTTCGCGACCGCCGCGCGACGTGAGGTGTCACCCTTCGGGGTTGCGATCACCACCGTCGAACCCGGGTCGATCAGCACCGGCATCGGTGAGCGCCGCACCCACTATCTTGCCGAGGGGTCGCCCTACACCGCCGACTACCGCACGATGATCGAACATCTCGACGCCAACGAACGGTCCGGCATCACCGCCGACCGGGTGGCGCAGACCGTGCTCGCCGCCATCGACGCGGACAAGCCGAAGCCGCTGTACGCGGTCGGCAGCAACGCGCCGGTGGTGTTCGCGCTACGCCGGATCGCGCCCCGCGGGCTCGTCGAGAAGATGATCGCCCGGCGGCACGGCCTGCGCTGAGTCCGCGACCGAGGTGTCGTGATGGTCGCCGCCGAGATTGAGCACCACCACACCGGCGACGATGA
Organism: Rhodococcus sp. NPDC004095; assembly: GCF_053604015.1. Lineage (NCBI taxonomy): Bacteria > Bacillati > Actinomycetota > Actinomycetes > Mycobacteriales > Nocardiaceae > Rhodococcus > Rhodococcus sp. NPDC004095. The sequence goes on from NZ_JBSGGS010000005.1 coordinate 162,607, forward strand.
GGGCCAGGCCCGCCACCTTCGCGATCGAGAGCGGCTCACCGAGCAGCAGCACCCCGATCACCGCGACCGCCGCGGTGCCGATGCCCGACCACAGCGCGTAGGTCAGGCTCACCGGGAGGGTTCGCAACGCCTGCGCCATGCACGCGAACGAGGTGACGTAGCCGGCGATCACGACCAGTGACAGGGCGGGCCGGGTGAACTGTTCGGTGCTGTCGAGCAGGACGGTGGCGATGATCTCGCTGGTGATCGCCGCCGCGAGGAACGCCCACGCACGCGCTCGGGCGGTCACGCGACACCACCGAGGTTCAGTGCGACGACACCGGCGATCACCAGACCGATCCCGACGATCTTCGACGCCGAGCGGGGTTCGTGCAGGATCAGCATCCCGATCGCCGCGATGACGGCGGTGCCGACGCCGGCCCACACCGCGTACGCCACCCCGACATCCAATTGGCGCAGGGCCTGCGACAGGCAGTACAGCGCCGCGCCGTACAGGCCCAGCACCGCGACGGTCGGACCGGGCCTGCGGAACCCGTCGCTGCGCGGAAGCAGGCTGGTGCCCGCCACTTCCGCGCAGATCGCCACCGCCAGGAAGATCCACGCCGTCGTCATGGCCGCCAAACCTAGTCGGCGAACACCGGTGGTTGGCGTTCACGCCACGGCACCGCCTGCTCGAGTTGCGCCGCGACCGCAAGCAGCAGGTCCTCGCGTCCGACCGCGGCGACGAGCTGCACCCCGATCGGCAGTCCCTCACGGCTCTGCCCGAGGGGCAGGCTGATCGCCGGATTGCCGGAGATGTTGAACGCGGCGGTGAACGGGCCGACCTCGAGAATCCGGCGGATCCACGAGCGCACCGTGTGGCCGTCCTCGTCGTAGTCGAGCGTGCCGTGGGGTGGGGGCAGCTGCGCCAGCGTCGGCGTCACCAGCACGTCGACGGTCGTGAAGAACGTGCCCACCGCACGGGTCACGCGGCCCTGCGCGTCGAGTCCGGCAGCGACGTCGAGCATCGTCGCCGCGGCGGTCTCGCCGAGCACGACCCTCGAAACAGCTTCGAGCAGATCGGGACTCGGACGCACCGGTGCCCGCAGCATCGCCGCCCCGGTGGCGTACGCGGTGAGCGCACACGCCTCGACCACGTCGTCCGCATCGACCGGCGGGGCACCCTCGACGACGTCGTGCCCGATCCACTCGAGCACCCGCCCGACGTTCACCGCCGCGTCGGCGACCTGACGGTCGACCGGGGCGCCGGCGGCCGTGGACACCGCGATCCGCAGCCGGCCGGGATCGGTGCGGGCGGCGGTGGCGTACGGCCGGGCCGGGGGAGCCGCGGCGTACTTCTCACCGACGATCGGTCCGCTGACCGCGTCCAGGAGTGTCGCGCAGTCCCGCACCGTGCGGGTCAGCCCGAACTCGTACACCTGCCCGAATCCGACCTCGCCGGCGGGAACACTGCCCGAGGCTTCGCCCGAGAGGGACGACTCCACCGGCACTCGGCCCCGGCTCGGTTTCAGCCCGACCAGTCCGCAACACGACGCGGGCACCCGCAGCGACCCGGCGCCGTCGTTGCCGTGGGCGATCGGTACCGCACCCGCCGCGACCAGCGCGGCCGAGCCGCCGCTCGACCCGCCGGTCCCTCGGGTCGGGTCCCACGGGTTGCGCGTCGTCCCGTATCGACGGGATTCGGTCGCGAAGTTCAACCCCAGCTCGGGAGCGGTGCTCTGACCCAACGCGACCAGCCCGGCCGATCGCAGTCGCCCCATGAGTACGTGGTCCTCGCGCGCGACCGCGCCACGGATCGCACGGCTGCCCAGGGTGAACGGCACTCCCCGCACGAACGGGCCGCTGTCCTTGACCACGAACGGCACCCCCGCGAGCGGTCCGGTCGGGTCGGCCACCGGGGCAGGGTCGAACAGGGGCAGCGTCAACGCATTCAGGTCGGCGTTCACCGCGTCGAGTGCGCGCCGCGCAACCGACTCGACCTCGGCCGCGGTCACGTCCCCGGACCGGATCGCGGTGGCCAGCCCGACCGCGTCGAGGCTCGCGTATTCGTGGAGATGCACCGTGCCATCACACCCTGGAGGCGGCGGATCGGCCATCGAATTTCGGTACCCGAGAGCGCAGTCGGGTTAGCCTCGGGCATGGCCACCGTGCGCGCCGCCACCCGATCCGACGTCCCCGCAACCGCCCGCGTGCTGGCGCGGGCCTTCGACGACGACCCGGTGATGACGTGGATGTGGCCCGACGCCGCGGACCGGCGGCGAGGCCTGCCGCGGATGTTCGCCGCCTTCACCCGGCATCACCACCTGGCGCACGGCGGGGTCGAGCTGGCCGCAGTGGACGGCGGCACCGTCGGGGCCACGTTGTGGGATCCCCCCGGCCACTGGCGCCAGTCCGGGTGGACCCAGGTGTTGATGATGCCCTCGATCATGCGGGCGTTCGGCCGCCGCGCCGGCGTCGCTCGCGCGGTGGGCGAGACGATGGAGTCGGTGCATCCGGAGGAGCCGCACTGGTACCTCAGCGCCATCGGGACCGACCCGTCTGCCCGGGGCGCGGGTCACGGCCGGGAACTGATGCGGTCGCGCCTCGACCGCTGCGACATCGAACACGCGCCCGCCTACCTCGAGTCGAGCAAGGAGTCGAACGTGCCCTACTACCAGCGCTTCGGCTTCGAGGTGACCCGAGAAATCGTGATACCCGACGGTGGTCCCACGCTGTGGGCCATGTGGCGCGAACCACGGTAGGTGCCGTTCTCTAGAATTGCGCAGGTGACCAGTGCCGCGCCGCAAGACCCCAAGAACCCCGCCGACGCCCTCCCGAAGAGCTGGGACCCCAGCACCGTCGAGGAGCAGTTGTACGAGGGCTGGGTAGCGGCCGGATACTTCGAGGCCGACGCGACCAGCGACAAGCCCGGCTACTCCATCGTCCTGCCGCCGCCGAACGTCACCGGCAGCCTGCACATGGGCCACGCCCTCGACCACACCCTGATGGACGCGCTGACCCGCCGCAAGCGGATGCAGGGCTACGAGGTGCTGTGGCTGCCGGGCATGGACCACGCCGGTATCGCCACCCAGACCATCGTCGAGAAGCAGCTCGCCGCCGACGGCACCAAGAAGGAAGACCTCGGCCGCGAGGCGTTCATCGAGCGGGTGTGGGACTGGAAGCGAGAGTCCGGCGGCACCATCCAGGGCCAGATGCGTCGCATCGGCGACGGCGTCGACTGGTCCCGGGACCGTTTCACCATGGACGACGGGCTGTCCCGTGCCGTCCAGACCATCTTCAAGCGGCTCTACGACGACGGCCTGATCTACCGCGCCGAGCGCCTGGTCAACTGGTCGCCGGTGCTGCAGACCGCGATCTCCGACATCGAGGTGAAGTTCGAGGAGGTCGAGGGCGAGCTCGTGTCGCTGCGCTACGGCTCCCTCGACGACGCCGAGCCGCACGTGATCGTCGCGACCACCCGCGTCGAGACCATGCTCGGCGACACCGCCGTCGCCGTGCACCCCGAGGACGAGCGCTACAAGCACCTGGTCGGCACCACCCTCGAGCACCCGTTCACCGGCCGCCGGATCCCGATCATCGCCGACGACTACGTCGACCCCGAGTTCGGCACCGGCGCCGTGAAGATCACCCCGGCGCACGACCCCAACGACTTCGAGATGGGCCTGCGGCACAACCTGCCGATGCCGACCATCATGGACAAGACCGGCAAGATCGCCGACACCGGAACGCAATTCGACGGCATGGACCGGTTCGAGGCCCGGGTGAAGGTGCGCGAGGCCCTCGCCGAGCAGGGGCGCGTCGTCGCCGAGAAGCGTCCGTACGTGCACAGCGTCGGCCACTCCGAGCGGTCCGGCGAGACCATCGAGCCGCGGCTGTCGATGCAGTGGTGGGTCAAGGTCGACTCGCTCGCCAAGGCTGCCGGCGACGCGGTCCGGAACGGCGAGACCACCATCCACCCGGCCAGCCAGGAACCGCGCTGGTTCGCGTGGGTCGACAACATGCACGACTGGTGCATCTCCCGCCAGCTGTGGTGGGGCCACCGGATCCCGATCTGGTACGGCCCGAACGGCGAGGTGCAGTGCTTCGGCCCCGACGAGACCGCTCCCGAGGGCTGGGAACAGGATCCCGACGTCCTCGACACCTGGTTCTCGTCCGGACTGTGGCCGTTCTCCACGATGGGCTGGCCGGACAAGACTCCTGAGCTCGAGAAGTTCTATCCCACCAGCGTTCTCGTCACCGGCTACGACATCCTGTTCTTCTGGGTGGCCCGGATGATGATGTTCGGTACGTACGTCTCCGGCGACGACGCGGTGCAGGGTGACGGCGAGCGAAGCGACGAGCGAATTGGGCTCGGCACCGTGCCGTTCACCGACCTGTTCCTGCACGGCCTGGTCCGCGACCAGTTCGGCAAGAAGATGTCGAAGTCCCGCGGCAACGGCATCGACCCGCTGGACTGGGTGGACCGTTTCGGCGCCGACGCGCTGCGCTTCACCCTGGCCCGCGGTGCCAACCCGGGCAGCGACCTCGCGGTCGGTGAGGACCACGCGCAGTCGTCCCGTAACTTCGCGAACAAGCTGTTCAACGCCACCAAGTTCGCGCTCATGAACGGCGCCGTCGTAGCCGACCTGCCGCCGCGCGAGCAGCTCACCGACGCCGACCGTTGGATCCTGGACCGCCTCGAGCAGGTCCGCACCGAGGTCGACGAGGCGTTCGAGCGCTTCGAGTTCTCCAAGGCGTGCGAGGCGCTGTACCACTTCGCGTGGGACGAGGTCTGCGACTGGTACCTCGAACTGGCCAAGGTCCAGGTGGCCGAGGGCTCCGTGCACGCCGACGGCACCAAGGCTGTGCTCGGCAACGTCCTCGACACGCTGCTGCGTCTGCTGCACCCGGTGATCCCGTTCGTCACCGAGACCCTGTGGAAGGTGCTCACCGGTGGCGAGTCCGTGGTGATCGCGTCCTGGCCGTCCGCAACCGGCGTCCCTGCCGACGCCGACTCCGCCCGCCGGATCGGTGACCTGCAGAAACTTGTCACCGAGATCCGCCGGTTCCGCAGCGACCAGGGCCTCAAGCCGTCCCAGAAGGTGGCCGCCCGGCTGACCGGCGCTGCCGACGCGGACATCGAGGGCCAGCTGGCGGCAGTCTCCTCGCTCGCCAAGCTCACCGAGCCCGCGGACGGGTTCGCCGCCACCGCATCGGTGGAGGTGCGGCTGAGCCGCGCCACCGTCACCGTCGAGCTCGACACCTCCGGTGCCGTCGACCTCGGCGCCGAGCGCAAGCGACTGGAGAAGGATCTCGCGGTCGCCGAGAAGGAACTCGCCGGAACTGCCGCGAAGCTGGGCAACGAGGCGTTCCTCGCCAAGGCGCCCGACGCCGTCGTGGACAAGATCCGCGGCCGGCAGCAGGTGGCGCAGGAGGAGATCGCCCGCATCACCGCGCGACTGAAGGAGTTGGGTCAGGCGTGAGCGACGAGCAGGGGACACCGTCCCCGGTGGATCTCGCGGAGCTGGCACTGGTCGAGGCGGAACTCGACAAGCGTTGGCCCGAGACGAAGATCGAGCCGTCCCTGACCCGGATCGCGGCGCTGATGGACCTGCTCGGGTCGCCGCAGCAGGCATACCCGGCGATCCACGTCGCCGGAACCAACGGCAAGACGTCGGTGACCCGGATGGTCGACGCCCTGCTCACCCGGCTGCATCGCCGGGTGGGCCGGACCACCAGTCCGCACCTGCAGCTGGCGACCGAGCGGATCAGCATCGACGGCACGCCGATCTCGCCGCGCACCTACGTCGACACCTACAACGAGCTCGCGCCGTACATCCAGATGGTGGACGCCCAGTCGCAGGCCGCGGGCGGCCCGGCGATGAGCAAGTTCGAGGTGCTCACCGCGATGGCGTTCGCCGCGTTCGCCGAGGCGCCCGTCGACGTCGGCGTCATCGAGGTCGGGCTCGGGGGCCGCTGGGACGCAACGAATGTCATCGACGGTCAGGTCGCGGTGATCACTCCGATCAGCCTCGACCACGCCGAGTATCTGGGTACCGATCTCGCCGGTATCGCCGCCGAGAAGGCCGGGATCATCAAGAAGGCGCCCGACTCGCTGGTCCCGCGCGACACCGTGGCGATCCTGGCGCAGCAGGAACCCGAGGTGATGGACGTACTCCTGCGTCGCGCCGTCGAGGCGGACGCCGCCGTCGCGCGCGAGGGATCGGAGTTCAAGGTCCTGGCCCGGCAGATCGCCGTCGGCGGGCAGCAACTCGAACTGCAGGGCCTCGGCGGCGTGTACACCGACATCTTCCTGCCGATGCACGGCGAGCACCAGGCGCGCAACGCCGCCCTCGCCCTCGCCGCGGTCGAGGCGTTCTTCGGCGCAGGCCCGGACCGGCAACTCGACGTCGACGCGATCCGTGAAGGCTTTGCGTCCCTGACGAATCCGGGTCGGCTCGAACGGGTCCGCAGCGCGCCGACGGTGTTCCTCGACGCCGCGCACAATCCCGACGGCGCTCGCGCGCTCGCCGCGGCCCTGGCCGCCGAGTTCGATTTCCGCAAGCTCGTCGGTGTCGTCGCGGTTCTCGGGGACAAGGACGCCGACGGCATTCTCACCGCGCTCGAGCCGGTGTTCGACGAGATCGTCGTCACCCGCAACGGCTCTCCCCGCGCGATGGACGTCGAGCAGCTCGCCGATCTGGCCGTCGCCCGTTTCGGCGACGAACGGGTGGTGGTGGCACCGACCCTCCCGGATGCGCTCGAGACGGCGATCGGGCTGGCAGAGGAGGTCGCCGAACCCGGCGAGGCCATCTCGGGAGCCGGCGTCGTCGTGACCGGATCCGTCGTCACCGCGGGTGAGGCCCGCACCCTGTTCGGAAAGGACCCCGCGTGAGCACCCCCGACAACTCGGCGGCAGACGAATTCGGCGGATTCAAGCCGCCCACCACCGACCCGTGGAAGGGATTCCGCGGCGTGTGCTCCGGCACCCTGATCCTCGAGGCCATCGTGGTGTTCCTCGGGATCCCCGCGGTCGCCAAGCTCGGTACGGGCATCGGTACCGGCTCGATCGTGTATCTGACCGTCCTGGGTGTCCTGATGATCCTGGCGTGCGGTGTGCAGTCCCGTCCGTGGGCGTTGGGCCTGGACCTCGGCCTGCAGGTGGCGCTGATCGCGGGTTGGTTCATCCATCCGGCGATCGGTGTGATGGGCCTGGTCTTCGCCGCGGTGTGGATGTACCTGCTGTATCTGCGCAAGGACATCCAGACGCGGATCGAGCGGGGACTGCTTCACGGCCAGCGGGACTGACCCACTACTCTGACACCCCGTGACTGAGCGCACCCTGGTACTGATCAAGCCCGACGGCGTTGCCCGCAACCTCGTCGGGGACATCCTCGCGCGAGTCGAGCGCAAGGGCCTGTCCGTCGCCGCGCTGGAGATGCGGACCGCCGACGTCGACGTCGCGGGCAAGCACTACGCCGAGCACGCCGAGCGTTCGTTCTACCCGGACCTGCTCGAGTTCATCACCTCCGGCCCGCTCGTCGCGGCCGTCGTCGAGGGTCACCGCGCCATCGCCGCGTTCCGGCAGATCGCCGGCGGCACCGACCCTGTCGAGAAGGCGCTCCCCGGGACCATTCGCGGCGACTACGCCCTCGACGGTCAGCAGAACCTCGTGCACGGATCGGATTCGACCGAGTCCGCCGAGCGCGAGATCGCGCTCTGGTTCCCGCAGCTCGCCCGCTCCTGAAGTTCCCCACACTCACGACCCGCCTCAGGTTCCCCGGCCGCGCGCCGGGGAACCTGAGGCGGTTTCGGGCGGCTGTGGTGCGGCGTTGGCGCGGGCCGCACTCGACGTGTGGGATACTGGTGACGGTCGACCCGCACCCGCTTCGTGGTGACTCGAATTCGGGTGTGGTCCGACCGGATGACACCACGACTCGATGCCCGCATCGCTGCCGCCCGGCGGAGGAAATCCCTCCCCGTCGGCACGCTGGATGATCAGGCGCACGGGACGCGGAGATCAGCCTGCCAGGCGCCGCACGAATTGGACGTGACCGCTTCGATCACCGACAAACCGTGCGGGGCGAGACCAGACGAACTCACACCCAGGTGTGAGCACACAGACAGCGCCCTCGAGTGGCCGCGCACATCCGTATGGGTGGACGCGCCCGGGGGCCCGAGGAGACTTACGTGGCCGATCAAGCGCCGCCCGAAACTTCACAGCCCACCGAGCCGGCCTTCCCGGAGAAGATGCGCGTCCACGCGCTGGCGAAGATGCTGGGACTGACCAGCAAGCAGGTCCTCGCCCAGCTCGCCGAGTTCGGTGTGGAACTGCGCAGCGCGCAGTCCAGCCTCGACCGCGCGCTCGCCGAACGCGTGCACGCCGCGCAGAGTGCGCCCGAAGCCGCGCCGGCCGAGCCCACCGGTGCCGAGCCCGCCGGTGCCGAGCCCGCCGGTGCCGAGCCCACCGGTGCCGAGCCCACCGCCGAAGCGGTGCGGGCCGGAGCCGATCTGATCGCCGAGGCGCAGATCCCCGAACAGCCGGGCCTGTTCACCGACGTGGACACCGAGCAGGCGCCCGCCCCGGCGGACGAGGCTCCGCTGTTCCAGGCGCCGTTGTTCCTGCAGCCCGAGGCCCCGGTCGCCGAGCCCGCCCCGCGTCGTCGCCGTGCCCGACGAGAGGCCGCGGCTCCCGACGAGGCCGCGCCGATCGAGGTCACCACCGCTGGGGTCGCCGAGCCGGCTGCCGCCGAGCCCGCGGTCGTCGAGCCGACCGCGACGGAGGAGGCCGCGACCGAGGCGCCCGCCGAAGCGCACGCCGAGGACGAGACCGGCGAGGGTCACGGCCGTCGCCGCCGCCGTGGCCGCCGTGGCCGAGGGCGTGGCCGAGGCGAGCAGGGCTCGGAGAGCGAGACCACCGAAGAGGCAGAGCCGACCGAGGCCGAGACCGCCGAGGAGACGTCCGGCGGCCCGGAGTCCGAGGGCGCCGAAACCGCGGAGGCAGAAACCGAGGGCGAAGCGGTCGAGGGCGAGGAGACCGAGGGCGAGGAAGGCGGAACCAGCCGTCGCCGCCGTCGTCGCCGCCGCCGCAAGGGCAGCGCCGACACCGACACCACCGAGGACGACGGTGTCGCGACGGTGGTCCACGAACGTGAACCCCGCACCAAGGCCCGGGCGAAGGACGAGGTGCAGGGCATCTCCGGCTCCACCCGGCTCGAGGCGAAGCGGCAGCGCCGTCGCGACGGACGTGACGCCGGCCGTCGGCGTCCGCCGATCCTGACCGAGTCCGAGTTCCTGGCCCGCCGCGAGGCGGTGGACCGGGTGATGGTGGTCCGCGAGAAGAGCGGTGCCGCGCACCCCGACGGCCTGACCCAGGTGGCGGTGCTCGAGGACGAGGTCCTCGTCGAGCACTTCGTCACCACGTCGGCGTCCGCGTCGATGGTCGGCAACGTCTACCTCGGCCGCGTGCAGAACGTGCTGCCGTCGATGGAGGCCGCGTTCATCGACATCGGACGCGGACGCAACGGTGTCCTGTACGCCGGCGAGGTCAACTGGGATGCCGCCGGACTGGGCGGGAACAGCCGCAAGATCGAGCAGGCACTCAAGCCCGGCGACCAGGTGCTGGTTCAGGTCTCCAAGGACCCCGTCGGACACAAGGGTGCCCGGCTGACCACGCAGATCTCCCTCGCGGGCCGGTTCCTCGTGTACGTGCCGGGCGGCACGTCCACCGGAATCAGCCGCAAGCTGCCCGACACCGAACGCAAGCGTCTCAAGGAGATCCTGCGCGAGGTCGTGCCGCCGGAGGCCGGTGTGATCATCCGCACCGCCGCCGAGGGCGTCAGCGAAGAGGAGCTCGCCCGCGACGTGCAGCGGTTGCAGTCGCAGTGGAGCGAGATCGAGAAGCAGGCCGAGGCCGCGGACAAGGGCAAGTCGGGCAACCCGAAGGCCCTCTACGAGGAACCCGACCTGCTGGTGAAGGTCGTGCGCGACCTGTTCAACGAGGACTTCTCCAAGATCGTCATCGAGGGCGAGAAGTCCTGGTCGACGGTGGAGAACTACATCAAAACCGTCGCCCCCGACCTGCTGCCGCGGGTCGAGCGGTACGAGCCGCAGTCCGGTGGACCGGACATCTTCGCGGTCAAGCGGATCGACGAGCAGCTGGCCAAGGCGCTCGACCGCAAGGTGTGGCTGCCGTCCGGCGGCACCCTGGTCATCGACCGCACCGAGGCGATGACCGTCGTCGACGTCAACACCGGCAAGTTCACGGGATCCGGCGGCAACCTCGAGGAGACCGTCACCCGCAACAACCTCGAAGCCGCCGAGGAGATCGTGCGGCAGATGCGGCTGCGCGACATCGGCGGCATGATCGTCGTCGACTTCATCGACATGGTGCTCGAGTCGAACCGGGACCTGGTCCTGCGCCGGCTCACCGAGGCGCTCGGCCGGGACCGCACCCGCCACCAGGTCTCCGAGGTCACCTCGCTGGGCCTGGTCCAGATGACCCGCAAGAAGCTGGGCACCGGCCTCGTCGAGGCGTTCTCCACCACGTGTGAGCACTGCCACGGACGCGGCATCATCGTGCACGCCGACCCCGTCGAGGTGCGCTCCGGTGACGACGGTGGCGCGCGGACTCAGGGCAAGGGCGAGTCGGGCGGTGGCCGTCGCAAGCGGGGCCGCGACAAGTCGGCCGCGCCCGCCGAACAGCCGGTGGTGGAGAAGAACGGACACACCCCCGAAGCGGACGCGACCGCCAAGCGCGCCCACCCGGTGGCACTCGCGATGGCCGCGCACCTGCACGACGAGGAGGCACCCGCAGAGCCCGCGGAGCCTTCGGGTGAGGTGAAGGCCGGCGAACCGGAGACCACCACGCAGGCGGAGCCCGGAGTCGTCGCAGTGGTCGAGCCGGCCGCTGCTGCGGAGGCGGAGCCCGAAGCAGTCGCCGAGGCGGAGCCGGAAGCTGTCGCAGCGGCGGAGCCCGAAGTTGTCGCGGTGGTCGAGCCGGCCGCTGTCGCCGAGGCGGAGCCGGAAGCTGTCACGGTGGCGGAGCCGGAAGCTGTCACGGTGGCGGAGCCGGAAGTAGTCACCGAGGTGATCGAGGCACCCGCCGCACCTGCGCGTGGGCGTCGCCGGGCACGACGTGCGTCCCGTGCGTCGGCCGCGCCGACGGCCACCGACATCCCGGAGTCGGGCACGGTGGTCACCATCGCGGCCCCCGAGCGGGTGGAGGAGCCGACCGCGGTCGTCGTCGAGGCGCCGGTCGCGGAGCCGGCGGTGTCCGGCGGTGACGGCACCGCGCCGGAACCCGTCGTGGCGAAGCGCCGGCCCCGCAGGCGCGCGGCCGGACGTCCCGCGGGACCGCCCGCGGAGGCGTGAGCGGCCGACCGGTCGAGGTCACGGGAATGGTGACGGGTGGGGCGGTTTGACCCTGCCTCTCGCCATCCCGTAATCTTGACCGGTCGCTACTCGGTGACACAGCTCTGCTGCGCCCGACAGGGTGCCGGGGGTGTCCGGGAAGCAAGTACACCAGACCAGTCGCGTGGCTACTGCCGCGCGAGCACGTTCGAACTAGCAAGGGGTAGCCGTCGATGGCAACGTATGCGATCGTCAAGACCGGCGGAAAGCAGTACAAGGTCGCTGTTGGTGACCTCGTCAAGGTCGAGAAGATCGAGGGTGAGCCCGGCGCTGCTGTCTCGCTGACCCCGGTTCTCGTCGTCGACGGATCCGAGCTGACCACCGACGCCGACAAGCTGGCCAAGGTCACTGTCACCGGTGAGGTCGTCGAGCACACCAAGGGCCCGAAGATCCGGATCCACAAGTTCAAGAACAAGACCGGTTACCACAAGCGTCAGGGCCACCGGCAGAAGCTGACGGTCCTCAAGGTCACCGGCATCAAGTAACTCGAACTTCCGAGACTTTTTCTAGAACCCAGGAGGGTCCGTCATGGCACATAAGAAGGGTGCATCCAGCTCGCGCAACGGTCGCGATTCGAATGCCCAGCGACTCGGCGTGAAGCGTTTCGGCGGTCAGTCCGTCAGCGCAGGCGAGATCCTGGTGCGTCAGCGCGGCACGCACTTCCACCCGGGCGTCAACGTCGGCCGTGGCGGCGACGACACCCTGTTCGCCCTCGCTGCCGGTGCCGTGGAGTTCGGCACCAAGCGTGGACGCAAGACCGTGAACATCGTTCCGGTCGAAGCACAGGCCTGAGTCTGCTGCTTCGAGCAACGCTTCCAGGAGGGGCGGGCCAGGGTCACACACCCGGCCCGCCCCTCTTGCTTTTCACCGACTGAAGGAAAGGGATCCGGCAGTCATGTCACGATTCATCGACCGCGTGGTGCTGCACGTCAGCGCAGGCAAGGGCGGCAACGGTTGCGCCTCCGTGCACCGCGAGAAGTTCAAGCCGCTCGGCGGCCCCGACGGCGGCAACGGCGGCCGGGGCGGTGACGTGGTCCTCGTCGTCGACTCCAACGTGCACACGCTGCTGGACTTCCACTTCCACCCGCGCGCCAAGGCCACCAACGGCAGGCAGGGCGAGGGCGGAAACCGGGAGGGCGGCAACGGTTCCGACCTGATCCTCAAGGTTCCGGACGGCACCGTCGTGCTGGACAAGGACGGCCGGATCCTCGCCGACATGATCGGCACCGGAACGCAGTTCATCGCCGCGCAGGGCGGTCGCGGTGGCCTCGGCAACGCGGCGCTGTCGTCGAAGGCACGCAAGGCGCCCGGCTTCGCCCTCCTCGGCGAGGAGGGTGTCGAGCGCGACCTGGTGCTGGAACTGAAGTCGGTCGCCGACGTCGGCCTGGTCGGTTTCCCGTCCGCGGGTAAATCGTCGCTGGTGTCCGTCCTGTCCGCCGCCAAGCCCAAGATCGCGGACTACCCGTTCACCACGCTGCAGCCGAACCTCGGTGTCGTCTCCAGCGGCGACACCACCTTCACCGTCGCGGACGTGCCCGGCCTGATCCCCGGCGCCAGCGACGGCCGCGGTCTCGGCCTGGACTTTCTGCGTCACCTCGAGCGGTGCGCGGTGCTGGCACACGTCGTCGACTGCGCCACTCTCGAACCGGGCCGCGACCCGGTGTCCGATGTCGACGCGCTCGAGGCGGAACTGGCGGCGTACAAGCCCGCCCTGTCCGGCGACGCGAGCCTCGGCGACCTGGCGGACCGGCCGCGCATCGTGATCCTCAACAAGGCCGACGTGCCGGACGCCGCGGAACTCGCCGAGATGGTGACTCCCGAATTCGAATCGCGCGGCTGGCCCGTGTTCACGATCTCCGCGGTGAGCAGGGAAGGCCTGCGGCCCTTGACCTTCGCGCTCGCGAAGATGGTCGAGGAGTACCGCATCGCGCATCCGCCGGCTGCGCCGAAGCGTCAGGTGATCCGGCCGATCGCCGCCGACGAGACCGGGTTCAGCATCATCGCCGACCCCGAGACCCCCGGTGGATTCATCGTCCGCGGCACCCGTCCCGAGCGCTGGATCCGGCAGACCGCATTCGACAACGACGAGGCCGTTGGCTACCTCGCAGACCGGCTGGCCCGGCTCGGTGTCGAGGACCAGCTCGTCAAGATGGGTGCCGAGCCGGGTTGCTCGGTCACCATCGGTGACGTCAGCTTCGACTGGGAGCCGCAGACTCCCGCCGGCGTCGATCTCACCCGTACCGGACGCGGCACCGACGCCCGACTCGACCAGGTCGATCGCATCGGTGCCGCCGAACGCAAGCACGCGCACCGGGTTCGGCGCGGCCTCGAGGCCGCGGACCCCGAAGACCAGTGACCGGGGTGTCGAGCACTCGCACCCAGATCGCGGGCGCACGCAGCGTCGTGGTGAAGATCGGCTCGTCCGCGTTGACGAGCCTCGAATCCGGTTTGGACCGACGCAAACTCGATGCCCTCGCGGACGCGATCGAGGCGCGGATGCAGGCCGGATCCGATGTGGTCGTCGTGTCGTCGGGCGCGGTCGGTGCGGGCATCGCCCCGCTCGGGTTGTCGAGGCGTCCCCGGGACCTCGCGACCAAGCAGGCCGCGGCCAGCGTGGGCCAGCTCCGGCTCGCACACGCCTGGGGCACGTCGTTCCACCGCTACGGCCGGGTGGTCGGACAGGTGCTGCTCACCGCCGACGACATCGCCCGCCGCACCCAGTACCGCAACGCGCAGCGGACCCTCGACCGGCTGCGGTCACTGCACGCGGTCGCGGTGGTCAACGAGAACGACACCGTCGCCACGGCGGAGCTGCGGTTCGGTGACAACGACCGGCTCGCGGCGATGGTCGCGCACCTGGTCAGCGCCGACGCGCTGGTCCTGCTGTCCGACGTCGACGGCCTCTACGACGGTGATCCCCGCAAGGGCGGTGCGACGCTGATCCCGGAGGTGACCAGCCCCGAGGACCTCGACGGCGTGGTCGCCGGCTCCGGGGGAGCACTCGGCACCGGCGGCATGGCGTCGAAGCTGTCCGCGGCCCGGCTCGCCGCCGACTCCGGGGTGCCGGTGCTGCTCGCCGCCGCGACCGACGCCGCGGAGGCACTGTCGACCGCGAGCGTCGGCACCGCGTTCGCGGCCCGGCCCACCCGGCTCTCGGCGCGCAAGTTCTGGGTCCGGCACGCCGCCGACACGCAGGGCGAACTGCACCTCGACGCCGGCGCGGTCCGCGCGGTCGTGGACAAGCGCCGATCGCTGCTGCCCGCGGGCATCACCGCCACGAGCGGCCGGTTCCTCGGTGGCGACGTGGTGTCGCTCGTCGGCCCCGAGGGTGCGCCCGTGGCGCGCGGGGTGGTCGCGTACGACGAAGCCGAACTCGAGGAGATGCTCGGCCGGTCGACGATGGAGCTGCCCTCCGACATGCAGCGCCCCGTCGTCCACGCCGACGACCTGGTCCGCCTCTGACCCATCCGCGGGGGAGGGTGAAGACCGGGAAGGGTCAGGTGGTGAGGGCGGCGAGGGTTTCGGAGCAGCCGGCGTCGAGCTTGAGGGTGGCGAACTCGTCGCCGCGGGTGGTGCCGCGGTTGACGATCGCGACGGGCATGCCGAGCTTCGCGGCGCGCCGGACGAACCGCAGGCCCGACATCACCGTCAGCGACGAGCCCAGCACCAGCAGCAGATCGGCCGACTCGACCATGGCGAACGCGGCGTCGACGCGGTCGCGGGGGACGGACTCGCCGAAGTACACGATGTCCGGCTTGAGGATGCCACCGCAGCGTTCGCAGTCGACGACGCGGAAGTGTGCGGTCTCCTCGATCACCGCATCGGCATCCGGCGCGATCTCGACGCCCGTTGCGGCGGCGACGGATTCGGCGAATCCGGGGTTCGCGGCGTCGAGGCGTTCGGCGAGGGCGATGCGCGAGATCCGGTGCTCGCAGCCCATGCATCGCACCTGCGCGTAGCTGCCGTGCAGGTCGATCACCGACCTGCTGCCCGCCTTGGTGTGGAGCAGGTCGACGTTCTGGGTGAGTACGCCGCGTACCACGCCGGCCCGTTCGAGCGCGGCCAGTGCGCGATGCCCCGCGTTGGGCCGGGTGCCGTCCATGTACCGCCAGCCGAGGTGGTTCCGCGCCCAGTAGTGCCGTCGGAACTCGGCATCGCCCATGAACTGCTGGTACGTCATCGGGTTGCGGGGAGGGGAGTCGGGCCCGCGGTAGTCGGGGATGCCGGAGTCCGTGGACATGCCCGCGCCGGTCAGCGCGACCACGGTCCGGCCCCGGATCAGCGTCACCAGGTTCGCGACATCCGTCGACGGCGGTACGGACGTGGCGGTCATGGAATCCAGGCTAACCCTGTCGTGAATCTTCAAGACCCTGAGCCTGCCGGTGGCGCAGGCTGGCTGTCATGACCACCGTTGATCCCATCCCCGCCGGATACCGCACCCTGACCCCGTTCCTCGCAGTGCCCGACGGCGCCGCCGCCCTCGACTTCTACCGACGCGGCCTCGGCGCCGAGATCGTCGATCGGATGGACGCCCCCGGCGGCGGCGTGATGCACGCCGAGATCCGGGTCGGCGACTCGATGCTGCAACTGTCCGACGAGATGCCCGACTACGGTCTGCGCGCGCCCGAGCCGGGGTGGGTGCACAGTTCGCTGGTCGTGTACGTCGAGGACTGCGACGCCTTCGTCGATCGTGCCGTCGGAGAGGGTGCGACCCTCGTGACAGAGGTGCAGGACACCTTCTCCGGTGACCGGCACGGCGTCTTCATCGACCCGTTCGGTCACCGCTGGGCCGTGTGCACCAAGGTCGAGGACGTCCCCTCCGAGGAGGTCGCACGCCGCGCCCGGGAACTGTTCTACGCGTAGGTGTTTCGGTTCACACGCCGTGGGCGCCGTCAGCGGTCCCTGTGTTTGCCCTCGTCGTCGATCACCGTCGGCGGGCCGTCGGGGTGCGGTGCGCCGCCCTCGTTGAGCCAGTCGGCGATTTCGGCGGCGTCCTCGGACGTGACGGGCCGACGCTTGCTGAACAGGGATTTGACCGTGTTGCCGATCTTCGACATGAGCTGATGCTATCGGCGCGGGCGCCGCGCGCCGACGAGCCCGGCGAATCCCCAGCTACCCGGGCGTGGCATGCGACCGCCCATCGGTGGTCGGACCCGGCCGGGTCGAGGCCGGGTGTGAGAAGGTTGGCGGAGAAGCTTCCGACCAATCAGGAGATGTCGTGTCGACCACCTCGCTGCCGCTGGGGCGACCCGTGGGGTCCAAGGGGGAGGAGACGCGGGAGCGCATCATCGCGGCGGCGATGCGTTGTGTGGCCGAACTCGGATACTCGCGTGCCACCATTCGCGAGATCGCGCGGACGGCCGGAATCACCAGCGGCAGTCTCTACCACTATTTCCCCAACAAGTCCGAGCTCGTCACCGCGACATTTCTCGAGCTCGCGGAGCTCTCGATTCCTCGGTTCACGGCCGCCGCGGACCGGGCGGACGGCGTCGTCGACAAGCTCATGGCGGTGTTCGACGAGGGTGGCCGGCTGATGCGCGACTACCCCTTCGCGGTTGCATTCGATCGGGCCATCCGGGTCGAGGCGGCCGAACATCTGCATCTCGGCGAGGACAGCGATTCGATCTTCGCGGCGCTGCGCGGTGTCGTGGTCGGTATCGTCGAGCAGGCGGACGCGGACGGTGCACTCGCTTCGGGCGTGGAGGTCGACAGCGCTGTGAACGTGATCCACGCGATTCTGCGCGGGCTCAACGAGCAGGCGGCGACGGCGACACCGGAGGAGTACCACGCGACGGTGCGTGCGTTGAAGTTGCTGCTCCAGGGCAGTCTGTTCCACATGACCGGATAGACGCATCACGCACCGCGGTGGCTCCGCGGTGCGTGATGCGCTGTTGGTCACGCCGTGCTGTCAGCGAAAGTCGCTCTGGCTCAGGCCGACATCGGCGAGGGTCATCGGCTGACCGAAATCGGCCGTGTACTTGCGAGGCGGAATGTCGCAGCGGTAGATGCCGTTGTCGGGATTGAAGTCCGCGGCGGTCCATCCACTGGACGTCGCGCGCTCGACGTTGAAACAGGGTTGCGGCGGAATCGGTTCGGCCAGGTTTGCCGCGGCGTGCAATCCGCCTCCGGTCCAGGCGGTCTCCTGCTGTGCCTGGTTGAACACACACGCGCGGGTGAGGTCGTCACCGCAGTGTGACGCCGCCTTGGCGAACAGCAACCAGGACGACCACGCCCGCATGGCGGGCAGTGTGATCTTCGCGTCCGGCGCGTACTTGTCGTACAGCGACCGGAGTTCGGCAACGGTGGGGTCGTCGCTCTCCAACGGGGTCATGCCGCTGAGGTCGACGACGTTGTTCTGGAAATCTGCGGACTTGCCCAGCAATTCGATGAACTGGGGGTTGTAGGCGTTGTTGTTCGCGTCGATCCAGTCGAGCTTGTAGTCCATGGCGGTGAGGACGTCCTCGAGCTTCGCGAGTTGCTCCCAGGTTCCCATGAAGATGAGACCCTTGACGCCCTTGCTCTTGATGGCCTGGGCGTATGGCGTCCAGTCCGACACCCCCATGGCCGGGTACAGCTCGTCGTAGACGACCGTCGCACCCATGGATGCGAGCGTCTCGGCGTTCATCTGACCGAGGACCTTGGTGACGGCCGAGTCGCCGTTGATCATGCCGACGGCCGCCTTGGAGTCCGGATACGCCTCGTTCAGCGTCCACGTGCGGAACCCGGCGTAGTTGTCGTATCCCGGGATCTTCGCCGGCGATGCACTTATCTCGAGGTCGGCGCCTGCGGACCGTTCCTGGACCACCTGGGCAGGAAAGCTCGGCAACAGGCAGCTGAGCCGTTCCTTGACGCCGAGGGCATCGAGGCCCGCGCCGCCGCCGACCAGTGCGAAGTCCTCCCGGCACGCTTCGATCATCCGCTGCCGCGGCTCCATCAGCTTCGCATCGCGGGTCTCCGCGACGATCTTGCGGCCGTTGATGCCGCCGGCGTCGTTGCACCACGACGTGAACACCTTTGCGGCGTCGACGAACTCGGAGTTCTTCGTGAATCCGATGTCGGAGAACACCCCGACCTGGATTGCGTCGGCGGTGACGCCCTGGGCGGACGCACTCGAGGCGTCTCCGGGCTGACAGATGTCCGTCAGATCACCGAAATCGGCGGAGGCCGCAGCCCCCGAGGGCGACTTCGCGGGCCCCGCATCGGATTCCACGCTACCGCTGCGGCCGCTGCATCCGGCGACCAGCACGGCCGTCGCCGCCAGCGCTACCACTACCTTGTGTCGTTTCAACGATGGCTCCTTCTCTCGGCCTAGGTGTTGCGCCCGCCGTTCACGCCGAGAATCTGGCCGGTGATGTAGCCGGCTTCCTCGGACGCGAGGAACGAGCACGCGGCGGCGATGTCCTCGGGCCGGCCCGCCCGGCGGACCGGGGTGCGTGCGATGTGCTCGTCCACGGTGCCGCCCAGCTGACCGCGGGACTCGGCCCGGCGCAGCATCGGGGTGTCGACGAACCCCGGAGGGACGGCGTTGACCGTGACACCCCGCGGGCCGTACTCCAGTGCGAGCGCCTTGGTCAGGCCGTTCACCCCGGACTTCGCGGCGACATACGAGGACATGAACGGCTGGCCCGAATGGGTACTGGACGAGGAGATGTTGACGATCCGGCCCCAGCCCGCTTCGACCATGTCGGGCAGCGTGGCCTGGGTGCAGTGGAAGACGCCGTGCAGGTTGACGTCGATCGTCGCCCGCCATTGCTCGAAGGTCAGCTTGCGGAACGGTCCGAACACCTCGTTCCCCGCCCCGTTGACCAGGATCGTCACCGGCCCGAACCGCTCGCGGACCTCGGCGAGGGCCTCCTCCACCCGGTCCCGGTCGGTGACGTCCACGACGTAGCCGTGCTCGTCGTCGGCCGGCGCCAGGTCGAACACCGCGACCCGGTGTCCGTCCAGCCGCAGCCGCTGTGCGACCGACTTCCCGATGCCGGACCCGCCTCCGGTGACCACCGCGGTCCGCGCTGTGCTCACGTCCACGGCTCGTCACCGACGACGGTGCTGCGCCGCATGAGACGTTCGGACGACGCGTCGTAGGGCAGGGCACGGTGCAGCATCCCGGTGTTGTCCCACACCACCATGTCCCCGGCCTCCCACTCGTGGGTGTGGCAGAAGCGTTCCTGCGTCGCCCACTCCTGCACCTCGTCGAGCAGGGCGCGGCTCTCGACCGGGTCCATCCCGACGACGTGGTCGGCGGTAGCACCGATCACGAGCGATCGGCGGCCGTCGCGGCGTTCCCAGATCAGCGACGACTCGTGGGTGGGCAGCGTCCGCCAGCCGGCGAGCTGTTCGTCCGTCGGATCGGGGCAGGCGGTGCGCTGCGCCGCCTCGAAACTGTGTAGCACCCGAAGTCCTTCGTACCGTTTGCGTTCCGCCTCCGGCAGTGCCTCGTAGGCCGCGTAGGTGCTGGCGAACTCCGTGCCACCGCCGGTCGCTGCGGGCTGCCGGCAGGTCAGCACCGTCACCTTCGCCGGTACGTCACTGCAGGTGTCGTCGATGTGCCAGTTCAGGGTGGCGTGGAGGTACTCGGCCGACCGGCTGACCGCGGGATCGAGGGAGACGGTCATCAGTTCCATGCCCGTCCGTGGTTGCACCACCTCGCCGAATCGCCGGCTGAAGGCGAGCTGTGCCTCGTCGTCGAGGTGCAGTCCCCGCACCACCAGGACGCCGCGCCACCGCAGGGCCTCGGTGAGACGCGCGACGACGGTGTCGTCGGTGAGATCGACGTTGCCGGTCACCTCGACACCGAAGGTGGCGGTCAGGGCTTTCGTCGCCATCATCGGATTCCCCTCCGGCTCACAGGGACACGCCGGCTCGGTCGAGGCAGCGGTGTACCGCCTCCATGTACGCGGTCTGGCCGTGGAACGGCCCGCTCACTCCGATCGCGACCTCGAGGAAGGGGCTGTACTCGTCGTTGACGTGGGTCTCCCAGCGGGTGATCTCGGCGTCGTCGTTGGTCTCGACGAAACTGTACGAGTAGAAGCCCATCGAGACGCCGTCGACCGTGGTGCCCTGCCAGCGGGTCTTCATGACGAAGCCGTTCTCGGCCGGCCAGTGCTTGAAGCTCACCGGCTTCCAGTCCGGGAAGGTCAGCGAGTACGCCTTGGCCTCCAGCGTGGAGGTCCGGGCCGTGTCCTCGGCGACCTCGCTCATGAGGATCACCTGCTCGCCGGTGAAGTAGGGCGAGGTGTAGATCGCGTCGGGCGCGAACTTCCACGCACCCGGGCCGTTTTCGTCGGTGTACTCCTCGCCGTCCTGCACACCTTGACGCAGGTATGCGTTGCCGTACCCCTCGGCCATGGCGCGATGGCGTGCGATGCGTTCTTCCAATTCCACTTTCGGTCTCCTCACTCGAATGTTGTGAATGCTGGGTGCAGGCAACCGGTCATCCCGAGATCTCGACGCCCTCGTAGCTCTCGAGCATCCCGTTCTCCGGCAGTGCCATCTGCAGGTAGACGTCGATGTGGCGGATCCTGTCCGAGTCGTCGAACTCGTACACCGACACCGAGTTGACGACGCTGCTGAAATCGCCGATGGTGCTGCGTTCTTCGAGTTCGAGGAACACCGCGTCCGGCGTCTCGGTGACGCGCTTGAACGAGCAGTCCCAGTCGGAGGATGTGGCCCAGTTGGTGAGGAACTCGACGTAGCCGGTCCAGTCCATCACTTCCTTGAAGTTCCCCACACGCTCGAACTCGTCGACTGCCACCAGGCGAGCCAGCGGCGCCCAGCTGTCGGTGGTGAAGCCGGGCTTCTTCGCCTCGTCGACGAGACGTTTGGTGGTGAGGCCGTACTCGAGGACGCGGCGTGCGCGCCCGGTGTGCTCGTCGAAGACGTCTTCGATTCGCTTTTCGGTCATGGGTTTCTGCTCCCGTCTCAGGACGTCGCGGCTGCCGCGAGGTAGCGGTCGACGACGGCGTGGTAGTGCGCGATGACGACTTCCTCCTTGACCAGGGTGAGGTGGTCGAGTGCGCGATTGCGCAGACCCCGTTGCTGTCGCGGCATCTGCTCGTAGTCCTGCTGGAGGGCGAGGAAGTACTTGAAGCTCCCCGGCTCGTCGACCTCGATCGGTTCGGCGCGGTAGGCGTCACGCAACTCCTGTGGCAGCCACATGTAGCTCGTGACGTGCCAGATGCAGCGGTTCGGGTCGCCGTCCGGATCGGGCAGAGCCATGATGACGGTGGCCTCGCCGGCCCGGATCGTCATGAAGAAGTTGGGGAATAGCACCCATCCGTGGTTGTCGCTCATCTGCGCATCGGTGAGCTCGCTGACGTCCAGGCCCATCGCGGTCAGGGTGTCCCGGGTCGCTTCCTGCAGAATCGTCCGGGCGGTCACTCCGTCCGGGAAGGTCAGCGGGCTGCCCTCGGTGCGGTGCGCGTCGACGAGTTCCTCGAATCGGGGCAGGATCGCGGTGAGAGAGGGGAAGGTTTCGGGGAGTTCGCGGATTCCTTCGACCTGTTCCTCGGGGCCGGCGTCACCGACCTGCGCGACCTCGAACGGCGCGCACGAGACGATGTGCTTGTCCAGGAAGCGGTAACGGCTCATCGTCGGGTCGATCGTGATCGCCCTGAGCAACTGGGGGTGGATTCCGGAGATGTGATAACCCTCGGAGAAGGCGTCGATGACCACCTTCCAGTTGCAGTCCAGTCCCTCGCGGACGTTCATGACCGTGACCATGTCCTCGAGGTGATACGGCTCGAGCATCGCGCGGACCTCGGGGCCGAGGAAGTCGGCCAGTGGTTCCGCGTCCGGGTCGGGATTGAGGAAGACGAACCCGGCGAAGGTGTCGACCGAGACCTCGAGCAGTGAGTTCTCGTCCTTGTCGATCGGTCCGAGCACCTTCTCGTGCAGGACGCCGCGCAGTGTGCCGTCGAGATCGTAGGACCACAGGTGGTACTGGCACAGGAATCGCTTCGAGTTTCCCCGGCCGGCGCACAGCGGGTTGCCCCGGTGTCGGCAGGCGTTGACGAAGCCCCTGATCCGCTCGTCCTTGCCGCGCACGAGGATGAAGGACTGGTCCAGAATCTGGTAGACCTTCCAGTCGCCGACCGCGGGCAGCTCGTCGACGCGACCGGCGATCTGCCAGATCTTCATCCAGACCGCTTCGCGTTCCCGGTCGGCGTATTCGCGGGAGGTGTAGCGGTCGGTGGGAACGCGCATGGTGAACTCGTCGGGTCCGATGTCGGCCAGGCCGCGACCGGTGTCCACCCAGTCGCCCGGACGCGGGGGCTGTGCCGAGTCGGGTGTCGTTGATACGGACTGCATCGAAATCGCTCCTCTTGGTGGTGAGCACCCCGGTGTCGGGGGAGGGCTGTGTGTTCACCGGCACCCGTACGCCGGGTGTCGGTGAAGGAACTGTCTGTGGCGCAGATGGTTACGAGACAGGTGTGGACACGTCGAGGCATGCCCCTACGGCACGAGCGCGCGATGGCTGGTGCCGGGGACCGCTGACGGTCGTACAACTGGTGGTGAGTGGTGCCGGTTTCCGATCGAAACGGAGACCGCAGATCACGTGCGGGACTGGCTCTCTCCCCGTGCGTCGAGGGCGCGACGCCGTGGTCGAGGTGAAGCTGTCTACGGGCTGACGTGCTCACGGGCGGGGGTGGTGTGACCGCGCCGGTGTCGCCGGACTGTGCGTCGGGTTCGCGCGGTGGGCGCGGACCCCCATCCCCTAAAATCAATCGCGTGATTGATTAATTCATGATGACCACAGCGGTCCGGGGTTGTCAATGGGATTCGGCGGATTCGGCACGAGACAGCAGTGCGCCCCGGGTGGCGACCGGTGCGAGTGCAACCGGTTGCCACCCGGGGCGCGGGGGAGCGTGTCAGTTGGCCGGTCAGTAACCGGTCGACGGGTCGATCCGGGCGACCAGCGGCTCGCCGCCCGCGAAGCGGGCGACATTGGCGGCGACGTGCTCGGCGAATGCCGGGGGCCGCACCGCCGGCGGGTTCGAGCAGTGCGGGGTGATGATGGCGTTCGGCAGGGCCCACAGCGGATGCCCGTCGGGCAGCGGTTCGGGGTCGGTGACGTCGAGCCCGGCACCGCCGATCGTGCCGTCGCGCAGCGCGGTGACGAGGGCGTCGGTGTCGACGAGGGAGCCGCGCGCCACGTTGATCACCCAGGACCGGGGGCCCAGCCGCCGCAACTGCTCGGCACCGACCAGGTGCCGGGTGTCGGCGGTCGCGGGGGCCGCGATCACGACATGGTCGACCTGGCTCCACATCTCGTCGGTGCGCTCGGCGGGCAGCGTCACCTCGGCGCCGGGTACCGGTGTTCCGGACCGGTTCACCGCCACCACGGTCGCGCCGACCGCCGTCAGCATCGGGACCAGCGCGCGGCCGATGCCGCCGGCGCCGAGGATGCCGACCCGGCTGCCACGCAGCGTCCCGACCCGGCCGAAGAACTCCTGCTGCCGCCAACTTGTCGCGGTGATCTGGTCGGGGAGCGAACGCACACCCGCAAGCAGCAGAGTGAGCGCGTGCTCGGCGACGGTGGCCGCGAACGCCCCCGCCGCGGAGGTCCATTCGACTCCCGGATGGCGGGCGATGATGCCCGCGGCGAACCACTCCTCGACCCCGGCCGAGTAGAGCTGCACCCAGCGGATCGACTCCGGCAGCGTCTCGGGGAACCTCTCCGGCCCGGCGTCCCAGACCAACGCCCGTGCCCCCTCCATCGGTGACCACTGTCCGCCGGCGCGGACGATCGCGTCCATCAGGGCCGGATCGGCGTGAGGTCCGAGGGCGACGGGCACGGGCGTCATGGCGTACTCCTGAACGTCAGGCGGGCATCTCGATCAGCGGGTAGGCGCCATTCTCGTCGTGCACCTCCCGGCCGGTGACCGGGGGGTTGAACACGCACAGCATCCGCATCTGCGTGACCGGTTCGACGCGGTGCCGTTCGTGGCCGTCGAGCAGGTACATGGTGCCCGGCCGCAGTTCGTGCACCTCGCCGCTGTCCAGGTCGGTGAGGATGCCGTCGCCCTCGATCAGCCAGACGGCCTCGATGTGGTTGGCGTAGTGGAACTCGTTGACCGAGCCGGGGGCGATGGTGGTCTCGTGGAAGGAGAACCCGACGCCGTCGCCGGCGAGCACGATGCGCTTGGAACGCCAGTTGCCGTCGGCGCTCGTGATGTCGCGGTCGGTGTCGGTGATCTCATCGGTGGTGCGAACGATCATGGGAAATCTCCTCGTCAGGCGCAGACCTTGGCAGTGGCTTCGGCGAGAATGCTCAGGCCGTGGTTCAATTCGTCGCTCGTGATCGTCAGGGGCGGAAGAAGTTTCACGACCTCGTCCGACGGGCCCGAGGTCTCGGCCAACAGGCCCTCGTCGTATGCGAGGCCGCACACCTTCACCGCCTTGCCCGGATCGTCGAACACCAGGCCCTGCACCATTCCGCGACCGCGGGTGCTGACGCCGTCGAACGAATCCGCGAGGTTGGCGAAGATCTCCCCGATCCGCCGGCCCTTGGACGCGGTGGACAGCTGGAGCAGATCGTCGGACCAGTACTGCTCGAGCGCGGCGGTGGCCGTGACGAAGGCGGGGTTGTTGCCACGGAAGGTGCCGTTGTGTTCGCCGGGGGACCAGACGTCGAGTTCCGGCTTGAACAGGGTCAGGGCCATCGGAAGGCCGTAGCCGCCGATGGACTTCGAGAGGGTGACGATGTCGGGCGTGATACCGGCGATCTCGAATGAGAAGAACGGGCCGGTGCGACCGCAGCCCATCTGGACGTCGTCGACGATGAGCAGGATCCCGCGCGAGGAGCACAGGTCGGCGAGGGCGCGGAGCCACTCGGGGCGGGCGACGTTGACGCCCCCCTCGCCCTGGACGGTCTCGACGATCACGGCGGCGGGCCGGTTGAGGCCACTGCCCGCGTCGTCCAGGACGCGCTCGAACCAGTGGAAGTCGGGCATCTCGCCGTCGAAGTAGTTGTCGAACGGCATCGGCGTGGAGTGGACGAGGGGGACCCCCGCGCCCGCACGCTTCATGGAGTTGCCCGTGACAGAGAGGGACCCGAGGGTCATGCCGTGGAAGGCGTTGGTGAAGTTGACGATCGACTCGCGTCCGGTGACCTTGCGGGCGAGCTTGAGCGCCGATTCGACCGCGTTGGTGCCGGTGGGTCCGGGGAACTGGACCTTGTAGTCGAGTCGGCGCGGCGTCAGGACGAGGTCCTCGAAGGTCTCGAGAAAGCGCCGCTTGGCGACGGTGTGCATGTCGAGGCCGTGGGTGATGCCGTTGGCGTCGATGTAGTCGAGGAGGGCCCGCTTGAGGACCGGGTTGTTGTGGCCGTAGTTCAGTGCGCCTGCCCCGGCGAAGAAGTCCAGGTACTCGCGACCGTCCTCGGCGCGCAGCCAGGACCCGGACGCGGACTCGAAGACGGTCGGCCAGGACCGGCTGTAGCTGCGGACCTCGGATTCGAGGGTGGTGAAGATGCTGGTGTCGACTGCGGTGGTCATCATCGCGCTCCTTCGGTGCTCTCGTCCCCGACGACGTAGAGCTCTTCGGATTCGTGCGTATCGGGAAAGTGATTGGGGGTGAAAAGTTCTCGCTTCGTGATGGTGGTGTAGCGGTTGCGGGCCAATGCCGTGAACAGGGCGATCGACGCGGTGTTGTCCGGGCTGATCGTCGTTTCCAGGCGGGTGATCCCCTGGTGTGCAAGGTGATCGAGGAGGTCGCCGAGCATCGCGGCGGCCACTCCCTGGCCGCGTGCGCTCTCGTCGACGGCGACCTGCCAGACGAACACGGTCTGCGGGTCCTGTGGCCGGACGAATCCGGTGACGAACCCGACGACGCGACCGTCGATCTCGGCGACGGTGGAGCTGTCGTGGAAATCTCTGCACCACAACAGGTAGGAGTAGCTGGAATTGAGATCGAGCACTCGCGAGTCGCGGGCGATCTCCCACATCCTGGTTCCGTCGGCGACCGTCGGCCTGCGGCAGGCGGTCGCCCGGTGCCTCGGGTCGTCCGTCATCGTCGGCGGGTGAAGTGACAGGGTTGGGGTACTGCTCTCCGTAGCTGGCTTCATATGCAATCCGAACGTAACAACGGGAGCACGGCCGTTTCACCCCCGTGATGCGAAATTGGTTGCAACACGCCGGGTTCGATGCTGGTGAGACCATGGATGTGATGTGCGACACATTGTGTAGCGCTCGGGGTGTTTCGGGCGATTGTGGTCGTCCTCGCGGACCTCGTCGGCGCGGCACCCGACAGGCGGACGGCCACCGTCGTCAGGGGCCGTCCGCGGCTCGATCAGCTGACGCTCGCCAACGCGAACGGCAGGACGGCGTCGGCGCCCGCCGACCGGAGTTCGCGCGCCGCCATCGTCAACGTCCAGCCGGTGTCCGACAGGTCGTCGACGAGCAGGATCGGCCCGCTGACCGCGGTCAGGTCCGGTGCCGTCCACGCGCCCGCCAGCCCGGCGACGCGGTACGCGGAATTCGCCGCCGACACCGGGGGGTGGCCGGGTGTGCGGGGCAGGACGCCGAGATCGGTCAGCCGGCCCACCTGCGCCAGCCGGGCCGCAAGCGACGACACCAGCTGCGGTCGGGACTCGGACTCGAGCGCGATCACCGACGTCGGGCGCACTGCCCAGTCCCAGGACGCCAGCACCTTGATCGCGGCGTCGACCACGGCGTCCGGGACGGGACCGTCCGGGCCGTCGAACACTGCGCGCAGTCGCTGACCCCAGCCGAGGTCGGACAGCCTGCCGAGCACCCGCCCGGTCTCCGGGCCGTCGGTGATCTTCCCGGACAACGAGACTCCGAGCTTCGCCAGGCCGGTCGGCCACTGTTTGCGGGGCGCCAGGTCCACACCGGGGCGGTCCAGGCGGGCCCTCGCCCGGGCGATCGACTCCGCGTCGACGGTGGCGTCGACGGCGACGCCGGTGCAGTTGTCGCAGCGACCGCACGGCGCCGCACCGTCCGACAGCAGCGGGTCGTCGAGCTGGCGACGCAAGAACTCCATCCGGCACATCGACGTGGTTTGATAGTCGACCATCGCCTGCTGCTCGGCCGACCGGGCCCGCTCGAGCCGCTCGTAGCGCGGTGCGTCGTACACCCACGGCTGCCCGGTGCCGATCCAGCCGCCGCGCACCCGGCGGACCGCCCCGTCCACATCGAGCACCTTGAGCACCATCTCCAGCCGCGACCGGTTCAGCTCGACCAGCGGTTCGAGGGCCTGCGTGGACTGAGGACGCTCGGGGTCGAGCACCTCGAGCACGCGCCGCACCACGTGCTCGCGCGGGAAGGCAACGGAGGCAAAGTAACTCCAGATCTGCCGATCCTCGTGCCCGGGCAGCAGCACCACCTCGGCGCGGTCGGTGGAGCGGCCGGCGCGGCCGACCTGCTGGTAGTACGAGATCGGGGAGGACGGCGCCCCCAGGTGCACGACGAACCCCAGGTCGGGCTTGTCGAAGCCCATCCCGAGGGCCGACGTTGCGACCAGTGCCTTGACCCGGTTGTTCAACAGGTCCGCCTCGAGTTGCTCACGCTCGGCGGTGTCGGTTTGCCCGGTGTACGCGGCGACGGTGTGCCCCTGCTCGGCCAGCAGCGCGGCGAGGTCGCGGGCCGCGGACACCGTGAGGGTGTAGATGATGCCCGACCCGGGCAGCGAGTCGAGCCGTTGCCCGAGCCAGGCCGCCCGCTCGGTCGCCTCGTCGATACGGACCACCGACAGCGACAGCGACTCGCGTTCGAGTCCACCGCGCAGCACCAGCGTCTCGGCGCCGCCGACGCCGAGCTGGGCGGAGACGTCCGCGACCACCCGGTCGTTGGCGGTCGCGGTGGTGGCCAGCACCGGGATGCCGTCGCCCAGTTCGGCGATCAGGGTGCGGATGCGCCGGTAGTCGGGACGGAAGTCATGGCCCCAGTCGGAGACGCAGTGGGCCTCGTCGACCACGACGAGGCCGGCGTCCGCGGCCAGGGACGGCAGCACCTGGTCCCGGAAGTCGGGGTTGTTCAACCGTTCGGGGCTGACCAGCAGCACGTCCACCTCGCGGTCCGCGATGCGCTGGTGGATCTCGTCCCACTCGGTGACGTTGCCGGAGTTGATCGTCGCCGCCCGCACCCCGGCGCGTGCGGCGGAGTCGACCTGGTTGCGCATCAACGCCAGCAGCGGCGAGACGATGACGGTCGGGCCGTGCCCGCGGGCCCGCAGCAGCTTCGCGGAGATGAAGTACACCGCGGACTTGCCCCAGCCGGTGCGCTGCACGACCAGTGCGCGCCGCCGCTGGACGACCAGCGCCTCGATGGCGACCCACTGGTCCTCCCGCAGCCGTGCGTCCGGGCCTGCGAGTTCCCGTAGCAGGGCTTCGGCGTCGGCGCGTAGATCCGTGGTGGCTGAGGTCATGGCGTCCATCGTGCCCGACGACGCCGACAACGATGACCGCCTGCCGGGACCTGACGCCGAAATCCGCTACGGCGTGGTAGGCCTGATGGATGGACGTGACCGATCACACGATTCTGTCGGGTTTCGACGCGCTCGCCGCCGAGCTGGTCGACCTCTACCGAGACCTGCACGCGCATCCCGAGCTCTCGCACGCCGAACACCGCACGGCGGGAATCGTCGCCGAGCGGCTCGCCGCGTCCGGGTACGAGGTGACGGCCGGCATCGGAGGCACCGGCGTGGTCGGGGTGCTGCGGAACGGCGACGGGCCGGTGGTGCTGCTGCGGGCCGACATGGACGCGTTGCCGGTCCGCGAGGACACGGGGCTCGAGTACGCGTCCACCGCCACCGCGGTCGACGGCGCGGGCGACACAGTGCCGGTGATGCACGCGTGCGGTCACGACATGCACGTCACCTGCCTGCTCGGTGCCGCGGACCTGCTCGCCGCCGGGCGGGAGCAGTGGTCGGGCACTCTCGTCGCGCTGTTCCAGCCCGCCGAGGAGCTCGGCGACGGCGCCCGCCGGATGATCGACGACGGTCTCTACTCGAAGATCCCCGCCCCGTCGGTGGTGCTCGGCCAGCACGTCATGCCGGGCCCGGTGGGCACCGTGTTCGCCAGCCCCGGCACCGCGATGGCCGCGGCGCGCAGCGTGCAGATCCGGATGTTCGGCCGCGGCGGGCACGGGTCGATGCCCGACCACACGATCGATCCGGTCGTGATGGGCGCCTCGACCGTGATGCGGCTGCAGACCCTGGTCTCGCGTGAGGTGTCGCCGACCAACCCGGCCGTGGTCACCGTCGGCTCGTTCCAGGCAGGCACCAAGGAGAACGTCATCCCGGACGAGGCGGTGCTCAAGGTCAACACCCGAGCCTTCGACACCCACGTCGCCGAGCAGCTCGCCGAGGGCATCACCCGGATCGCCAACGCCGAGGCCGACGCGTCCGGTGCCCCGATGCAGCCGGAGATCACCGAGCTGAACAGCTTCCCGCTCACCGTGAACGACGCCGACGCCACCCGGCGCACCCTCGGGGTGCTGCGCGGCCTGCTCGGCGACGACAAGGTGTTCGAGATCGGGCCCGTCGCGGGCAGCGAGGACGTCGGCGACCTCGCCACCGAACTCGGAATCCCGCTCGCCTACTGGTTCTTCGGCGGGTTCGACATGAGCGACGGAACGCCGCTGCCGTCCAACCACTCCCCGCAGTTCGCCCCCGCGATCCGGCCCACCCTGGACACCGGGGTGGCGGCGCTGGTGACGGCCGCGCTGGAGTGGCTGGACTGACGGCGGCGCCGGGGTGGGCGCCGCCTCCCGGCGGGTCAGTCCGTGTACATCGCGTCGAACACGGCGGCGAAGTTCTCGCCGACCACCTTCCGTTTGATCTTCAGGGTCGGGGTCAGCTCGCCGGTCTCCTGGGACAGGTCCCGGTCGGCGATGGCGAACTTCTTGACCTGTTCGGGCTGAGCCAGTTTGGCGTTCGCGGCGTCCACAGCCTGCTGGACGAGATCGACGACGGTCGGGTGTGTCGACAGCGCGGCGATCGAATCCGGGAGGCCCTGGGCCTGCGCCCAGGGCAGTACCGTCTCCGGGTCGAGGGTCACCAGCACCACCGGGTAGGGGCGGCGGTCGCCGTGCATGACGGCCTGGCTGATCCAGGGTGAGCGCTTGAGATCGTTCTCCAGGTTCGCCGGTGTCAGGTTCTTGCCGCCTGAGGTGACGATGATGTCCTTCTTACGGCCGATGATCGAGACGTAGCCGTCCTCGTCGATCGACGCGAGGTCGCCGGTGTGCAACCAGCCGTCGGTGATCGCCCCGAACGACGCGTCCTCCATCTTGTAGTAGCCCTGGAAGATGTTGCCGCCCTTGAGTAGGAGCTCGCCGTCCTCGGCGACCCGGGCCTCGATGCCGGGCAGCGTCCGGCCGACGGTGCCGAACCGGTGGTTCCGGGCGGTGTTCACCGTCGCGCCCGTGGAGGTCTCGGTCATTCCGAAGCCCTCCATCAGCGGCACGCCGCAGCCGTAGAAGAACTCGAGGATCTCCTTCGAGATCGGGGCGGCTCCCGTGATCGCGAGATCGAGGTTGCCGCCGAACAGGGCCCGCACGCCCTGGAACAGTGCGGCATCGGCGGCGTCGAACTGCGTCCTCAACTCGGCGGGCACCGGTTCGCCCGCCTGCTCCATGTCCCGCACCCGGACCCCGAGTGCCGCGGCGGCGAGGATCCGGTCACGCTCCTCGGCAGGCTTGGATCCGAC
The DNA here is from genome assembly GCF_053604015.1 of Rhodococcus sp. NPDC004095. NCBI lineage: Bacteria > Bacillati > Actinomycetota > Actinomycetes > Mycobacteriales > Nocardiaceae > Rhodococcus > Rhodococcus sp. NPDC004095. The sequence goes on from NZ_JBSGGS010000005.1 coordinate 193,670, forward strand.
CGCCAGGGTGTAGACCTTCTCGAACACGCGCGGCACCGACGGCAGATGGGTGGGCCGCACCTGCATCACCTCGGCGACGATGCGGGCGGTGTCGCCGCCCCAGTAGGCGATGACCCCGCCGCGGTCGAACGCCAGCAGTTGGAAGAGCAGCGCGAATGCGTGCGCGAGCGGCAGGAACAGGTACAGCACCATGTCCTCGTCGGATTCGATGCCCTCGATCTCGTCCAGGGCGACATTCGCGGTCATGATCGCGCGGTAGTTGCCGTGGGAGAGAACGCAGCCCTTCGGCGGCCCCGTGGTGCCCGAGGTGTACATGAACACGTACGGATCCGACGGATCGACCGCGGCCGAACGTCGCCGCAGTTCCTCGGCGCCGGCCGCGCGGCCCCGTTCGCGGATCTCGTCCGCCGGCACCGCACCCGCCGCCTCACCGCCCTGGACGACGATCCACTCCAGAGCCGGGAGCTGGTCGCGGACGGCCGCGATCTTGGCGACCTGCTCGGCGTTCTCGCAGACGATGCCGCGGGCCTCCGAATTGCCCACCACCCACGCGCATTCCTCCGCGGAGTTGGTCGGGTAGACCGAGACGTGCACGCCGCCCGCCGCGACGATCGCCAGGTGTGCGATCGACCAGTCCGGGCGGGTGGCTCCGAGGACCGCGACGCGGTCGCCGGGAGACAGCCCGAGGTCGATCAGGCCGGCCCCGAAGTCGGTGACCCGGTCGGCGAGCTCCCGGTAGTTGATCTCTTCCCACTGGTCCGGTGTGCTCTGCCAGCGCGCGGCGGGACGGTTGCCGTACGCCTCGGCGGCACGGAACGCGAGATCCGCGATGGTCGTGCCCGCAACTGTCCGGTTCATCCGGTACCCCATTCGACGGGCGGCATGTGATCTGACTCACTCTGGCCGCAGTGGGGCGATGGTATGCCAGGCGAACTAGTTGCGCATCGATTTGGCGTCCGGATGTCGCGCGAGCAGATCGTCCACCTCCGCGGCGGTGGGGGAGGACGCCGCCGCGCCGGGTCGGGTGGTCGCCAGTGCCCCGGCCGCGGTCGCGCGCTGCAGCGCCGCCGTCGGACCGAGGTGCCACGACGCGGCGAGGGTGCCGGTGAACGCGTCGCCGGCGCCGGTGGTGTCGACGACCGCGACGGCGTGTGCCTCGGCGTGCGCCGAGGCACCGTCGGGTCCTCGCCAGCGGGCGCCTCGACCGCCCAGTGTCGTGATCAGGTGGGGCACCCGGTCCAGGGTGGCTTCGCCGAGCTGGCCGGCCTCCGTCTCGTTGACGACGAGCACATCCACGGCGGCGACGAGCGCATCCGGAAGCGGACCCGCCGGAGACGGATTCAGGAACACCGTGGTGCCCGCGGCGCGGGCGTGCTCGGCAGCGGCGGTGACCGTCGGGACCGGCAGTTCGAGCTGGCACAGCAGCACGTCCGCGCGTGCGACGGCGGCGAGGTCCGCCTCGGTCAGGGTGGTGACGGTGGCGTTCGCGCCGGGCACCACCACGATCGAGTTCTCGCCCGTCGCATCGACGGTGATCGCGGCGACCCCGCTCGGTCCGGGCGCCACGCGCAGCAGTGTCACGTCAACCCCCGCGTCGGCCAGGCCGGCCCGCAGTGGTGCGGCGAACGTGTCGTCGCCGACCGCGCCGAGGAAGGTGACGTCCGAGCCCGCGCGTGCCGCCGCGACCGCCTGGTTGGCGCCTTTCCCGCCCGACCCCGTATGGAATCCGTTGCCCAGCACCGTTTCTCCTGGACGCGGCATTCGGGGAGTGGTGGCCACGAGGTCCATGTTGACGCTGCCGAGGACGGTCACGGTGCCGGACATGAGCTCAGGGTACTGACCGAATGTGGGATTCGGTCACTTCACGTGATCGAATCCCACATTCGGTCGGATGGTGGGGTGGTGACTGCTCAGGCGTGATCGGCCTGCGGCCGGCGGGCGAGTTCGGTTGCGGCGTGTGCGGTTCGGGTCCGCAGGCGCCGCAGCACGGTACGGGCCTCGGATTCCGTGGCGACCGCGGGGGCGCAGCCCTCGAGCGGGCGTCGTGCGGTCTCGGGGATCAGCAGGACCGCGAAACCACCGATCAGGGCGGCGCCCATCATGTAGAAGGGTGCGACGAGGGTGCTCCCGGTCGCGTCCTCGAGTGCCGTGATCGCCAACGGGGTCGTGCCGCCGAACAGTGAGACCGCGAGGTTGTACGCGATCGCGAGCGCACCGTAGCGGACACCGGTGGGGAACAGGGCGGGCAGCACCGACGGGAAGACGCCGACGAACAGCAGCAGCAACGCACCGAGGATGGCCAGACCGACGATCACCGGGAGGTAGCCGCCCTGTCCGATCAGCAGGTACGCCGGCAGGGACAGGGCGAAGAAGCCGGCGAAACCGATGAGCAGCAGTGGCTTTCGGCCCAGCCGGTCGGAGAGTGCGCCGACCCGGGTGATCGCCGCCATCATCGCGACCATCACCACGATCATCAGGAGCAGGCCGTGCGTCTCGTCGTATCCGAGGGTGTTCGACAGGTAGGTCGGCATATAGGTGAGCAGACCGTAGTGCGCGATGTTGTAGGTCGCGACGAGGACGATGCACAGCAGCATCGGCCGCCAACTGCCCGTGACGGTCTCGCGCAGCTTCGCCAGCGCACTCACCTGGGGGGACTCCGCGGTCCCGTCGGTCTCGGTGCGGGCGTCCTCCAGCGCCCGGAAAGCCGGCGTCTCCTCCAGCCGCAGACGCAGGTACAGGCCGATCAGCCCGAGCGGGCCCGCGATCAGGAACGGGATCCGCCAGGCCCAGCCGACCAGGGCCTCGTCCGTGGTCAGCGCCTGGATCGTGGTCACGAGGGCTGCGGCGGCGACGTAGCCGGCGAGCGTGCCGAGTTCGAGGAAGCTGGCGAAGAACCCGCGGCGGCGGTCCGGGGCGTACTCGGCGACGAAGGTGCTGGCGCCGCCGTACTCGCCACCGGTTGAAAAGCCCTGCAGGAGACGGAACACCACCAGCAGGATCGGTGCGGCCACCCCGATCGACGCGTAGCTCGGAACGAGTCCGATCGCGAACGTGCTCGCGGCCATCATGACGATCGTCGTGGCCAGCACACGCTTGCGTCCGATCCGGTCGCCGAGCGGCCCGAAGAAGAGCCCGCCGAGTGGGCGCACGACGAAGGCCGCGGCGAAGATCGCGAAGGTGGACAACAGCTGTGCCACGCCGCTGGCCTCGGGGAAGAAGACCTTCCCGAGTGTGGTCGCCAGGTAGGCGTACACGCCGAAGTCGAACCATTCCATCGCGTTGCCGAGCATCGTCGCCTTCACGGCCCGCTTGACCGATGACTCGTCGACAACGGTGACGTCGGGTGACGCGGTGATGTCGGCGCTGCTGATCTGTGATTGTGGGATCATGTGTGCGCTCCTCAGCGCTGCCGTCCCGAGCTCGTGCCCGGCAGGCATGTGCCGCGCCGGCGGGGTACGTACCTGATGCACGCATCTTTTCGACGCCCGCACGGCGGCGGTGCTGGTCGGGTGTCGACGGCGCGCGGCCCTGTGGCTCTGTCCGGCCCCCACCGGATGGCTCTGGCTCGCGGCAATGCTCCGAAACCGTTCCGGTACACCGTCACGTCGACGCGGTACCCGGTCCGAAGCCACCAGCGGATAACGAAGCCACGCTAACAATCGCCCGTGTGTGTGTCGAACTTCCGTGCGCGTGTCGAACTCCGCGGTGTGACGGGCACTCCGCCCCGCACCCCTGTGCTTAGCGGTCGTTACGCTGTACTCATGACCGCGGTGAACGAGGGTGCCCAGGTGACCGACTCCGTCCGGGAGGCCGTGCACGCGGCCGCGCGCCGCGCACGCGTGGCGTCGCGGACGCTGGCGCTGCTGACCACGGCGCAGAAGGACGCGGCCCTGCACGCCGCCGCCGACGCCGTCCTCGCCGCGACCGACACCGTGCTCGCGGCGAACGCCGTCGACGTGGAGACCGCCCGCGCCGCCGGCACCGAGGAATCGCTGATCGACCGGCTGCGGCTGACCGCCGACCGGATCGACGGCATCGCCTCCGGTCTGCGGCAGGTCGCCGGCCTCGCCGACCCGATCGGCGAGGTCGTGCGTGGCACCACCCTGCCGAACGGCCTCGAGATCCGTCAGCTGCGCGTCCCGCTCGGCGTGGTCGGCATGGTCTACGAGGCCCGGCCCAACGTCACCGTCGACGCGTTCGGTCTGGCACTGAAGTCCGGCAACGCCGCCCTGCTGCGCGGCTCGTCGTCGGCCAAGACCTCCAACGCCGCCCTCGTCGAGGTGTTGCGCTCCGCGCTGACCGCACAGGGGCTGCCCGCCGACGCCGTGCAGCTGCTGCCCAGCGAGGACCGTTCCTCCGTCACCCACCTGATCCAGGCCCGCGGACTCGTCGACGTGGTCATCCCGCGTGGCGGCGCCGGACTGATCAGTGCCGTCGTCCGCGACGCCACGGTGCCGACCATCGAGACCGGTGTCGGCAACTGCCACGTCTACGTGCACTCCGCGGCCGACCTGGTCAAGGCGGAGAAGATCGTGATCAACGCCAAGACCCGCCGGCCCAGTGTGTGCAACACCGCCGAGACGATCCTGATCGACGCCGCCATCGCGGACACCGCGGTTCCCGCGCTGACGCAGGCGCTGCAGGCGCAGAGCGTCGTCATCCACGGCGACCTGGAGGGCCAGGTGCCCGCCACCGAGGCCGACTGGGCCGAGGAGTACCTGACCCTGGACGTCGCGATGAAGGTGGTCGCCGACCTGAACGCGGCGGTCGAGCACATCGACCGCTACGGCACCGGGCACACCGAGGCCATCGTCACCGACGACCTGTCCGCGGCCCGCGAGTTCACCGCCCGCGTCGACGCGGCCGCCGTCATGGTCAACGCGTCGACCGCCTTCACCGACGGGGAGCAGTTCGGGTTCGGCGCCGAGATCGGCATCTCCACCCAGAAGCTGCACGCCCGCGGCCCGATGGGCCTGCCCGAGCTCACCTCCACCAAGTGGGTGGTGTGGGGCGACGGTCACACCCGCCCCGCCTGACCTCCAGCCCGAAAGGTTCCATCGTGGATCGAGCACTTCCCCTCACCCCGCCCGTGTTCAGCAGCGTCGACGACGTCATCGCCCGGCTCGCCGAGACCGGCTACCTCGCGGACAAGGGCACCGCCACCGCGGTGTTCCTCGCCGACCGGCTCGGCAAGCCGCTGCTCATCGAGGGTCCGGCCGGTGTCGGCAAGACCGAGCTGTCGCGGGCCGTGGCGCAGACGTCCGGCGCCGAACTGGTGCGGTTGCAGTGCTACGAGGGCGTGGACGAGGCCCGCGCCCTCTACGAGTGGAACCACGCCAAGCAGATCCTGCGCATCCAGGCCAGCTCGGAGCACTCGTGGGACGAGACGAAGCAGGACGTGTTCGCCGAGGAGTTCCTGCTCTCACGCCCGCTGCTGACCGCGATCCGCCGCGAGGACCCGACCGTGCTCCTGATCGACGAGGTCGACAAGGCGGACGTCGAGATCGAGGGGCTGCTGCTCGAGGTGCTCAGTGATTTCGCGGTCACCGTGCCCGAACTCGGCACCATCACCGCCACCCGCAAGCCGTTCACGGTGCTGACCTCCAACGGCACCCGGGAGCTGTCCGAGGCGCTCAAGCGGCGCTGCCTGTTCCTGCACCTGGACTTCCCGGACGCCGACCTCGAACGCCGTATTCTCGCCAGCCGGGTTCCCGAGCTGCCCGAGGCGGTCGCCGAACAGCTCGTGCGCACCATCCGGGTGCTGCGTGGCATGCAGCTCAAGAAGCTGCCGTCGGTCGCGGAGACCATCGACTGGGGTCGCACCCTGCTCGCACTCGGGATGGACACCCTCGACGACGACGCGATCCGCACCACGATGGGCGTCGTCCTCAAGCACCAGTCCGACCAGCAGCGCGCTGCCGCCGAGCTGCGCCTCAACTAGGTCGCGGGCGAGAAGACACAGGAGGCGTCATGGCCGTCACCGCAGGCCCGTCCGGGGTTCCCGCGGCACCGTACGGGCTGCCCGGGCATCTCGTGGACTTCGTGGAGGCCCTGCGCAAGCGGGGGATCGCCGTCGGGCCGTCGGAGACAGTCGACGCCGGTCAGGTGATGTCGGTGCTCGACCTCCTCGACCGGGAGGCGCTGCGGGAGGGGCTCGCCTGCGCGCTGCTGCGCAGGCCCACCCATCGGGCCACCTACGACGCCCTGTTCGACCTGTGGTTCCCGGCCGGGGTCGGTCAGCGCGCCGACGGCACCGGGGAGATCGACGTCGACATCCCGCGGGGCGAGGACGGCGAGGTCGACTTCGAGGCGCTGCGCGAGCTGATCGCCGGACTGCTCGTGGACGGTTCCCCGGAGGCACTTGCCCGGGTCGAACAGTTGACGGCGCAACTCGTCGAGCAACTCGGCCAGTACCAGTCCTCGAAGGGGCCCTCATTCTCCGCCTACCAGGCGCTGCGGGACGTGGCGCCGGAGACGCTGCTGTCGCGGATCCTCGACGGCCTGCTCGGCAACGCCGGCCAGGCCGAGCACGAGGCCGCCGACTACGCCACCGAGATCGCCCGCCGCACGGCGGCGCAGCGGATCGCCGACTTCCGCAAGATGGTCGAGGTCGAGACCCGCCGCCGCTCCGCCGAACAACTCGGCAGGGAACGGGTCGCGAGCTACGGGGTGCCCAAGCTCGCGGAGGAGGTCGACTTCCTGCGCGCGTCCGACACCGAGATGGTGGCGTTGCGGCGCACCGTGAGCCCGCTGGCGCGCAAGCTCGCGAGCAGGCTCGCCGCCCGCCGCAGGCGGTCCCGGGCCGGGGCGATCGACCTGCGCAAGACCCTGCGCAAGTCGATGTCGACCGGCGGGGTCCCGATCGACCTGGTGCTGCGCAAGCCCCGTCCCGCCCGCCCGGAGCTGGTGGTGCTGTGCGACGTGTCGGGATCGGTGGCCGGGTTCTCGAACTTCACGCTGCTGCTCGTGCACGCGCTGCGGGAGCAGTTCTCCCGGGTGCGGGTCTTCGCGTTCATCGACACCACCGACGAGGTCACCCGGTTCTTCGACTCGGGGGCCGATCTCGGCGCGTCGATGTCGCGGATGATCCGGGAAGCGGACCTGATCGCCTACGACGGGCACTCCGACTACGGCAACGCGATCGGGGTGTTCGCGGAGCGGTTCGCGCACACGCTGACCGGGAAGACGTCGATGCTGATCCTCGGCGACGCCCGCAACAACTACCGCGACACGAACGTCGCGTCGCTCGCACACCTGGCCACCGTCGCCAAGCACACGCACTGGCTGAACCCGGAGCCGCGCGGACAGTGGGGCAGCGGCGACTCCGCCGCCAAGGTGTACGCCGACGTGGTGCAGATGCACGAGTGCCGCAACGCGCAGCAGTTGGCGGCCGTCGTCTCCGGGCTGCTGCCGATCTGACGCCGGACCGTGCCAGTAAGCTCGATCCTCGTGCGAAACGCAGAGATGGCCGGCAAGCGCCGACGGCGGCTGGGCGTGATGGGTGGCACGTTCGATCCCATCCACCACGGACACCTCGTCGCGGCCAGTGAGGTAGCCGACCGCTTCGATCTCGACGAGGTCATCTTCGTCCCGACCGGGCAGCCCTGGCAGAAGGCGGGCAAGGACGTCAGCGCCGCCGAGGACCGCTACCTGATGACGGTCATCGCGACCGCGTCGAACCCGAGCTTCTCCGTCAGCCGGGTCGACGTGGACCGCCACAAGGACACCTACACCGTCGACACCCTCCGTGACCTGCACTCCCAGCACCCCGACGCGGACCTGTTCTTCATCACCGGCGCCGACGCGCTCGAGACGATCCTGTCCTGGCAGAATTGGGAGGAGATGTTCGAGCTGGCCAAGTTCGTGGGTGTGAGCCGGCCCGGGTACGAGCTCGGCGACGACCACCTGGCCGAACATCTCGCCGACCGCCCGGACGCCCTGACCCTCGTCGAGATCCCCGCCATGGCGATCTCGTCCACGGACTGCCGGAAGCGGGCAAGTGAGAACCGGCCCGTCTGGTACCTGGTGCCGGACGGGGTGGTGCAGTACATCTCCAAGCGCAACCTGTACCGACCACGCGATGCCGAGCGCCTCGACGGGGCGGTCACGGTGTCGGGGCCGGCACCGCAGAACAACATCAGTCAACCGAACCGGGAGAACACCTAAGTGAGCGCATCCGCCGAAGCACTCGAGATGTCGCGGATCGCCGCGCTGGCCGCAGACGAGAAGCTGGCCAACGACGTGGTGGTGCTCGACGTGTCCGAGCAGTTGGTCATCACCGACTGCTTCGTCATCGCCTCCGCCTCCAACGAGCGCCAGGTCAACTCAGTCGTGGAGAACATCGAGGACAAGCTCCGCGAGGCCGGGCACAAGCCGGTCCGCAAGGAGGGCACCCGGGAGGGCCGCTGGGCGCTGCTCGACTACGTCGACCTGGTGGTCCACGTCCAGCACGACGACGAGCGCAACTTCTACGGCCTGGAGCGGCTGTGGAAGGACTGCCCGATCGTCCCGGTCGACGGCATCGAGCCGCGGTCGACCGAATGGGGTGCCGACTCCGACGGTGACGTCGTGGACGAGCAGGCCGCCGAACTGGGCGGCGCCGACCAGGGCGAGCCGGAGTCCGGGCGGTGACAGCTGCCGCGGCGTCTCCGGCGCGGCATTCGATCGCGGCCCCGCCGCGGCGACTGATCCTGCTGCGGCACGGGCAGACCGAGTACAACGCCGGTGACCGGATGCAGGGCCAGCTCGACACGGACCTGTCCGAGCTCGGGCGCGTGCAGGCCAAGTCGGCGGCCCGGGCGTTGGGCGAGCGCGGCCCGGCCGAGATCGTCAGCTCCGACCTGCGTCGGGCGCTGGACACCGCGACCGCGCTCGGTGATCATGCAGGGCTGGCCGTCGCCACCGACCAGCGACTGCGGGAAACCCACCTCGGCGAGTGGCAGGGGCTCACCCACACCCAGGTCGACGAGCGTGATCCCGGTGCCCGCGCCGCCTGGCGTGCCGACGCCACCTGGGCTCCGCCCGGCGGGGAGAGCCGAGTCGACGTCGCGAGGCGGTCGGTCCCGGTCGTGCAGGAACTGCTCGCCGCCCGCCCGGGGTGGGGCGAGGACCCGGTCGTGCTGGTCGCGCACGGCGGCCTGATCGCCGCACTGACCGCCGCGCTGCTGGATCTGCCGGTGGACCGCTGGCCGGTGTTCGGCGGTCTCGGCAACACCAGTTGGGTGCAGTTGACCGGGCACGGGGAACCCGACGCGGTGTCCTGGCGCCTGGACGTGTGGAACGCCTCCGCGAGGGTGGCCGGCGATGTCCTCTGACCTGGATACGGCTCCCGGGCGGGGCGACCGCCCGACCCTGCTGGTGATCGCCGACTCGCTCTCGTACTTCGGACCCAAGGGCGGCCTGCCCGCCAACCATCCTCGGATCTGGCCGAATCTCGTCGCCGCCGAACTCGGCTGGGACGTCGAGTTGGTCGCGCGGATCGGCTGGACCAGCCGGGACGCGTACTGGGCGCTGATCCAGGATCCGCGGGTGTGGGCGACGGTGCCCAGGGCCGCTGCGGTCGTGTTCGCGGTCGGCGGCATGGACTCGCTGCCGTCCCCGCTGCCGACCGCGCTGCGGGAACAGTTGCGGTACGTGCGGCCGCCGGCGCTGCGCCGTCAGGTCCGCAACGCCTACCAGTGGCTGCAACCCCGACTGTCCCCGCTCGGGTGGCCGGTCGCGCTGCCGCCGAAGCTGAGCGTGGAGTACCTCGAGGAGTGCCGCACGTCGCTGGCCTACATGCGGCCGGAACTGCCGGTGATCGGCTGCCTGCCGTCGGTGCACCTGAGCGACGCCTACGGCAAGGTGCACGCCGGCCGGCCGGCCGCGGTCCGTGCGCTCGAGCAGTGGAGCGCCGAAACGGGTGTTCCCCTGGTCGATCTGGCACAGGCGGTCCGCCCGGACATCTTCTCCGGCGAGGGAAACCCGGACGGCATCCACTGGGGCTGGGCCGGACACGAGGCCGTCGCCGAGGCGATGCTGTCCACGATTCGCGACGTCCTCGCCGGGGACGGCGCGCACGCGGTCGTCGACGAGGCCCGGTAGGCCCGATGTCCGTCGTCGTCGTCACCGACTCCTCGGCCTACCTCGACCCGGACCTGGCCGAGGAACTCGGCATCCGGGTGGTTCCGTTGCACGTGCTCGTCGACGGGGAGGACCTGCGGGAAGGGCTCGACCCGATGCCGGAGGATCTGTACATCGGTACCGGGGTGACCACCTCCGGCGCCTCGCCGGGCGAACTGACGGCCGTGTATGCGCAGGCGCTCGAGGACAGCGGCGGCGACGGCGTCGTCGCCGTGCACATCTCGCGGCAGTTGTCCGGGACGTGGGAGGCGGGCCGACAGGCCGCGCAGGAGCTGGGGGAGAAGGTTCGCATCGTCGACTCCCAGTCCACTGCAATGGCTTTGGGATTCGCAGTACTGGCGGCGGCTCGGGTCGCGCGCGCGGGTGGCGGACTGCGCGCCGTCTACGAGCGGGCCGTCGAGGTCGCGGACCGGGGCCGGGTCCTGATCATGGTCGACCGGCTCGACCACCTGCGTCGCGGCGGCCGTATCGGTGCCGCGGCCGCGCTGCTCGGTACCGCGCTCGCGATGAAGCCGGTGCTGCACCTCGTCGACGGCAAACTGGTGCTGCGGGAGAAGACCCGCACCGCGACCAAGGCGCTCGCCAAGCTGGTCGACGCCGCCGTCGACCAGGCCGGTCCCGGCGACGTCGCGGTCGCGGTGCACCATGTCGGCGCAGCCGAGCGGGCGGCCGAGGTGGCCGCGGCCCTGCGCCCACGACTGCCGGCCGCGAGCGAGTTCGTCGTCGCGGAGTTGGGGCCGGTCATCGCCAGCCATCTGGGGCCGGGTGCGGTCGGGCTACTGGTCGTCCCGGGGGGCGCGGGCGCAGGTCCGGAGGTCGGCGACCCCGCACCGGACACCGGCGACACCGAGTAGTCCACAGCGCCGGAATTCATCCACAGCCCAGCGGGTTTGCGCCCGTTGCGCGGAAATTCGCTCCGAGCGCCGTCCTAGCGTCGGGGCATGGGCAGCACCGACGAGGCACGCGAGCAGATCCGGCGCAGACTCGACGCCGTCACCGGACGAGGCGCAGCGGCGCCCGGGACGGGGGAGGGCGCCGACCCGTCACCTGACGACGCGCAGCCCGGCTGGCTCGACCCGGATCCCGAGCCGTCCGGTCCGCGTCTGCGCTTCGCACCCGGCCGGCGAGGGGTGGTCGCGCTGGCCCTCGTCGCACTGACCGCGGCAGGGATCGGCGCGGTCGTGGTGTGGCGGGACCGTCCGGTCGCGCAGACGGTGGCACCGCTGCCGGTCGCCGCGACGGTCCCCGCCGGCGACGAGCCGACCGACCCGCCGCGGCCCGACCCGGCGCCGTCCGGGCCGCCGGCCGAGGAGCTCGTGGTCAGCGTGGTCGGTCTCGTGCACACCTCCGGCCTGGTCCACCTGCCGGAGGGCTCACGGGTCGCCGACGCACTGGCCGCTGCGGGAGGTGCCCGCGACGGGGCGGACCTGTTGGGGCTCAACCTCGCTCAACGACTGAACGATGGAGATCAGGTGCTGGTCGGGGTCGCTCCGCCGCCCGGCGCGGCACCGGTCGCGGGCAGCGCGACCGTGGGTGCCGGGCCGGGTGCCGGGACGGCTGCGGCCGCCTCGGCCGGTCCGAACGGGCCGGTGAACCTGAACGCGGCCACCGAGCAGCAGCTCGATGCGCTGCCCGGCGTCGGTCCGGTCACCGCCGCCGCGATCGTCGCCTGGCGCACCACCAACGGCCGGTTCACCGATGTCGAGCAGCTCGGAGAGGTGGACGGCATCGGCCCGGCCCGCCTGGAGAAGCTGCGCGACCTCGTGACGGTTCGGTGACGGACCGGCAGGCCCGTCCGATCGACCTGCGGCTGCTGCCGTCCGCGGTGATGTGCTGGGCCGCAACCGCGATCGGACTCGTGGCCGGCTGGCGTGCGGCACTGTGGGTGGCGGTCGTCGCCACGTCGGGTGCGGTGGCGATCGGGCTGATCGCCCGTCGCGGCCGGTGGTCCGCGCTGGGCGGAACCGCCGTCGCGGCGTTGCTCGTCGGCGCCGGATTCGCGGGAGCCACCGCGGTGCGTGCACACGCCGTCGCGACGCATCCCCTCGCCGACCGCGGCGGGTACGTCACCCTCACCGTCGACACCCGGGGCGATCCCGAGCCGGTCCGGTCCGCGCGCGGGGGCACGGTGATGGTGCGGGCCGCGTTGCGGACGATCGGGCGGGGCACCGGCGCGGTCGAGGTGGGCGGCGCGGTCCTGGTGTTCGCCCCGTCCGACGGCTGGCAGGATCTGTTGCCCGGCCGGCGTGTGGAACTGCGTGGCGCGGTGAGCAAACCGAAGCGCGCCGACCTGACCGTCGCGGTGGTCCGCGCCACCGGCCCACCCCGCCTGCTCGGGGAGCCGTCCTGGGCGCAGCGGGCCGCCGGACACGTGCGGGACCGGTTCGCCGCGGCATCGGCGCGGTCCCTGCCGCCCGACGCCGCGGGACTGCTGCCGGGACTCGTCGTCGGCGACACCACCGCTCTGCCGGAACTGGTGGAGGACGACTTCACCGCCGCCGGGCTGAGCCACCTGACGGCGGTCTCGGGCGCCAACGTGAGCATTCTGCTCGGTGCGGTGCTGCTGCTGACCCGCGCGCTCGCGCTCGGGCCACGCACGACCGCCGTCGTCGCCGGAATCGCGTTGGTGGGCTTCGTGATTCTCGCGCGGCCGTCGCCCAGTGTGCTGCGGGCCGCCGCGATGGGGGCGGTGGTCCTGCTGGCGATGGTCGTGGGCCGGCGGCGGCAGGCGATGCCCGCGCTCGGCGCCGCGGTCATCGCGCTGCTCGCCCTGTACCCGGACCTGGCAGTCAGTTTCGGCTTCGCACTGTCCGTGGCCGCGACCGCAGCGCTGGTGCTGGTGGCGCCGCGCTGGGCGCGGTGGCTGCAGCGGCGCGGCTGGCCGCGGGTGGCGGCCGAGGCGGTCGCGGTGGCCGTGGCCGCGCACGCCGTCACGGTGCCACTCGTCGCCGCGATGGCCGGCACCGTGAGCACGGTGGCCGTCGCGGCGAACCTCGCGGTCGCGCCGGTCATCGCCCCGGTCACGGTGATCGGCGCGGTGGTCGCGGCGGCGGGCACGGCGTGGCTTCCCCTGGGTGCGCTCGCCGCCCACGTCACCGCGCCGCTGCTGTGGTGGCTGCTGTGGGTGGCGCGGACGTCGGCGGCCCTCCCCGGCGCGTCGGTCTCGGTGCCGTCCGGTGCGATCGGGTTCGCGGTCATCGCCGCCGTGGTGGTCGCCGCGGTGACGGCGATCGCCGTGCGGCGGCTGCGGGTCCTGCTCGCCGCGGTGCTGCTCGGGGTGGCCCTGGTGTGGCTGCCGGTCCGGATGCTGTGGCCGGGATGGCCGGCGCGCGGCTGGGTGCTGGTGGCGTGCGACGTCGGGCAGGGCGACGCGTTGGTGCTCGACGCCGGGAACGGGTCGGTGGTGGTCGTCGACGCGGGGCCACAACCGAGACCGGTCGACGACTGTCTGCACCGTCTCGGCGCGCGATCGGTGGCCGCCGTCGTGCTGACCCACCTGCACGCGGACCACATCGACGGACTGCCCGGGGTGCTGCGAGGGCGGTCGGTGGGCGGCGTGGTGACCGGCCCGATGCGGCTGCCGGAGGAGGGGTTCGGCCAGGTGCAGCGGCAGGCGTCGGCGGCGGGGGTGCCGGTGGTCGAGGCGCGGGCCGGGCAGACGCTGACGGCGGGGGCACTCACATTCCGGGTGCTCGGCCCGACCCTGCCCGCGCCGCGCGACCCCGGCGACGGCGACGCCGCCGCCAACGACCAGTCGCTGGTGCTGTCCGTGGACACCGTCGCCGGCCGGATCCTGCTCACCGGGGACGTCGAGGCGGACGGACAGCGGGATCTGCTGCGGGACCGGGTCCCGGTCGCCGCGGACATCCTCAAACTTCCACACCACGGCTCGCGCACCACCACACCGGAGTTCCTTCGCGCGGTCGGGGCGCGGCTGGTGATCGTCTCGGTCGGCGCCGACAACACCTTCGGCCATCCCAACCCCGGGATCCTGAGGACCCTGCAGGAGATGGGCGCCACCGTCGCGCGCACCGACCGCGGCGGCGACGTCGCGGTCAGCCGCGGCGCGGGCGGGGGTGTCGCCGTCACGCACCGCCGGCGCCGACGCGTCGGCCGGGCGTGACAGGATCGTGTGGTGACCTCCGCCGCTCCCGCACAGCTGCATCTCGTTCTCGGTGACGAGGAATTCCTCGTCGCCCGCGCCGTCTCCGCGATCGTCGCGGAGGTACGCGCGGCATCCGACAATCCCCAGGACGTGCCCGTCAGCCGGTTGCGGACCGGCGACACCAGTCCCGCCGAACTCGCGGAACTGCTCAGCCCGTCACTGTTCGCCGAGGACAAGGTCATCGTCCTCGAGGCCGCAGCCGAGGCAGGCAAGGATGCGGTCACCCTGGTGCTGGACGCCGCGGCCGCGCCACCCGACGGGTTCACGATCGTCGTGCTGCACTCCGGGGGAGGCCGGGCGAAGGCGATGGTCGGTGCGCTGCAGAAGTCGGGCGCCCAGGTGCACGAGTGCGCGAAACTCAAGCCGACGGAACGCGCCGACTTCGTGCGGTCCGAGTTCCGGGCCGCCGGGGTGAGGGTGTCCCCGGAGGTCATCGAGACGGTGCTCGACGCGGTCGGCTCCGACCTGCGCGAGCTCGCCGCGGCCTGCTCACAGCTCGCCGCGGACACCGGCGGGAAGATCGACGCCGCGGCGGTGCAGCGGTACTACTCCGGCAAGGCCGAGGTGTCCGGATTCGACGTCGCGGAACTGGCGGTCGCGGGCGACCGGTCCGGGGCACTTGAGGCCCTGCGCTGGGCGATGCTTCGGGGAGTGCCGCACGTGCTGCTCGCCGACGCCCTCGCCGACGCCGTGCACACGATCGCCCGGGTGGACTCGGCCGGCCGCGGCGACCCGTTCCGGATGGCGTCGGGCCTGGGCATGGCCCCGTGGAAGGTGAAGAAGGCACAGGCGCAGGCGCGTGGCTGGCGGCCGGAGACCCTCGGTTCGGCGCTCGAGGTGGTGGCCCAGCTCAACGCCGACGTCAAGGGTGCCGCGGCCGACGCCGACTACGCGGTGGAGTACGCCGTCCGCCGGGTCGCCGAGCTGCGCGGCTGACCGGTCTTTCGCATGTCCGGCCCGGGCCCCGGACATGCGAAAAGACCGCCCGATCGAGGACCGGGCGGTCTCCAGCGATGACGTTTAGGTCAGAGCTTGTTCGCAGCCAGCGCGAGCGCCGACTTCTTGTTGGCAGCCTGGTTGGCGTGGATGACGCCCTTGCTGGCAGCCTTGTCGAGCTTGCGGCTGGCGGAGACGAGGAGCTCGTTGGCCTTGTCCTTGTCGCCCGCGGCAGCAGCCTCGCGGAAGGAACGGATCGCGGTACGCAGCGAGGACTTCACCGACTGGTTGCGCAGTCGCTGACGCTCGTTGGTACGGATCCGCTTCACCTGGGACTTGATGTTGGCCACGCGTAAAATCCTGTCGTCTTCGCTGGTTTTCTGGTTGAGAAAGCTTCGGGTGCGTATGTGCACCGACAGGCCACGTTACCAGTGCCGAACCTGATGACCCAAACCGCGGGTCGCTCCCGGCCGTTGCCAGGTGCCGGAAACGCAGTTGTTTCAGGCTGCTCACCTGCACGTTACCGTGCGCGCTGCCGGGTGGCTGCCGCTGGCGGACCATGGGCGGATGAACGCCCGAACAGTCACGAAACCAGTCCCCGGAACCGGGGCCGGGGACGTGTTCGACGGATACACCGACATCGGCCGCTACGCCCTCGCCTACGACGAGATGTTCGATGCAGGCGGCGCCGTGCGGCCACCCTACGAGGGGATCTTCGCTGCCCTCGAGCCGTCGAACGCCGCCGATCTCGCCGCCCGCGCCGACGCGCTCGCCCGGGCGTTCGTCGATCAGGGGGTCACCTTCTCCCTCTCCGGGCAGGAGCGGCCGTTCCCGCTGGACCTGGTGCCCCGGGTGATCGCCGAACGCGAGTGGGCCACCCTCGAGCGGGGCATCACCCAGCGCGTCCGGGCGCTGGAGATGTTCCTCGCCGATGTGTACGGAGACCAGGAGATCCTGCGTGACCGGGTGGTCCCGAAACGTCTCGTCACCTCGTGTGAACACTTTCACCGCGAGGCTGCCGGGATCGTGCCTCCCAACGGCGTCCGGATCCACGTCGCAGGCATCGACGTCGTCCGCGACGCCACCGGCACCTTCCGGGTGCTCGAGGACAACCTCAGGTCCCCGTCCGGGGTGTCCTATGTGATGGAGAACCGCCGCACCATGGCGCGGGTGTTTCCCGACCTGTTCTCTTCGCACCGGGTGCGGGCCGTCGGTGACTACGCCGCACAACTGCTGCGGGCGCTGCGGGCGTCGGCCGCGGTCAACACCGCGGACCCGACGGTGGTGGTGCTGACCCCCGGCATCGCGAACTCCGCGTACTTCGAGCACTCGCTGCTGGCGCGGCAGATGGGTGTCGAACTCGTCGAGGGTCGGGACCTGTTCTGCCGCGACAACGTCGTCTACATGCGCACCACCGAGGGGGAGCGGCAGGTCGACGTCGTCTATCGCCGCATCGACGACGACTTCCTCGACCCGATGCACTTCCGGCCCGACTCCGTCCTGGGCGTCGCCGGGCTGCTCAACGCGGCCCGGGCGGGCAACGTCGTCATCTCCAGCGCCGTCGGCAACGGGGTCGGTGACGACAAACTGGTCTACACGTACGTGCCCTCGATCATCGAGTACTACCTCGGCGAGAAGCCGCTGCTGGCGAACGTCGACACCTACCGGTGCTGGCTGCCGGACGAGTGCGAGCAGGTCCTCGACCGGCTCGCCGAGCTGGTGATCAAGCCGGTCGAGGGGTCCGGTGGCTACGGCATCGTGTTCGGGCCGGACGCCTCGCGTCGGGAACTCGCCGAGGTCGCCGCGAAGATCCGCGCCGACCCGCGCGGCTGGATCGCGCAGCCGGTGGTCCAGCTGTCCACCGTGCCGACCAAGGTCGGGGACGTCCTCGCGCCGAGACACGTGGACCTGCGCCCCTTCGCCGTCAACGACGGCGAGGGCGTGTGGGTGCTGCCGGGCGGGCTGACCCGGGTGGCGCTGCCGGAGGGGTCGCTCGTCGTCAACTCCAGCCAGGGCGGCGGCAGCAAGGACACCTGGGTGCTGGCCGGCCGGGTCCCCGACACCGAACGCGAGCTCGGCGGCGGCGAACTGGTCGGGGAGCCGGTCCGGCCCGGGCACAGCGAACTCGGCCCGGAACTGTCCGCCGGACAGCAGCAGCAACAGCAGCAGCAAAACGCCAGACAACGAGCGGCGGCCGGGTCGGACGGGAAGGCGGTGGGCCCCGATGCTCGCACGTAACGCGGAGTCGATGTACTGGATCGGCAGGTACGTCGAGCGGGCCGACGACACCGCCCGGATCCTGGACGTCGCGGTCCACCAGCTGTTCGAGGACTCCACCGTCGACCCGGACCGGTCGTCACGGCTGCTGCTTCGGGTGCTCGGCATCGACACGCCGGAAGGTCCGCTCGACGTGTGGTCGCTCACCGATCTGGTCGCGTTCGGTAGGGATCGAGGGGGCTCGATCGTCGACTCGCTCTCGCGCGCACGGGAGAACGCCCGCGGTGCAAGGGAAGTGACGTCCACCGAGATGTGGGAGTGCCTGAACACCACGTATCACGGTCTCGCCGAACGGGAGAGGGCCGCGCGCAGGCTCGGTCCGCACGAGTTCTTCGCCTACGTCGAGACCCGCGCCGCCATGTTCGCCGGCCTCGCCGACTCCACCCTCAGTCGTGACGACGGCTATCGCTTCCTGCTGCTCGGCCGCTCCGTCGAGCGGGTCGACATGCTGGTGCGACTGCTGCTCTCGCGTGCCGGGGACCGCAACAGTTCCCCGGCCTGGGTGACGGTGCTGCGGTCGGCCGGAGCCCAGGACACCTACCTGCGCACCTACCGCGGGGCTCTCGACGCCCACCGCGTCGTCGAGTTCATCCTGCTCGACCGGTTGTTCCCGCGGTCGGTGTTCCACGCGATCCGGCAGGCGGAGCTGTGCCTCGACCAGCTCGACACCCACCCGCACAGCCGGGTCGGGACCCGCGACGAGGCGCAGCGCATCCTCGGGCGGGCCCGAAGCGAGCTCGAGTTCCTGCCGCCCGGGGTGGTGATGGAGGACCTGCAACTGCGCCTGCTCGCGCTGCAGAACACCTGCCGCACCCTGGGGGAGGCGATCGCGCAGCAGTACTTCCACTCCGCCCCCTGGGTGGCGTGGACCGACGCCGGGGCCGGGGTGGCCGCGGGAGTGGAGGGGGAGCGATGACCTGGCGACTGCGGGTGGTGCACACCACCGGATTCGCGTACAACGCACCGGTGACGTCGTCGTTCAACGAGGCCCGGTTGACGCCGCGCAGCGACGCGCGGCAGAACGTCATCCACAACCGGGTCGAGACGGTGCCCGCCACCCGGGCGTACCGCTACACCGACTACTGGGGCACCGCGGTCACCGCGTTCGACCTGCACGCCCCGCACACCACGCTCGCCGTCACCGGCTCGTCGGTGGTCGAGACCGAGGCCGTCACGATCCCTGCGGACACCGTCGGCTGGGATCGGCTGGGCGAGGATCACATTCGCGACCAGTACGGCGAATACCTGTGCGGCACCGCGTACGTCCCCGCCGGCAACCGGTTCGACGAGGTCGCGCAGCGTCTGCGCCGCGAGAACCGGCCCGCCGACGCCGTCGTCGCGGCCGCCGGGTGGGTGCACGAGCAGATGTCGTACGTGCCGGGAGCGACCGGCGTGCACACCTCCGCACTGGAGGCGTGGGAGGAGCGACGCGGGGTCTGTCAGGACTACGCGCACCTGACCTTGCTTCTGCTGCGTGCCATGGGAATTCCCAGTCGATATGTGTCCGGCTACCTGCATCCGAATCCGGATGCGGCACTGGGGGAGGCGGTCAGTGCCGAGTCACATGCCTGGGTTCAGGCATGGACCGGGTCGTGGTGGGGATACGACCCGACGAACGCGGTCCTGGTGAACGAGCAGCACGTGTCGGTTGCCGTCGGGCGGGACTACGCGGACGTGCCGCCGCTCAAGGGAATCTACTCGGGAGGCGGCTCGACAGACCTCGATGTCGTTGTGGAGATGGTACGTCTCGCGTAGCGTCCGACCGGAGCTATTCCCGTTCCGTCTTCGACGCAGCAAAAAGGTGGCACATGTCTCCCACAGCACAGGAAATCTCCGAGAAGGAACACTTTTCCGATGCCAAGAAGTACGTCGCTGAAGGCATCGGCACGTTCGTGCTGGTGTTCGTCTCGGTCGGCACGGCCGTCATCGCGGGCAGCAAGGTCGGCAATCTAGGTGTCGCGCTCGCCTTCGGTCTGACCCTGGCGTTCCTGGTCTACGCGATCGGCCCGGTGTCCGGCTGCCACGTCAACCCGGCGGTCACGTTCGGCCAGTTCCTGATCGGCCGCATCGAGGCCGTGAAGGCGTTGATGTACGTGGGCGCCCAGGTGCTCGGCGGTCTCGTCGCCGGTGTGGTGCTGTTCGCGGTCGCCAAGAGCCTGCCCTCCTACGATCGGGCGACCAACGGGCTCGGCGCGAACGGATGGGGCGACCACAGCCCGTCCGCGATCCAGGGGCCGCTCGGCGGCGTCCTGCAGAGCGGCTACGGGATCGGCGCGATGATCGTGATCGAGATCCTGCTCACCGCGCTGCTGGTGTTCGTGGTCCTCGCGTCCACCGACCAACTGTCCGACGTGCCGCTCGCCGGCATCGCGATCGGCTTCACCCTCGCCGTCATCCACATCATGTCGATCCCGATCGACAACACCTCGGTCAACCCGGCGCGCAGCTTCGCCGTCGCCTGGTACCAGGACGGCGCGCCGGTTCAGCTGTGGGCCTTCATCGTGTTCCCGCTGATCGGTGGTGCGCTGGGCGCGTTCGCCTACCGCTCGCTGTTCGGACGCTTCGACCGGCTCCACGACTGACAACTCGTTTCGCGACCGATGATCGGGCGCCGGCCACTGTTGGCCGGCGCCCGATCCGCGTTCGTGTCAGGACCAGCCGTGGTCTCGGCGCAACCGGGCGGCGACCTTGTCGAAACGGCCCTTGTCGAGAATCGCGCCCTCACGGCGGATCCCGGCCTCGGGGACGTCGAGGACCCGGTCGAGTCGCACCCAGCTCGGGCGGTGCTCGCCGTCCCAGGCGCCGGCACCCAGTGCCAGCCAGTTGCGCTGGCCCTCCCGGTCCGAGTTCGACGACAGCATCAGGCCGAGCAGGGTCTCGCCGTCGCGTCCGACCACGAGCACGGGCCGGTCCTTGCCCTTGCCCGCGTCCTCCTCGTACGCGACCCAGGTCCAGACGACCTCGCCGGGATCGGCGCGGCCGTCCAGGTCCGGTGCATACGCGACGGTGCGGGCGCGGTGCGCCGTCGGGGCCGAGGTCGACGACACCGGGCGCCCGGGCCGGACCGGCTTTCGTTCCGGCGCCGCGGTCTTCGCCCGGGGCAGCACCCCGGACTTCTGCAATCCCTTCAGCAGCCGCGGGCCCTCACGCAGTGCGATGTCGCCGAGTTGCCTGCCGATCCGCGTCCACTTCGAAGCCATGCCTCCAACCTAGCGACGGGTGCGGTCCGGTCGGATGGGCACCCGCCACGGCACCGATTCATCCGGTCTGGATGAGGGCACCGGATCGTCGCCGGTGACATGCTCGCATCGAGCCCCGAGGAATCACGAGGAGAGATGCCATGAGCAGCGATGCCACCGCGACTGTCCAGAACGGGAACGCGAGCGCGTCCCGAGAGCTCCCGTTCGGCGACGTTCAGGACTTCGAGGACGCCCGACGCGGCTTTGTCGCGGCGCTCGAACCCGGGGTGGTCACGAACGCGAGCGGCGAGGTGGTGTGGGACAGCGACGGATACGCGTTCCTCGACGAGGACTGCCCGCCAACGGTCCATCCGAGTCTGTGGCGGCAGTCCCAGCTGTGCGCGATGCAGGGGCTGTACGAGGTCGCCGACGGGATCTACCAGATTCGCGGGCTGGACCTGTCCAACATGACCCTGGTCGAGGGCGACACCGGGGTGATCGTGATCGACCCCCTGATCTCGGCCGAGACCGCCGCCGCCGGGCTGGCCCTGTACCGCGAGCACCGCGGTGAACGGCCGGTGACGGGAGTGATCTTCTCGCACTGCCACATCGATCACTTCGGCGGAGTCAAGGGCGTCACCACCGAGGAGGATGTGGCCGCGGGGCGCTGCCCCATCCTTGCGCCGACCGGATTCGTCGAGCACGCGGTGGCGGAGAACGTGTACGCCGGCACCGCCATGGGGCGGCGGGCGGCCTACATGTACGGCGCCGCGCTGCCGCGCGGGCCGCACGGAGCGGTCGGCGCCGGTCTCGGACCGACCACCTCGACGGGGACACCGACCCTCATCACGCCTACCGTCGACATCGGCCGGACCGGGCAGACCGAGGTGCTCGACGGCGTGCGCATCGAGTTCCAGCTCACACCCGGCACCGAGGCGCCCTCGGAGATGAACTTCCACTTCCCGGACCGGCGAGCCCTGTGCATGGCGGAGAATGCCACGCACACGCTGCACAACCTCCTGACCCTCCGTGGTGCGCTGGTCCGTGACCCGCACGTGTGGGCGAAGTACCTGACGGAGTCGATCAACAAGTACGCGGCGGAATCGGACGTCCTGTTCGCCTCGCACCACTGGCCGACCTGGGGCACCGAGCGGCTCACCGAGTTCCTGTCCCTGCAACGCGACCTGTACGGCTACCTGCACGACCAGACGCTGCGGGCGATCAACAAGGGCGTCACGGGAATCGAGTTCGCCGAGGAGATTCAGCTCCCGCCCGCGATCGAGCAGGCGTGGCACACACACGGCTACTACGGTTCGGTCAGCCACAACGTCAAGGCCATCTACCAGCGCTACATGGGCTGGTTCGACGGCAACCCCGCGACCCTGTGGCAGCACACGCCTGTCGACGCGGCGCAGCGGCACGTCGAGTTCATGGGCGGTGCGCAGGCGGTCCTGGACAAGGCCCGCGAGTCGTTCGCCGCGGGTGACTATCGCTGGGTCGCACAGGTGGTGAACTATGTGATCTTCGCCGATCCGGACAACGCCGAGGCGAAGGCGCTGCAGGCCGACACCCTCGAGCAACTCGGATTCGGGTCCGAGAACGGCACGTGGCGGAACTTCTTCCTCATGGGCGCCTACGAACTGCGCCACGGCGCGATCGGAACCCCCACCGTCACGGCATCCCAGGACATCTCCGCGGCGCTCAACGTGGAGCAGCTGTTCGACGCGATCTCGCTGCGGGTCGACGGGCCGCGCGCCTGGGCAGCGAGGATCACGATCGACTGGCATCTGACGGATCCCGCGCTCACTCACCGCACCCAGCTCCGCAACGGGGTGCTGGTGCACTTCGACGTGGACGGCGAAATGCCCGCACCCGATGTCGCGTTCACCCTGACCCGACAGAATCTGCACGACGCCCTGCTCGGCCGCCGCGGTCTCGACGCCATGATCGCGGCGCAGGAGGTGGCGGTCGACGGTGACGCCGGCAAGCTGGTCGAGCTGGTCGGCTATCTCGATGCGCCCGACCCGGACTTCGCCATCGTGACGCCCTGACCTCACGGCCCACCTTCGACCCCGGACCGCCGGACGTGCGGTCCCCGCGCAGTGAAGTCACCGGTGGTGACCCTCGATGTGTACGCGCACCTGCCGTCAAGGGATGATGGGAGGGCACGGGACGCGGCGGACGTCGTCCCGGTGCGGGACCAGTGCGGGACGGGCGACCGGACCGGGTCGGTACAGGTGCGCGAGTGAGATGAGGGAATTGGGCTTGAGCAGCAACTTCGCGGAGACGACGTTCACGGATCCGTCGCGGATCCGGAACTTCTGCATCATCGCGCACATCGACCATGGCAAGTCGACGCTGGCGGACCGGATGCTGCAGCTCACCGGGGTCGTCGAGGAGCGCGCGATGCGCGCGCAGTACCTCGACCGGATGGACATCGAGCGCGAACGCGGCATCACGATCAAGGCGCAGAACGTGCGGCTCCCGTGGACCGTCGAGAACGAGGACGGCACCACCGAACAGATCGTCCTGCACCTGATCGACACGCCGGGCCACGTCGACTTCACGTACGAGGTCTCCCGCGCGCTCGAGGCATGCGAGGGTGCGGTGCTGCTCGTCGACGCCGCGCAGGGCATCGAGGCCCAGACCCTGGCCAACCTGTACCTGGCGATGGAGAAGGACCTCACCATCATCCCGGTGCTCAACAAGATCGACCTGCCCGCGGCCGACCCGGACAGGTACGCCGCCGAGATCGCGCACATCGTCGGCTGCGAGCCGGAGGACGTGCTGCGGGTCTCCGGCAAGACCGGTGTCGGTGTGAAGGAGCTGCTCGACGAGGTCGTCAAGCAGGTGCCCGCGCCGGTCGGCGACGCGGACGGTCCGGCGCGCGCGATGATCTTCGACTCTGTCTACGACGCCTACCGCGGCGTCGTCACCTACGTGCGAGTGGTGGACGGCAAGATCCGTCCCCGCGAGAAGATCACCATGATGTCGACCGGCACCACCCACGAACTGCTCGAGGTGGGCATCATCTCGCCCGAACCCAAGGCCACCGTCGGCCTCGGCGTCGGCGAGGTCGGCTACCTCATCACCGGCGTCAAGGACGTGCGCCAGTCCCGAGTGGGCGACACCGTCACCACCTTCCGCAACGGCGCGACCGAGCCGCTGACCGGCTACCGCGACCCCAAGCCGATGGTCTACTCCGGTCTGTACCCGATGGACGGCTCCGACTACCCGGTGCTGCGCGACGCGCTGGACAAGCTGCGCCTCAACGACGCCGCGCTGGCCTACGAGCCGGAAACGTCCGTGGCGCTGGGCTTCGGCTTCCGCTGCGGCTTCCTCGGCCTGTTGCACATGGAGATCACCCGAGACCGCCTCGAGCGTGAGTTCGGCCTCGACCTCATCTCCACCGCGCCGAACGTGGTGTACCGCGTGATCATGGAGGACGGCTCCGAGCACGAGGTGACCAACCCGTCGTACTGGCCCGAGGGCAAGGTGCGCGAGGTGTACGAGCCGATGGCCAAGTGCACCGTCATCGCGCCGAGCGAATACACCGGCGCGATCATGGAACTGTGTCAGAGCCGCCGCGGCGAGCTCGGTGGCATGGACTACCTCTCGGAGACGCGTGTCGAGCTGCGTTACACGTTGCCGATGGGCGAGATCATGTTCGACTTCTTCGACGCCCTCAAGTCTCGGACCAAGGGCTACGCCAGCCTCGACTACGAGGAGGCGGGCGAGCAGCAGGCCGCGCTCGTCAAGGTCGACATCCTGCTGCAGGGCGAGGCCGTCGACGCGTTCAGCGCGATCGTGCACAAGGACGCCGCCTTCGCCTACGGCAACAAGATGACCACCAAGCTGCGCGAGCTGATCCCGCGCCAGCAGTTCGAGGTGCCGATCCAGGCCGCGATCGGCTCGAAGATCATCGCCCGCGAAAACATCCGCGCGATCCGCAAGGACGTGCTCGCCAAGTGCTACGGCGGCGACATCAGCCGTAAGCGCAAGCTGCTCGAGAAGCAGAAGGAGGGCAAGAAGCGGATGAAGACCATCGGTCGGGTCGAGGTCCCGCAGGAGGCCTTCGTGGCGGCGCTGTCGAACGAGTCGGTCGCGGACAAGCCCAAGAAGTAGGCGCTGCGCGCCCGTGAGTCCTTCTGGTCCGCCCCCGGGCCGCAAAGACTCACGGGCGGCGGAGTCGCAGCCGAGAGGGGAACGATGCTCGAGACCTGGTTGACGGAGACGTTGGGACTCGAGGTGCCGATCCTCGGCGCCCCGATGGGTGGACGCGCCGGCGGCGCGCTGGCCGGCGAGGTGTCGAAGGCCGGTGGCCTCGGCATGCTCGGCGCGGCCCGGTACACGACACCGGAGTGGATCGCGTCGGAGGCGGCGGTCGCGCGTGAGCGCGGCGGTCGGGTCGGCATCGGCCTGATGACGTGGTCGCTCGACGACGACGACACCCTCCTCGGCGCCGCGATCGACGAGAACCCGACACTGCTGACCCTGTCGTTCGGCGATCCCGCGCCGTACGTGAAGCGGGCGCACGCCGCCGGGATTCTCGTTGCCTCCCAGGTGAACACGCTCGAAGATCTGCGGGTCGTCGAGCGCGCCGGCGTGGACGTCGTCATCGCCCAGGGCGGCGAGGCCGGCGGGCACACCGGGCGCATCGGCACCCTCCCGCTGCTCCAGGAGTTGCTCGACGCCACCGAGTTGCCGGTCCTGGCGGCCGGCGGCATCGGCACCGGCCGCGGCCTGGCGGCGGTGATCGCGGCCGGTGCGCAGGGCGCACTGATCGGCACCGCCCTGCTGGCCAGTCCCGAGACCGTCGGCCCCGACTACGCGCGCACCGCGGTCGTCGACGCAGGCAGCGCCGACACCGTCTACACCGAGGTGTTCGACCGGGCGCGGCACCAGCCGTGGCCCGAGCGGTGGGGCGGCCGGGCCATCGCCAACGACTTCACCCGCGACTTCCACGGCACCGACACGCCGGTCGAGAAGTTGGAGCAGGAGTACGACGCCGCCGATCCGCGCCGCGGCGTGGTGTACGCGGGCGAGGCCGTCGGCCTGGTGCGCGACGTGCGGCCCGCGGGCGAGGTGGTGCGGCAGATCGCCGCCGACGCCGAGCGGCTCCTGTCCCGCTTCTCCTGACCCCTGGCACACCCCCGTCCATCTGACCGAATGTGGCATTCCGTCACTTGAAGTGACCGAGGGCCACATTCGGTCGAATGGGCTGGGGGGTGGCGGGGCGGGCGGGTGGGCTCACATGGGGGAGTGCGCGGGCTGGAAGGCTCCGGTGTCGCCGGCCTCCTCGGCGCGGATGACGTGCACCACCGCGTTGATCAGCGCCAGATGGGTGAACGCCTGCGGGAAGTTGCCGAGATGCCTTCCGGTGCGGGGGTCGATCTCCTCCGCGTACAGCTTGAGGGGACTCGCGAAGCCGAGGAGCCTCTCGCACAGGCGCTTCGCGCGGGCAAGCTCACCGATCTCGACGAGTGCGGACACCAGCCAGAACGAGCAGATCGTGAACGTGCCCTCCTCGCCGGACAGTCCGTCGTCGGTGGTTTCGACGCGGTAGCGAAGCACCAGGCCGTCCTCGGTGAGCTCGTCCGCGATGGTCAGCACGGTGGCGCGGACGCGGTGGTCGTCGGCGGGCAGGAAGCGCAGCAGCGGGACCAGTAGCAGCGAGGCGTCCAGCGACGGGTGCCCGTACCGCTGGGTGAACACCCCCCGCTCGTCGACGCCGTGCTCGAGGACGTCGGCCTTGATCTCGTCCGCGATCTCCGACCACTGCTGCGCGTACGACTTCTCGCCGTGCAGCGCAGCGAGTTTCGAACCCCGGTCGAGAGCCACCCAGCACATCACCTTCGACGAGGTGAAGTGCTGCGGTTCGCCGCGCACCTCCCAGATGCCGCGATCCGGTTGCCGCCAGTGCTTGATCGCCTCTTCCACCTGGCGTTTGAGCAGCGGCCACAGTGCGTCCGGCACCTGGTCACGGGAGCGGACGTGCAGGTACACCGAGTCGAGCATGGTGCCCCAGATGTCGTGCTGCTTCTGGTTGTAGGCGCCGTTGCCGATGCGGACCGGGCGGGCACCGTCGTAGCCGGACAGGTGGTCGAGTTCGGATTCCTCGAGCGTCTTCTCGCCGCCGATCCCGTACATCACCTGCAGCGAGTCGGGGTGTCCGTGGTCGGACTGCGACACGTCGGAGATGAACGCGAAGAAGTCGTTGGCCTCCCGGTCGAGTCCCAGGGTGTACAACCCCCACAACGCGAACGTGGAGTCCCGCACCCACGCGTAGCGGTAGTCCCAGTTTCGCTCCCCACCCGGCGTTTCCGGCATCGACGTGGTGGACGCGGCGAGCAGTGCGCCGGTCGGGGCGTAGGTCAGTCCCTTCAGCGCCAGGGCGCTGCGCTGCAGGTAGCCGCGCCACGGGTGGTCGGGGAAGCGGCCGATGGTGATCCACTGGCGCCAGCACTCGGCTGTCGTCCACATCTTGTCGGCGGCCTCGTCGAACGTCTGCGGCGCAGGCAGATCCGACCACGACAGCGCAACGAAGACGTTGTCGCCCTCCTTCATCCGGGTGCGGGCCCGCGCCTCGCGGCCCTCGATGCCCAGCTTCAGGTTGGACGTCAGGCGCAGCGTCGGGTGTGCGCCGATCGCGCTGCCGTCGCAGGTCGCGGTGGCCTCCTCGTAGACCTTGCCGGTGTACTCCCACTTCGCCGGTGTCCGGTGGTAGTCGAACGAGGGCTCGCAGCTCATCTCCAGCTCAACCACGCCGCTGACACATTTCACCGTGCGCAGCAGAATGTGCTCGGCGTCCCAGTCGGTCGGGGTGCGGCGGTGGCTGCGCGACCGTTGGTCGTTGTTGTGCCACGCACCCATCACCAGGGCATCGCGGACGATCAGCCACCCGGTCTCGGTCTGCCAGGTGGTCTCGACGATGAGCCCGCCCGGCAGGTACCGGCGGGCCGCCGGGACGTTCTGTCCGTACGGGCCGATCCGGAAATGACCCGCGCTGCGGTCCAGCACCGCGCCGAACACGCTCGGCGAGTCCGGCCTCGGGATGCACATCCACTCCACCGAACCGTTGCGCGCGATCAGGCACGTCGTCTCGCAGTCCGAAAGGAACGCGTAGTCGTCGATCGGGGGAAACCTGCTGCGGTGCGTCGAGGTCTCGACCGTCGCAGGCAGGTTCGCGGAGAGCGACTCGTCGGTGCCGGTGCTCAGCCCGTTCACATCGTGTTCGGTGGCCGTCATCTCCACATCATGGGCGCGGTGGGCGCCGTCGTCCACCGCAGACGCGCCCGCGTAGGGTGAGGGCGTGAATCAGATCGCCAGTTGGTGGGACGGCCTTGAATTGTGGGTCATCGGTCTGCCCTACGTTCCGCAGTTGCTGCTGGTGATGGCGGTCGCGATGCCTGCCGCATACGGTGTCGCGCGCATCTTCGACGTGGCGCTGGCGCGGGCGCTCGCCTTGCTCGGACGCGACCGGGACCAGGTCTCGGCGGAGGTCGTCGCGGCGGGTGAGCGCTGATGCCCCGGTCTCGCGTCACCCTGATGCTCATCGCGCTGCTGGTCCTCGTCCTCATCGGCTGGCTGCTGACCCGTTGACGCGCCCCCCGGCGGCCGCCGGGTTAGATCCGTCACCCGACCTCTGCTAGATTCGTCGGCGTGTCTGCCACTGCCGTACACCAGGTCCGCCATGAATTGGCGTTGATCGCTGTCGGCATGCTCGCAGTCGCCGACATCGACTGTTGTTGATCCCCTCCGCCGTTGTGCATCGCGCCGGCCGGTTCGCCCCACGCAGCGGGCACCTTCCTCACACTTCGTGTCCGTGAACGCAGCCGCCCGGCCGCGGCGTTCACGGCGGTCTCGACGACCCCCGTCCCCCCATTCGCCCCGCGCGGCGAATCGTGAAAGGCATCTCGATGAGCGTTCGTGCCCGCATCTCCCGTTTCGGCCTCCTGGCCGCCGTTGTCACCGCGGGAGCCGTCGCCCTGACCGCGTGCAGCGGCGGGTCCAGTGACGTGGCCGGGGGAGGCGAGAGCGGTTCCGGTGACGGCAGCGGCGGCACCGTCAGCCTGTACGCCTACGCCGTGCCGAAGCCCGGCTTCGACAAGGTGATCCCGGCGTTCCGGGAGACCGAAGCCGGCAAGAACGTCGATTTCCAGCAGTCCTACGGTGCGTCCGGTGACCAGTCGCGGAAGGTCAAGGACGGCGCGCAGGCCGACGTCGTCAACTTCTCGGTCGAGCCCGACATCACCCGCCTCGTCGACGCCGGCCTGGTGAGCGCCGACTGGAACAAGGACGCCTACAACGGAATTCCGTTCGGGTCGGTCGTCACCCTGGTCGTGCGCGAGGGCAACCCCAAGGGCATCAAGGACTGGGACGACCTGCTCGCGCCGGGCGTCGAGGTCGTCACCCCCAACCCCTTCAGCTCGGGCTCGGCGAAGTGGAACCTGCTCGCCCCGTACGCGGCGAAGAGCGACGGCGGCAAGAACCCGCAGGCCGGTCTGGACTACGTGAACGCGCTCGTGACCGATCACGTGAAGGTGCAGCCGAAGTCGGGCCGGGAGGCGACCGAGACCTTCCTGCAGGGCACCGGTGACGTGCTGATCAGCTACGAGAACGAGGCGATCTTCACAGAGCGCAACGGCGATCCGGTCGAGCACGTCACCCCGCCGACGACCTTCAAGATCGAGAACCCCGTCGCCGTGATCCAGAACAGCAAGGTCCTCGAGCAGGCCAACGCCTTCAAGGACTTCCTCTACACCACCGAGGGGCAGACCCTGTGGGCCGAGGCCGGCTTCCGGCCGGTGGACCCGGCGGTCGCGGAGAAGTTCGCCGCCGACTTCCCGGCTCCGGCGAAGCTGTGGACCATCGCGGACCTCGGCGGCTGGAAGGCCGTCGACGCCTCGCTGTTCGCCAAGGACACCGGGTCGATCGCCGTGATCTACGACGCCGCGAGCAAGTAGTCTCACCGTGACCAGTACCACTACGACGGGGGGATCGGTGTCCGAGATCGGCGGACCCGGCCCCGAGTCCGAAGACTCGTCCGCGACGCCGAGCGCGTCCACCCCACCCACCCGCCGCAGGCGCCGATGGTTCACCGTCACCGGCACCGTCGGGCCGCTCGGCATCGGCATCACGATGCTGTGGCTGAGCGTGATCGTGCTGCTGCCGCTGGCGGCGCTGACGGTCACCTCGTTCGAGGACGGCCTCAGCGGCTTCTGGGACGCGATCACCAGCCCCGCGGCCCTCGCGTCGCTGCGCGTCACCGTCTGGGTGTCGGTCGTGGTGGCACTGATCAATGTGGTGATGGGGACACTCATCGCGTGGGTGCTGGTGCGCGACGAGTTCCCCGGCAAGCGTTTCGTCAACGCCCTGATCGATCTGCCGTTCGCGCTGCCGACCATCGTCGCCAGCATCGTGCTGCTGTCGCTGTACGGGCCGAACAGTCCGATCGGCGTGCAGCTCAACGCCACCCAGCCCGGACTGGTCGTCGCGCTCGCGTTCGTCACCCTCCCGTTCGTGGTCCGGTCGGTGCAGCCGGTGCTGATCGAGACCGACCGTGAGGTCGAGCAGGCCGCCGCATCGCTGGGCGCGAGCAACTGGACCATCTTCCGCAAGGTGGTGCTCCCGACCCTGACCCCGGCGATCATCAGCGGTGCCGGCCTCGCGTTCGCCCGAGCCATCGGTGAGTACGGGTCCGTCGTCCTGATCGGCGGCAACATCCCTCGCGAGACCCAGATGACGTCGCAGTACATCCAGCAGCAGATCGAGATCGACCGGCCCGTCAACGCGGCCGCGGTGTCGGTGGCGCTGCTGGCGATCGCGTTCGTGACGCTGTTCGTGCTGCGCATCCTCGCGAGCCGCAGCCAGCGACGTGAGGAGCAGACGGCATGAACGTCTCGACCCCGACCCGCCTCGGTATGCGGGTGGTCGCCCTCGGCTACCTGGTGCTGCTGCTCCTCGTGCCCATCGGGGTGATCCTGTGGCGCACGTTCGAAAGGGGCATCGTCAGCTTCTTCGAGGCGATCTCCACCCCGGCGGCGATCTCGGCGCTGAACCTGTCGCTGCTGATCGTGGCGATCGTGGTGCCGATCAACGTGATCTTCGGCGTGATTACCGCCCTCGCGCTGGTCCGTGGCCGGTTCCCCGGTCGCGGACTGGTGCAGGCGGTGGTTGACCTGCCGTTCGCGGTCTCACCGGTCGTCGTGGGTGTGTCGCTGATCCTGCTGTGGGGTGTCAACGGCTGGTTCGGCGGGCTGGACTCGCTCGGGTTCCGGGTGATCTTCGGGCTTCCCGGCATGGTGCTGGCGACGATCTTCGTGACGCTGCCGTTCGTCGTTCGTGAGGTCGAACCGGTGCTGCACGAGATCGGCGACGAGCAGGAGCAGGCCGCCGCGACGCTCGGCGCCTCCAAGTGGCAGACGTTCTGGCGGATCACCCTGCCCGCGATCCGCTGGGGTCTGACGTACGGCATCGTCCTGACCGTCGCCCGCTCGCTCGGCGAGTTCGGCGCCGTGATCATGGTGTCGTCGGGCTTCCCCGGCGTCTCGCAGACACTGACCCTGCTGGTGCACTCGCGCTACATCGACGACCACAACACCTACGGCGCGTACTGCGCGGCGACGCTGCTGATGGGCATCGCCCTGGTGACGCTGCTGCTGATGACGCTGCTGGACCGCAAGAGGAGCAACGCATGATTTCGGTGATCGGCGCCCGTAAGAACTACGGCGACTTCGCCGCGCTCGACAACCTCACCCTGGACATTCCGTCGGGATCGCTGACCGCGTTGCTCGGACCGTCGGGATCCGGCAAGTCGACGCTCCTGCGGTCCATCGCCGGGCTCGAGCATCCCGATTCCGGCTCCATCACGATCGCGGGCAAGGACGTGACGGGGGTGCCGCCGCAGAAGCGCGACATCGGGTTCGTCTTCCAGCACTACGCGGCGTTCAAGCACATGACGGTGCGCGACAACGTCGCGTTCGGCCTCAAGATCCGCAAGCGTCCGAAGACGGAGATCGACAAGCGGGTCAACGAGCTGCTGGAGATCGTCGGGCTCGACGGCTTCCAGCACCGCTACCCGGCGCAGTTGTCCGGTGGACAGCGTCAGCGCATGGCCCTGGCCCGCGCGCTCGCGGTCGACCCGCAGGTGCTGCTGCTCGACGAGCCGTTCGGTGCCCTCGACGCGAAGGTCCGCGAGGACCTGCGCACCTGGCTTCGGCGTCTCCACGACGAGGTGCACGTGACGACCGTGCTCGTCACGCACGACCAGGAGGAGGCGCTCGACGTCGCCGACCGGATCGCGGTGCTCAACAAGGGCCGGATCGAACAGGTCGGCACCCCGCGCGAGCTCTACGACAGCCCGGCGAACGACTTCGTGATGTCGTTCCTCGGCCCGGTCGCCAAGCTGAACGGGCAGTTGGTGCGCCCGCACGACATCCGCGTCGGCCGCGACCCCAGCATGGCGGTTGCGCAGAAGGCGGGGACCGCGGAGTCGGCCGGCGTCACCCGTGCGACGGTCGAACGCGTCGTGCATCTCGGCTTCGAGGTGCGGGTCGAGCTCCGCAACGCGGCCACCGGTGACCTGTTCGCCGCTCAGGTCACCCGCGGTGACAGCGAGGCGCTGCAGTTGAAGGAGGGCGAGACCGTCTACGCCCGCGCCACGCTGATCCCGAACATCCCGGCCTGAATCGAACGAGAGCCGAGTCGAACAAGAGCGGGGCCCGGTGGTTCTCACCACAGGGCCCCGTTTCGCGTCTCGGGCGCCGCTCAGGGCTTCAGGACGAACAGTTCGCCGATCAGGGTGGGGGTCAGGACCTCGCCGCCGGGCCCGATGGAGGTTCCGACGGTGAAGCCCGTGCCTCCCGGCAGCGTGTCCTGGTCGACGGTCTCGCCGGTGGCGGTGTCGAAGGTGATCACGGCGAGGCCGTCCGTGCCCTCACGGACGGCCGTGTATGCGGTCCCGCCCGCGGTCTGGGCGGGGACGCCGAGGTGCAGCAGATCCTTCCGCTCCCAGATCACCTCGGCATGGTCGCCGCGGTCGCGGAGCGCGAGCAGGTGCCCGTCGCGGCCGCCCGCCGGAATGATCAGACCGTCCCCGGAGGTGGAGGGACTGCCCGCGGCGGCGTACCCGATGTCGTGGTGCCAGCGCGGCTCGCCCGTCGACGCGTCGAGCGCCCAGAGTGCGCCCTCGTTGTCGTTGACGTAGACGGTGGCGCCGTCGGCGGAGATGTCGGGGCTCGATGCGCTGCCCCCGGGCAGGACGTCGGAGGACCACTCCTCGGTCAGCGCGCCGCCCTGGTAGCGCATCGCCACCAGGTCTGCCTGTGGCCGGCCCGGCCGCCAGAGCGTCAGGTAGAAGCGACCG
Organism: Rhodococcus sp. NPDC004095; assembly: GCF_053604015.1. Classification (NCBI taxonomy): domain Bacteria; kingdom Bacillati; phylum Actinomycetota; class Actinomycetes; order Mycobacteriales; family Nocardiaceae; genus Rhodococcus; species Rhodococcus sp. NPDC004095. The sequence continues at coordinate 226,716 of NZ_JBSGGS010000005.1, forward strand.
GTGGACAGATCTATTGCCGGGGTGTTCGCGACCGGGCACTCCGCGGATCCGAAGAAGCACTTGTCGAGTCCCTGCGCGGCGGCGGGCAACGGGACGTTCTGGGCCTGGTCCGCCGTCGGTGCCGGGATCAGCTGGTAGGACGGGACGATCTCCTTGCCGGTCTGGGGGCTGAGCACGGAGACGACACCGAAGTGGGTGACGAAGAGCAGGTTGCCGTCGCCGGTGAACTGCGCCGAGAGCGGGGTGCCGCTGACGACCGTCCGCCACCGCAACTGTCCGTGTTCGTTGAACGAGTTCATCGCGCCGTCCTCGCCGATGTACACGTTCGTTGCGGAGTCGACGAGGGGAGTGGATGCCGCGACGCCGGGGCCTAGTCGCGTGCACCAGCGTTTGCGTCCGGTTTCCATCTGAAATGAGAACAGGTTGCAGCCGTTGTCGCTTCGGGTGGTGACGAATATCTGGCCGGTGGCGGCCACGGAGGCATAGGTGGCGGTCGGGGCGCCGAGTGGGCGGGACCAGTCGAGTGAAATCGAGCGGGAGCCGGTCACCGGGCTGGTGTCGCTGTTGCGGGCGTCGGCGTGCATGGCGGGCCAGCCGCCCGGCGAGTAGTTGCCGATGACCTGCGAATCGCTGCCGCAACCGGCTGTGACCAGCGCTGTCGTCGCTGTCAGTGCCACCGCTGCCGACCGTAGGACCCGCCGCATGCATCACTCCTCGTGTGGATTTCGCTCGCTGCACACTATCCGGAGGACGGAGCGGGGTGAGCACCCGACCTGGGTGGCTCTCGGCCCCGGTTGGACACGCGATGTCCGGCCCAATTCCCCAATTACTGAATGGTAATAATTGCTTGAAATGTGACGGATGGGAACCCTGTGACCTCGTGATTGTTCTGTGATTGATTGTTGGACAATTGTCCTGAAATGTTAGTCATTCAAATTAGGAGAAATTCGGCGGCCGTGTGTGTTGAAATGACTCATGGCATCGGTCGGGGTGAACGCCGGAACGACGCGCTCGTCCGGAATCGACGGCGACGTCGACCACCTGCTCGGGTCGCCGGTCGCGGGTGTCGTGATCGTCGTCGCTCTCATCGTGGGCAGTGCCGCGCTGATCGGCGTGATGACCAGTTCGCTGCTCGCCGTCGCGGTCGTCGGGGTCGGCGCGGTCGGGGTCGCGCTGATGCTCAGTGGGCTCGATCGTGCGGGACGGCGCTCGGGACCGGGCAGTGACCGACCTCACCATCGGTGAACGTAGGCTGTCGGGTCATGACCAGCATGTGGGGCGCACCGTTGCGCACGAGGTGGCGTGGATCCCGGCGGACCGACCCGGATCAGGCCAAGTTCCTTACCCGTGACTCGCTGCGGTGGGTGATCGCGAACAAGGCGTACACGCCGTGGTACCTGGTGCGGTACTACCGGCTCGCGAAGTTCAAAATGGCCAACCCACACGTGATCCTGCGCGGGATGGTCTTCCTCGGCAAGCGGGTCGAGATCCACTCCACGCCGGGCCTGTCGCGGCTCGAGATCGGCCGGTGGGTCCACATCGGTGACGGCAACGCCATTCGCTGCCACGAGGGCTCGCTGCGGATCGGCGACAAGGTCGTCTTCGGCAAGGACAACGTCGTCAACACCTACCTCGACATCGAGATCGGCGCCTCGACCCTCGTCGCGGACTGGTGCTACATCTGCGACTTCGACCACCGCATGGACGACGTCAACACCCCGATCAAGGATCAGGGCATCGTCAAGGGTCCGGTGCGTATCGGACCCGACACGTGGATCGCCGCGAAGGTGACCGTCCTGCGCAACACCATCACCGGCCGTGGCTGTGTCCTCGGTGCACACGCAGTGGTCAAGGGCGTGGTACCGGACTACAGCATCGCGGTCGGCGCGCCGGCGAAGGTCGTCAAGAACCGCAAGGAGGCGTGGGAGGCCGGTGCGGAGGAGCGCGCGAAGTACATCGCCGCGCTCGAGGACATCGAACGCAAGAAGGCCGCGGCCGCCGGATAGGCGCGTCGCGGCCGCCGGATAGGCGCGTCGCGCCTGTGCGCCTTTCCGGTGGTTCTCGCTACCGGAAGCGCGCACAGGCGCAGTGGCCCGTCAGCGGCCGGGCAGGGGACGCTGGGGGATCTCGGGGCGGCCGAGGGGGTGCCGGACGCGACGCTTGGCGCTCAGATACACCTGTGCGGTGTCCAGCGCCACCTGGTGCCAGTCGAAGTCCTCGGTCAGCCGCTCCCGGGCGGCTCGGGCGCGGCGCTGAGCCGCCGTCGGGTCGTCGAGCACCTCCCGGACCGCGGAGGTCAGCCCGTCCACATCCCCTGGCTGGAACGACAGCCCCGTCAGCCCGTCGACGACGGCCTCGCCGAGTCCGCCCGCGGTCGAGGTGACCAGTGGGGTCCCCGCGGCCGCGGCCTCGAGCGCGATGATGCCGAACGGCTCGTACCGGCTGGGCAGGACGATCGCGTCCGCGCCGTGCAGCCAGCCGAGCAGCTCCGTGTGATCGAGTGGGCCGAGGAAGTTCACCGACCGCAGCACCCGATGCGTGCGGGCCTGTTCGCGCAGCCACTCGTACTGGGTGCCCTCCCCGGCGACCGCGAGGGTTGTGCCGGGGTGGCTGCGCCGGATTCGCGGCAGTGCGGCGATCGCGTCCTGCACGCCCTTCTCGTACTCGAGCCGGCCGACGAACAGCAGCCGCGGCGGCCCCGACCGTGGCGCGCGGTCCCGGTAGCTCCACGTGGCGACGTCGATGCCGTTGCGGATCACCGTGACCGGCGCGAGGTTCGGGCCGTAGAGTTCGCTGACCTCCTCCTCCATCGACGCCGAGCACGTGATGATCGAGTCGGACTCGTTGGCCAGCCACCACTCCACCGAGTGCACCTGACGGTTGATCGTCCCCGAGAGCCATCCGCTGTGCCGTCCTGCCTCGGTGGCGTGCAGCGTCGACACCAGCGGGACGTCGTAGTACTCGGCCAGTGCGATCGCCGGGTGCGCGACCAGCCAGTCGTGCGCGTGCACGACGTCGGGCCGCCAGCCCTCGCCGATCCCCGGGCGGGCCAGGCCGACTCCGGCCCGGACCATCGCGTGCCCCATCGCGAGGGTCCACGCCAGCATGTCCTCGCCGAAGACGAAGTGCGGCGCGTCCTCCGCGACCGCCACGACCAGCACGCCCTCGGCGATGTGCGTGACCGTCGGGTGGGTCGACGCGTCGGTGCCGGTGGGGCGCCGCGAGAGCACCACAACCTCGTGCCCGGCCTCGACCAGTTCGGTGGCCAGGTGGTGGACGTGCCTGCCGAGGCCGCCGACGACCACCGGCGGGTACTCCCACGACACGATCAGGACCTTCATCTCGTCACCCCCACCTCGACGTCGGCGGGCAGTCGCCGGGCGTCCAGCCCGGGGAACAGTCCGTCGGCGTGATTCCAGCCGTCCGCGAGCCGCCGGGCCCGGTCGGGATGTCCCGACGCGAGGGCCTCGGCGATCTCCCGGGTCGCGTGCGCGTGTTTGTGGGCGCGGTCGCGGGCGTATCCGGCGGCCGAGTCCTTGCTGACCATGAACGCCCAGTCGCTCTGCACCGTCATGATCGCCTCGCGCAGGATCTGGTCGTTGACCCGGTCGCGCAGTTCGGGTCGGCCGGGAGCACGGGTGGCGCCGCGGGCCTTGTCGACGGTGTCCAGCGCGGTCTGCACGACCTCGGCGTTCAGCTGCACCAGATCCGCGACCTGATCGCCCGCCCACACCCGCCAGTCCTTGCCGCTGCCCCACGAGGAGTCGGCGAGCTCGACCGGCTCGCCGACGTAACCTTCGGCCCGCGCCTGCGCGAGGGTGCCGACACGGACACCTGCCTCCGGCAGCGCGCGCAGCACCTTCTCCAGCCACTGCGGTCCCTCGAACCACCAGTGGCCGAACAGTTCGGTGTCGAACGCGGCGACGACGAGCGCGGGCCTGCCGGTGCGGTCGTGTTCGCTGCGGATCCGGTCGACGACGGTGCGCACGAAGTCCTCGACGTGCCGGTCCACTGCCGCGGCCGCCAGTTCGGGGTCGTAGGGCGCCTTGTCCTTCGAGTCGACGGTCTTGCCCGTCACCCGCGACGGTTTCAGCCCCGTGTCGTGGTCGTAGGTGTGGAAGTCGCGGTAGGCCGCGTGCCCCGGGTAGCCGGACTTCGGCGACCAGACCCGGTAGGAGACCTGCAGGTCGCGACCGAACGCGACGACGTCCGACTCGCGCACCGGTCGGCCGACGGAGGTGTCGCCGCGCAGCGAGGGGCCGTCCACCATGAAGTGGGTGATCCCGGCGTCGGCGTACTCGCGTTCCATGCCGGGGGTGTACCCGCATTCGGGCGCCCAGATGCCGGAAGGCTTTGTGCCCCAGCGCATCCGCGCGTCCTCCAGGCCCTCCGCGAGTTCGAAGCGACGCAGTCGCGGATGCAGCAGCGGCTGGAACGGGTGCGCGAGCGGCCCGCCGAGCAGTTCGATCGTGGAGTCGTCGATCAGCCGGCGCAGCACCGGGGACGCGCCGTGCCGCCAACGCTCCTCGAATTCGGTGAGCGCCTGGGCGGAGAGCCGGTGCTCCCTGGCGCCGAGGTCGCGGCGCGCGCGGTCCGGCATCAGGGCGGCCTCGTGGGCGCGCAGCTGCCAGTTCCCGAGCCAGTGGTGCATGCCCGCCAGGCAGTGCGGGTCGTCGAGCATGGCGGCGAGCACGGGGGTGATGCCGAGCGTCAGCAGGTTCTCGCGGCCCTCGTCGGCGAGCGTGCGGAGCACCCGCGTCACCGGCAGGTAGGTCGCCGCCCACGACTGGTAGAGCCACTCCTCGCCGACCGGCCAGCGGCCGTGGTTGGCCAGCCACGGCAGGTGCGAGTGCAGCACCAGGGCGAACATGCCCGGTTGGGTGGGGCTCGTCATTTGTCGACCTCGGGAACTCGGGGGGTGGTGCCTGCCCCCGGCTTGCGCGCGATGGCGACCAGATCGAGGCTGGCGTCGATGTCGGCCTCGGTGAGGGCGAAGTCGTCGATCGTGATCGACTCGACGTCGCGGACCAGGTCCGCCGGCCACGGCTCGCCGGCCAGGGCACGGTCGATCTGGGCGTCGATGAACGATCCGCCGTGTGCGGCATCGAGTTCGCGCAGGCGCGCGCCGTGGTGCACGCCGGTCATCGTCGTCACCTCGAAACCGGCCTCCTCGAGCAGCTCGGTCAGTTCGGCGGCGTTGAGCTCGCGGGTGTGGAACGGGTTGAGCGGGGTGTCGCGGCCGGGGGAGAAGGTGATCCGGTTCGGGGTGCTGATCAGCAGTTCGCCGCCCGGCTCCAGGACCCGGAAGCACTCGGCGAGGAACTGCGCCTGATCCCACAGGTGCTCGATCACCTGGAAGTTGACGACCGTCCCGACGGTGGCGGCGTCGAGGGGCAGCTCGGCGAGGTTGCCCTGGCGCATGTCGATCCGCGGGTACCGCGCGCGGACGTGTTCGACCGCCGAGGTGTCGTAGTCCAGGCCGATGACCTGCTCGGCGACGTCCGCGATCATGTTCGCGCCGTATCCCTCCCCGGATCCGGCCTCGAGAACGACACGCCCGGCGCAGCGGCCGAGCAGGCGCTGGTAGACCACCTCGTGGCGGCGGAACCAGTAGTTCTCCTCGGGCACGCCGGGGACGGTGCGCTCGCCGGTCAGCGGCAGGGTCGCGTGGTCGCCGGTCGTGGCGGTGGAAGGCGCACCGGCGGTGCCGGTCATCGGCGCAGATGAGTCACTCACCGGTGCCAATTTACTGCTACGTGTTCCAGTGCGGGTCGTGGTGGTTCAGATCACAGGCCCGGCAACGGGGTTCGGGGCCGTGAACGCCGGAAATTCAGCCTAAGTTACCCATCGGTAACTTAGCGTGTTGTAGTGTGACGCACGGTCATCGTGCGAAGTAGATGAATACCCGAGAGCTCGGCCACCGCAGAGCAGCTCACTGAGAAGACAGACACAGGAGGTCGACGAAGACCCATGACGAACATCGTCGTTTTGATCAAGCAGGTTCCCGATACCTGGTCCGAGCGCAAGCTCACCGACGGTGACTTCACGCTCGACCGTGAGGCCGCGGATGCCGTGCTCGACGAGATCAACGAGCGCGCCGTCGAGGAAGCCCTGCTCATCAAGGAGGCCCAGGGCGGTGAGGTGACCGTGCTGTCCGCCGGTCCCGACCGTGCCACCGACGCCATCCGCAAGGCGCTGTCCATGGGTGCCGACAAGGCCATCCACCTCAACGACCCGGCTCTGCACGGCTCCGACGCGATCCAGACCGCGTACGCGCTCGCCGCTGCACTCGGCCAGATCGAGGGCGTCGAGCTGGTCATCGCAGGCAACGAGGCGACCGACGGCCGCGCCGGTGCCGTGCCCGCGATCATCGCGGAGTACCTGGGCCTGCCGCAGCTGACCCACCTGCGCAAGCTGACCGTCGCCGACGGCAAGGCCACCGGCGAGCGCGAGACCGACGAGGGCGTCTTCTCGCTCGAGGCCCCGCTGCCCGCGATCGTCTCGGTCACCGAGAAGATCAACGAGCCGCGCTTCCCGTCCTTCAAGGGCATCATGGCCGCGAAGAAGAAGGAAGTTCAGGTCCTGACCCTCGCCGAGATCGGCCTGGACCCGTCCATCTTCGGTGTCGCGAACGCCGCCACCACGGTCACCGCGTCCACCCCGAAGCCCCCGCGTACCGCTGGCGAGCGCATCACCGACGAGGGAGAGGGCGGCAACCAGATCGCCGCCTACCTGGTCGGTCAGAAGATCATCTGATTCGCGCCCCACAACCAGCAGACTCACACGTAGGAGAAAGAAGCAATGGCTGAAGTACTCGTGCTCGTCGAGCACGCCGAGGGCGCGCTCAAGAAGGTCAGCACCGAGCTGATCACCGCCGCCCGTGTCCTGGGTGAGCCCTCCGCCGTCGTCGCGGGCCCCGCCGGCACCGCCGACAAGCTGCAGGACGCCCTGGCCGCCGCCGGTGCCGCCAAGGTGTACGCCGCCGAGTCCGACGACATCGACGGCTACCTGATCACCCCGAAGGTCGACGTCCTCGCCTCGCTGGTCGAGTCCGTCTCCCCGGCAGCGGTCCTGACCGCCGCCTCGACCGAGGGCAAGGAGGTGTCCGGTCGCCTGGCCGCGCGCATCGGTTCCGGCCTGCTGGTCGACGTCATCGAGGTCAAGGCCGACGGCGCCGTGCACTCCATCTTCGGTGGCGCGTTCACCGTCGACGCCAAGGCCAACGGCGAGGTCCCGGTCATCTCGGTCCGCCCGGGTGCCGTCGAGGCCCAGCCGCAGGCCGGTGCCGCCGAGCGCGTCGCGGTCGAGGTCCCGGCGCAGGAGGAGAACGCGGTCAAGGTCACCGCGCGTCAGCCGATCGTCGGTGGCGACCGCCCCGAGCTCACCGAGGCGTCCGTCGTCGTCTCCGGTGGCCGTGGCGTCGGTTCCGCCGAGAAGTTCTCGGTCGTCGAGGAGCTCGCCGACGCGCTCGGTGCCGCCGTCGGCGCCTCGCGTGCCGCCGTCGACTCGGGCTACTACCCGGGCCAGTTCCAGGTCGGTCAGACCGGTAAGACGGTCTCCCCGCAGCTGTACATCGCCCTCGGCATCTCCGGCGCCATCCAGCACCGCGCCGGCATGCAGACCTCGAAGACCATCGTCGCGGTCAACAAGGACGAAGAGGCCCCGATCTTCGAGATCGCGGACTACGGCATCGTCGGCGACCTGTTCAACGTCGCCCCGCAGCTCACCGAGGCCGTGAAGGCCCACAAGGGCTGACAGGCGGGCACTGCCCGCGACGGCTGACAGGCGGGCACCGCCCGCGAGGGCTGATTCACGCCGCTCGCGGCACGCGCGGCCCCGCTCCCCTCGAGGGAGCGGGGCCGTTGCCGTTTTCCGGGCATGTTCATCGACCCGCCATCGACGTGACATGCCGGCGACGCCGGGTCGCCGCCCGGCAGGTCGACGCTTCCCGGTATGAGTGCCATCGAGGTCACGGCTCCGATCCGCCCCGACGTTCTCACCTCCCGATATCGACTGCTGCTGTCCTCCGATCGCGAACACCGCGAGGCGGCACAACGCCTGCGCCACACCGTGTTCGCCGCCGAACCCGGGTTCACCGCGGCCACCGGGCCGGGTGACCGGGATGTGGACCGCTTCGACGAGTACTGCGAGCACCTGCTGGTCCGCGACGAGACGGCCGACGAGACCGTCGGCTGCTACCGCATCCTCACCCCGGAGGCCGCGCGTGCGGCCGGTGGCCTCTACACGGCAACGGAATTCGACGTCGATGCCCTCGACCCGCTGCGCGCGGACATGGTCGAGTTGGGCCGGGCGTGCGTGCATCCGGGCCACCGGACCGGTGCGGTGCTCGCCATGATGTGGGCAGGGATGCTGAACTTCCTCGACCTCTCCGGTCACCGGTGGGCGGTCGGCTGCGTGTCGGTGCCGATGCGGCTGCGAGCCGACGACGCCGAGGGTGCCAACGTCCGCGCGGTCCGCGACCGGTTGCTCGCCGACCATTCGAGCGGGGCGGATCTTCGGGTCCGCCCGCTGCGGCCGGTTCCGGGAATCGACACCCTTGTGCCCCCGGCGAGGCCAGAGCTGCCGCCCCTGTTGCGTGGCTACCTCCGTCTCGGCGCCCGGATCTGCGGAGAACCCGCCCACGACCCGGACTTCGGGGTCGCCGACTTCGTGGCGCTACTCGGCATGCACGACGTCGACCCGCGATACCTGCGGCGACTGCGGTCGGTCCCGGTGGCGATGCGATGAACCACGCCTGGATGCCGTCGAGCCCCTGCGGGGACGGATGCATGACCGACCACGGGATCCGCGCCGGAGCTGTGCGTATCGGACTGCGGGGTGCAGGGCTGGCCGTGCTGCTGTCGGGGTTGCCGATGCTGGCGGTTGGCGCGGCCCTGCCGTCGCCGTGGCGGCGCGGCATGCACCGCGGCTACGCGCGGTCGGCGCTGCGGGTGCTGGGACTGCGGCTGCGGGTCAGCGACGAGCGGGACCGGACTCCCGAGAGCGGGGGAGTGCTTGTCGTCGCGGGCCACGTCTCGTGGCTCGACGTGCTCGCGCTGACGGCCGTCGAGCCCGGCGCGTTCGTCGCCCGCTCCGACCTGCTCGACTGGCCGCTGATCGGACCGTTCGTCCGGCGCGTGCGGGTCGTGCCGATCGACAGGGCGCGGCTGCGGGCGCTGCCCGCGGTCGTCGGCGACGTGGCGACGCGCCTTCGCGGCGGAGCTCGTGTGGTCGTGTTCCCCGAGGGCACCACCTGGTGTGGGAGGGCGTACGGTCGCCTGCGCCCGGCGCTGTTCCAGGCCGCCGTCGACGCGGGCGTCGCAGTGGCCCCGATCGGGTTGCGGTACGTGGGTCCGGACGGGACGACGGCGACCGGGGCCTGTTTCGTCGGAGACCAGACCTTCGTGGCGTCGCTGCGGCGGATCGTCCGGCTGCGCGAGGTGCACATCGAGGTCCGCCTGGCCCCACTGCAGCAGCCGGGCACCGATCGCCGCGAGCTGGCCGCCCGATGTGAGCGGCTGATTCGCGACGGTCGCCGCGAGTCCGGCGCGGCACCGTCCGCGTTCCCGCGGAGCCGAGCGTCGCTCGCCGCGTGAAAGCGCCGGGCACCGCCGGCCGCGTGAAAGGGCCGCGTGCCGCCGGCCGCGTGAAAGGGCCGCGTGCCGCCGGCCGTGGGAAAGCGCCGAGCACCGCCGGTCGTGTGAACCCGCCTACCTGCGCGGTCGGCGTCCGGCCCGACACGGGGGACGGGCTATCCTGGTCGGGTCATGACTTCGCCCCGCCCCCACACCACCGGAGCCGGTGATCACGGCCGCGCCGACGCGCCGCGGCCCGCCCCGTCGCACCCCGTGTATCTGGATCACGCCGCAACCACGCCGATGCTGCCGGAATCGATCGCCGCGATGACCGACGTCCTCGCGACCGTCGGCAATGCCTCGTCCCTGCACGGCTCCGGTCGCGCGGCCCGTCGCCGGGTGGAGGAGTCGCGGGAGTCGATCGCCGCCGACCTCGGTGCGCGGCCCTCGGAGGTCGTCTTCACCTCGGGTGGCACCGAGTCCGACAACCTCGCGGTCAAGGGCATCTACTGGGCGCGCCGGGACGCCGACCCGCGCCGTCGCCGGATCGTCACCAGCACGGTCGAGCACCACGCCGTTCTCGACGCGGTCGAGTGGCTGGCGGCGCACGAGGGTGCCGAGGTGACCTGGCTGCCGGTCGACGCGGACTGCCGGGTGGACCCGGACGACCTGCGCCGCGAACTCGAGATCCATGCAGACGAGACCGCGCTGGTCACCGTGATGTGGGCGAACAACGAGGTCGGCTCGATCATGCCGATCGCCGAACTCGCCGCGGTCGCAGCGGAGTTCGGTGTGCCGATGCACAGTGACGCCGTCCAGGCCGTCGCGCAGCTGCCGGTGGACTTCGCCGCGAGTGGACTGTCCGCGCTCAGCGTCGCGGCTCACAAGTTCGGCGGTCCTCACGGGTCCGGTGCCCTGCTGCTCGGCAGGCAGGTGCCGTGTGTGCCGCTGGCTCACGGCGGCGGGCACGAACGAGACCTGCGCGCGGGCACGCTGGACACGGCCGCAACGGTGGCCACCGCGGCCGCACTGCGCAAGACGGTGTCGGACAGGGAGTTCCGTGCCGCCGAACTGACCCGGTTGCGGGATCGGCTGATCGACGGCGTGCGCGCACTGGTGCCGGACGCGGTGCTCAACGGTCCGGCCGGCGCCGACCGGCTGCCCGGCAACGCGCACTTCACCTTCCCCGGCTGTGAGGGCGACTCGCTGCTGATGCTGCTGGATGCGGCCGGCGTCGAGTGCTCCACCGGGTCGGCCTGCACGGCCGGAGTGGCCAGCGCCAGCCACGTGCTGCTCGCGATGGGGGTCGACTCCCGCATCGCGCGCGGGTCACTGCGATTCTCGCTCGGTCACACGTCCATCGACGCGGACGTCGACGCCCTGCTCGCGGCGCTGCCGCAGGTCGTCGAACGGGCCCGTGCGGCGGGGTTGGCGGGCTCGAGGTCGAGGCGCATGCAGAGCACGGGAGGAGCGCGCTGATGCGGGTACTGGCGGCAATGAGCGGCGGGGTCGACTCCGCGGTGGCGGCGGCCCGGGCGGTCGAGGCCGGGCACGAGGTGGTCGGGGTGCACCTGGCGCTGTCCACGGCCCCGGGCACCTTGCGCACCGGGTCGCGCGGCTGCTGTTCCAAGGAAGACGCCGGTGACGCGCGTCGTGCCGCGGATGTACTACGAATCCCTTTCTACGTCTGGGATTTCGCGGACCAGTTCAAGGAAGACGTGATCGACGACTTCGTCGCGGCCTATGCCGCGGGCGAGACGCCGAACCCGTGCCTGCGGTGCAACGAGAAGATCAAGTTCGCCGCCCTCGCCGACCGGGCGATCGCACTCGGCTTCGACGCCGTCGCCACCGGGCACTACGCGCGTTTGGAGGACGGGGTCCTGCGCCGGGCCGTGGACGAGGACAAGGACCAGTCCTACGTGCTCGGTGTGCTGACCGCCGAGCAGCTCGCGCGGGCGATGTTCCCGGTCGGGGACACCCCGAAGCCGCAGATCCGGGAGGAGGCCGCGGCGCGCGGACTCGCGGTCGCGGACAAGCCGGACAGCCACGACATCTGCTTCATTCCGTCCGGGGACACCCGCGCGTTCCTCGGCGCGAAGATCGGTGTCCGGCCCGGCAAGGTCGTCGACGCGGACACCGGCGCCGAACTCGCCGACCACGACGGCGTGCACGGATTCACCATCGGTCAGCGGAAGGGTCTCGGTGTCGAGGGCCCGGCCGCCGACGGCAGGCCCCGCTACGTCACCGCGATCGAACCCGACACGGGGACCGTGAAGGTCGGGTCCGCGGAACGCCTGCAGGTGTGGACGATCCGCGCCGAGAGGGCGATCTGGACCTCCGGTTCGGCGCCGGACGGGCCGATCGAGTGCACCGTCCAGGTGCGTGCCCACGGTGGCCTCGCAGACGCCGTCGTCGACGACGTCGACGGCGGACTCGTGGTGCGACTGCGCGAACCGTTGACCGGTGTCGCGCGGGGGCAGGCGGTGGTCCTCTACCGCCGTGACCCCGCCGGTGACGTCGTGCTCGGCAGCGGCACCATCGCCGGCACCGGCGGTGCCGACGAGCCCGGCGCCGCCGGCAGTGAATCACGGTGACGGACACCGTCTTTCCCGTCGGTGTCGCGACGGGCGTCGGCTCGTGGCCGGGCGTCGACGCTCGCGAGGCCGCCGCGATCGTGGTCGGCGAACTGCCGGAACTGCCGCACCTGGTGGAGCTTCCGGCGCGGGGGCTCGGCGCCGACATGATCGGCCGTGCCGCCGCCCTGCTGGTCGACCTGCCGCTCGACACCTCGACGACGGGCTACCGCGTCGCGCAGCGGCCAGGGCCGGTCACCCGTCTCGCCCGCGACCTGCTCGCCCGCGACCTCGATGCGCTCGAGGAGTCGTGGGAACTTGCCGGCCGGCGTGGTACCGACCAGCCGGTGAAGGTGCAGGCCGTCGGACCGCTCACTCTGGCCTCACAGGTGGAACTCGTCGGCGGGCACCGCGCGCTGACCGACCCCGGGGCACTGCGGGATCTGGCCGAGTCGCTGGCGGAGGGCGTCCGCGGGCACGTCGCGGAGGTTGCGCGGCGGCTGGGCTCGCCGGTGGTGCTGCAGTTCGACGAGCCGGGACTGCGATCGGTACTGGACGGATCGCTGTCCGGGGTGTCGATCCTGCAGACGCCGCGCGCCCTCCCCGAACCGGAGGCGCTGGCGGTCCTGCAGTCGGTGATCGCGGCCGTGGACGTTCCGGTCCTCGTGCACTGCTGCGCCGCGACCCCGCCGCTGGATCTGCTGCGTCGCAGCGGTGCCGCGATGGTGGGGCTGGATGTCGGCGTGCTCCGGGCCGCGGATCTGGACGGGGTCGGGGAGGTGCTCGAGTCGGGACTGTCGCTCGCCCTGGGCCTGGTGCCACCGGTCGCGCCCGAGCGGGTACCCGGCTGGCGGGACCTGGCGCGACCGGCGGTCACTCTCGTCGACCGGCTCGGTTTCCCGCGCACCGTGCTGGCCGAGCGGGTGCTGATCACCCCGGCCTGCGGGCTGGCCGGGGCGGGCGCCGAATGGTCCCGACGGGCGTTGCGCGGTGCGGCCGAGGTCGCCCGGGCGTTCGCCGACGGAGCCGAGTTCGACCAGTAGGCTGCCGCCATGGCAGATCCTCGTGGGCTGGACCCGGCGGTGCGGACCTTCCTGGACGGGGTGAGTCACCGGGTCCGCAGGCGCGACGCCGAAACCCTGCTGGCACTGATGGAGTCCGTGACGGGGGAGCGCGCCGCACTGTGGGGGCCGTCGATCGTCGCCTTCGGCAGCTACCACTACAAGTACGAGAGCGGTCGCGAGGGCGACGCGCCTGCGGCGGGTTTCTCGCCACGTAAGGCCGCGTCGGTGGTCTATCTGTCCGACGGTGTCGGTGCGCATGCCGACCTCGTCGACCGTCTCGGGCCGCACACCTCCGGGGTCGGGTGCCTCTACATCAAGGACCTCACGCAGGTGGACCTCGGTGTGCTCGAACAGCTGGTGGCGCGCTCGTACGCCGCGCTCACCGCCGGAACCCACGGGTTGCGGGCGAGGGAGGGCGGCGCGGGCTCCTGAGGCGTCGGGAGGTGTCGGCGCGCTGGGATAGCCTTTCTGGCGTGACCGAGAACGTGGCGGCGACCGCCGAGGAACGTGACGAGTGGCAGCGGCTCGCGGAGGAGGTGCGTGAGCACCAGTTCCGCTACTACGTCAAGGACGCGCCGACCATCTCGGACGGCGAGTTCGACGCGCTGCTGCGGCACCTGACCGACCTCGAGGACCGTCACCCGGACCTCCGCACCCCGGACTCGCCGACCCAGCTCGTCGGTGGCGGCTTCGCCACCGAGTTCACCGCGGTCGACCATCTCGAACGAATGCTCAGCCTGGACAACGTCTTCGACGAGGCGGAACTGCGCACCTGGATCTCCCGAGTCGAAGCCGAGACGGGCCCCGATCTGCACTACCTGTGCGAGGTGAAGATCGACGGCGTGGCGCTGAGCCTGGTCTACGAGAACGGCAAGCTGGTTCGGGGCGCCACCCGCGGCGACGGCCGCACGGGGGAGGACGTCACCCTCAACGCCCGCACCATCGACGACATCCCCCACACCCTCACGGGAACCGACGAGTACCCGGTGCCCGCGCTGCTGGAGGTGCGCGGCGAGGTGTTCTTCCGGCTCGAGGACTTCGAGGCGCTCAACGCCTCCCTCGTCGCAGAGGGCAAGGCGCCGTTCGCGAACCCCCGAAACTCCGCCGCCGGTTCGTTGCGGCAGAAGAACCCCGCGGTCACCGCGAAGCGACGGCTCGGGATGATCTGCCACGGCATCGGCCGCACCGAGGGTTTCGACCCGGTCAGTCAGCACGACGCCTACACCGCGCTGGCCGCGTGGGGGCTGCCCGTCTCGACGCACACCGCGCGGGTGCAGGGCGCCGACGCGGTCGTCGCCAAGGTCGCCTACTGGGACGAGCACCGGCACGACGTCGAGCACGAGATCGACGGCCTGGTCGTCAAGGTCGACGAGATGTCCCTGCACCGCCGCCTCGGGGCCACGTCGCGGGCGCCGCGGTGGGCAACTGCCTACAAGTACCCGCCGGAGGAGGCCACCACCAAGCTGCTCGACATCCGGGTCAGCGTTGGCCGCACCGGTCGGGTCACCCCGTTTGCGTACATGGAACCGGTCACCGTGGCCGGGTCGACGGTGGCGCTGGCGACGCTGCACAACGGGTCCGAGGTCAAGCGCAAGGGTGTGCTGATCGGCGACACGGTCGTCATCCGCAAGGCGGGCGAGGTGATTCCCGAGGTTCTCGGCCCGGTCGTGGACATGCGCGACGGCACGGAACGCGAGTTCGTGATGCCGACGCACTGCCCCGAGTGCGGAACGGAACTGGCGCCCGCGAAGGAGGGCGACGCGGACATCCGCTGCCCCAACACCAGGTCCTGCCCGGCCCAGTTGCGGGAGCGCGTCTTCCACGTCGCCGGTCGAGGCGCGTTCGACATCGAGGTGCTCGGCTACGAGGCCGCGACCGCACTGCTCGAGGCGGGGGTGATCCGTGACGAGGGGGATCTCTTCTCGCTCACCGCGGACGACCTGATGAAGACGGCGCTGTTCACCACCAAGGCGGGCGCCCTGTCCGCGAACGGGAAGCGTCTCCTCGACAACCTGGACTCATCGAAGACGCAGCCACTGTGGCGGGTGCTGGTGGCCCTGTCGATCCGGCACGTCGGCCCGACCGCGGCCCGCGCGCTGGCCTCGGCGTTCGGCAGCCTGGAGCGGATCGAGTCGGCGTCGGTGGAGGAGCTGGCCGCGGTGGACGGCGTCGGCGGCACCATCGCCGCGGCCGTTGTCGAGTGGTTCGCCGTCGACTGGCACCGCGACATCGTCGAGAAGTGGCGCGCCGCAGGCGTTTCCATGGAGGACGAACGGGACGAGTCGATCGAGCGCAACCTGGAGGGGCTCTCCATCGTGGTCACCGGGTCGCTGGTCGGATTCACCCGCGACGGCGCGAAGGAGGCCATCCTGCAGCGCGGCGGCAAGGCCGCCGGCTCGGTGTCGAAGAAGACCGCGTTCGTGGTCATCGGCGATGCACCGGGCTCGAAGGCGGACAAGGCCGAGCAGCTCGGCGTTCCCATCCTCGACGAGGACGGATTCGTCCGGCTGCTCTCGGGCGGTCCGGAGGCGGTGACCGCGGCGGTCGAGGGCGAGTCGGACTGACGACTGCGAGAGTTGCTCTGCCGCAACCGGATCAGTGGTGGTGATCTCCGCCGTCGCGGTGGAGGGCCTCGGGTAGGAAGGCGGCGCCGGGACCGTAGGTGGCGGCGGAGTCGTTCGGGTTCGAAAGCGCGCAGGTCTGGAGCGACAGGCAGCCGCAGCCGATGCAGGACTCGAGGCCGTCGCGCAGCGCCTCCAGTGCATCGATCTGCTCGTCGAGGCGGGCGCGCCAGCTACGGGACAGGCGCGCCCAGTCGGCCCGGGTCGGCGCTCGCCCGCCGGGCAGGGTGTCCATGGTCTCGGCGATCTCGTCGAGGCTGAGCCCAATGCTGCGGGCGGCCCGGATGAACGCGATCTTGCGCAGCACGCTGCGCTGGTAGCGGCGCTGGTTGCCGGACGTTCGGGTGCTCTCGATCAGCCCCTGGCTCTCGTAGTACCGCAGGGCGGATGCGGCCAGCCCACTGCGTTCGGACACCTCGCCGACCGTCAGTAGATCCGTGGTGCGCACGCGGTTCCTCCTCTGCGGGTGCCGTCAACACAGGTGAAGTCGACTTCAGCTTCCGCTCGGACGGGGCCGGCGGCAAGTGGTCGATCTCACGACGAACCGCCCGTGGTGGTGATCGTCACTCGATGCGCGCCGTGGTGGTCGCTGAACACCTTGCCGGCGATTCCGTCACAGCCGACGATTGTGCAGGTGAGCGGGCTGTCGGTGATTGCGGGACCGTCCGCCCGGGGTGCTGCTCCGGGCCCCGACCTGCCCGTTCGGGGAGGTTGAGGCGGGTACGCCGTTGCTGCGATAGTGACGCCATGATCTCCATTCGCCCCGTCGACCCCGCCGATTTCGACGCCGTCGCCGAACTGACCGTCGACTCCTATGTCGGCGGCGGATTCGTCGCCGAGGCCAGCAGCTACGTCCAGCGGCTGCGCGACACCGCCGGCCGGGCCGGTCAGGCCGAAGTGGTGGTCGCGGAATTGGACGGTGCGGTCGTCGGCTCGGTGACGATCGCGGAGCCGGGCACCCCGTACTCCGATGTCGCCCAGGCCGGCGAACTCGAGTTCCGGATGCTCGCCGTCTCCTCCGATGCTCGCGGCAAGGGTGCCGGTTCCGCGCTGGTGCGGCACGTGCTCGACGCCGCCTACGACCGAGGGCTGCAGGCCGTGGTCATCTCCACCGAACCGGAGATGGTCGACGCCCGCCGCATCTACGACCGCAACGACTTCGTACACGTCCCCGACCGGGACTGGCAGCCGGTGCCGGGGATGGAGCTGACCGTCCTGGTCCGCGAGATCGTCTGATCCGTCGGCCCCTCCGCCGGTCGGACCCGCAGACCGCCGATCGGACCGGTCAGCCCAGCACCGTGGCGACGATGCCGGCGAGGTATCCCAGCCGGGCGATCTCGGACGGCCGGAATTCCGGACCGCCGGAGCGCCCGAGCAGCAGCACCCGGCCGGAGTGGCCCAGCGGAGCCGCGGCGAGGGTGGTGTCGACGTTCCTCCACGTGTCCGGCACCCAGTCGGCCTGGTCGTCGAGGATCGTGGGCTTCTGCAACGGCATCCACGGCACGTCACCGGCGTGCGTCTCCGGTGCACCGCCGCTGCCGACGACGCGGAAGGCGCCGTGCGGCCCGATCCCGATCACGGTCGCCCAACTGACGCGCAGCACGCGGGCGGCGCCGTCGACGAGGACCTGCAGCCGATCGTCGCGCGCGGTCGCGACCTGGTCGATCAGTTCCAGCTCGCGGTGTGTGTCGAGCAGTCCGGTGTAGGGGCGGATCGAATCGACCCGAACGCCGGAGAGGTTCTCGGCGGCGGTGATGAGGGTGTCCGGCAACGATCCCTGCGCCACGTCGACCACCAGGTCGTCGACGGCGAAACCGGCGCCGCGCTCGACGACGTCGAGGGAGAGGATGTCCGCGCCCACGGAGCCGAGCGCGACGGCGAGCGAGCCCAGGCTGCCGGGTCGGTCGGGTAGCTGGACACGCAGTAGGTACGACACGGAATTCCTTTGTCACAACGGTTCGGCGGCGGTCGAGGCGGCTCGGCCGCCCGGCCGGACGGGGAGTCGTCGATGCCCCCGCGGCAACCATCCTTCCACCCCGGACCGACCGGTGAGGGCTGTGCCGGAACACCCCGTGGGAAACGCCCAGCTCGCCGCAGAATCGTCACCGCCGGGACATGCAGGCGTTCCGAGACGGAAACAGATCGCCCGAGCGAGGCGCTGGATGCAGGCCGCCGCGGCGCAGCCGATAGGCTGGTGGGCATCGTGTGTTCGCCGACCTGAAAGGGGCCCACGGGTGCCTGCCATCTCCCGCGACGAGGTCGCCCACCTCGCCCGGCTGTCCCGGCTCGCGCTGACCGACGCGGAACTCGACGAGTTCGCCGGCCAGCTCGACTCGATTCTCAGCCACGTCAAGACCGTCGCAGAGGTCGCCGCGGATGACGTGCCGCCCACCGCGAACCCGTACGCGCTGGTCAACGTGACCCGCCCCGACGTCGTCGTGCCGGGACTGTCTCCCGAGCAGGCGCTGTCCGGTGCGCCCGCCGTCGAGCAGGAACGTTTCGCCGTCCCGCAGATCCTGGGAGAAGAGCAGTGACCGCCGAGCTGACCGCACTCGACGCCTCCGTCCTCGCGTCGAAGATCCATGCCCGCGAGGTGTCCTCGGTGGAGGTCACCCAGGCGCATCTGGACCGCATCGCCGCCGTCGACGGCGAGTACAACGCCTTCCTGCACGTGTCCGGCGAGGCGGCGCTCGCCGCGGCCAAGCAGGTCGACGACGCCCTCGCGGCGGGTGAGGCGCCGGCCTCGCCGCTCGCCGGAGTCCCGTTGGCGCTGAAGGACGTTTTCACCACCACCGACGCCCCGACCACCTGCGGATCGAAGATCCTCGAGGGCTGGGTCGCGCCGTACGACGCGACGCTGACCACCCGGTTGCGCGAGGCGGGCATCCCGGTGCTCGGCAAGACCAACATGGACGAGTTCGCGATGGGCTCGTCGACGGAGAACTCCGCGTACGGCCCGACCCGGAACCCGTGGGACACCAGCCGGATTCCCGGCGGCTCCGGCGGCGGCAGCGCGGCCGCGCTGGCCTCGAACCAGGCGCCGCTCGCGATCGGCACCGACACCGGCGGCTCCATCCGGCAGCCGGCCGCTGTCACCGCCACCGTCGGCACCAAGCCCACCTACGGCACCGTCTCCCGTTTCGGCCTGGTCGCCTGCGCGTCGTCGCTGGACCAGGGTGGCCCGTGTGGCCGCACCGTCCTCGACACCGCGTTGCTGCACGAGGTGATCGCCGGGTACGACCCGCGCGACTCCACGTCGATCGACGCGCCGGTGCGTCCGGTTGTCGAGGCCGCCCGCCAGGGCGCGACCGGAGACCTGAAGGGTGTCCGGATCGGTGTGGTCAAGGAACTGCACTCCGACAGCTACCAGCCCGGCGTGATCGCCTCATTCGACGCCGCCGTCGCCCAGCTGAAGGAACTCGGCGCCGAGGTCGTCGAGGTCTCCTGCCCGAGCTTCGAGTACGCGCTCGCGTCCTACTACCTGGTGCTGCCCAGTGAGGTCTCCTCGAACCTGGCCCGATTCGACGCGATGCGGTACGGCATGCGCGTCGACGACGGCAACATGAGCGCCGACCAGGTGATGGCCGCGACCCGTGCCGCCGGTTTCGGCAAGGAAGTCAAGCGCCGCATCATGATCGGCACCTATGCGCTGTCGTCGGGTTACTACGACGCGTACTACGGCTCCGCGCTCAAGGTTCGCACCCTGATCGCCCGCGACTTCGACGCCGCGTACGAGAAGGTCGACGTCCTCGTCTCGCCGACCAGCCCCTTCACCCCGTGGAAGCTGGGGGAGAAGGTCGACGATCCGCTGGCGATGTACCTGTCCGACCTGTGCACGCTGCCGACCAATCTGGCCGGGCACTGCGCGATCTCGGTGCCGTCCGGTCTCTCGGCGGACGACGGCCTGCCGGTCGGCCTGCAGGTGATGGCCCCGGCTCTCGCCGACGAGCGGCTCTACCGGGTCGCCGCGGCCTACGAGGCCGCCCGCGGACCGATCACCCGCTGACGTAGCGGCACGGCCCGGGATCCGAATCGCCGGATCCCGGGCCGTTTTGCGTCGAGTGAACGGAGCGTTCAGTCGATCTGATCGACTGAACGCTTCCGTTCATTCGTGGGGGAGGGCTCGGTCACGAGTCGGCCGGCGCGGTCACGCACACCATGGTCGCGTTCACCGCGGCGTTCCCGGTGAACCTGTCGGTCACGGCGGGATCGTGGAGCAGGTTGACGTTCGCGCCCGGGTGCGCCGCGGCGGTCGACCAGCCGACCCCCTTCTCGCCGTGTCCCCATCCGTGTGGGATCGCGACGGTGCCGACCCGGATCTCGTCGCTGACCTCGACAGGGACCTCGATGCTGCCGACGCGTGAGCGCACCGTCACCGGCTGCCCGTCGACGAGTGCCCGGGCCGCGGCGTCGTCCGGGTGCATCAGTACGGTGCAGCGATCACGGCCCTTGACCATGGCCGGCACATTGTGCAGCCACGAGTTGTTCGATCTCAGGTGTCTGCGGCCGATCAGCCTGAGATCGAATTCGTTTTCGAGGCACTCGGTTTCGTTCGTCTCGACGAGTCGCCGGGCCTCCGCGACGAATTCCGCAGGCGCGAGTTGCACCCGCCGGTCCGGGGTCGAGATCAGCGACGCGAGGCGGGGCTCGAGAGGGCCGAGGTCGACGCCGCCGGGCGTGCGCCGGATCCGGTTCATCGTCAGCCCGCCGCGGCCGCGGCGCAGCATGCCGTGCGGGCCGGTCAGGACGCCGAGCGCACCGATCCGGAGCGGGCTGATCCTGTCGATCACTCGGCGAAGCGGTGTCGTCAGCAGCGATCGCAGCGGAACCGGCACCACCTCCAGCAGCAGCCGGGCGAGGATCTGCCAGTCCTCGAGCGCGTCCTCCGGCGGATCGAAGACGCGCGCATTGAAGCGGGCGTTGTTTCGGACCGAGAAGACCGGGAACAGGAAGTCGAACTCCTCCCGCTCGAGGTGTGACGTCGGCGGCAGTACGACGTCGGCGTGCCGCGAGGTCTCGGTGAGGTACATGTCGACCGCGACGTAGAAGTCGAGTGCGTCGAGCGCCTCGTCGAGCCGGCCGCCCTGCGGGGTGGACAGCACCGGGTTGCCCGCGTAGGTGATCAGCGCCCGGACGGGTCCAGGTGATCCGGGCCCGTCGCCGAGGATCTCGTCGGCGAGCCCGACCACGGGGAGCTCGGTGCGGAAGGCCTTGCGGTCCCCGCCGCGGTTCGTCCACCGTCCGTATCCCGACCCGAGCCGGCGCACGAATCGCGCGGCGTCGATCGGGGGCGTCGCGTACATCTGCCCGCCGGGCCGGTCCAGATTGCCGGTCACGGCGTTGAGCGTGTTGACCAGCCAGTGCGTGATGGTCCCGGTGACCTGGTGGCACACGCCGATTCGGGCGTACGCCACCGCCGAGGTCGCGTCGCGATGGTCGCGTGCGAGCCGCCGGATCGTGTCCGCGTCCACCCCGGCCCTCGGTGCCATCGCTTCGGGCGTGCACGGGCGGACCAGGTCGGCCAGCTCACGCCAGCCCGCGATCGGCATGGTGCCCTCGGGTTCGGTTGCGCCGTCGGCAACGAGGGTGTGCAGCATTCCCAGCAGCAGGTACGGGTCGCCGCCCGGCCTGATCGCGACGTGCTCGTCCGCCAGTCGCGCGGTCTCCGTGCGGCGCGGGTCGACCACCACCACCGTCCCGCCGCGGCGGCGGATCGCGCGAATACGGCCCCGGGCGTCCGGCATCGTCGTGATCGAGCCGTTCGACACGGCGGGATTGGCCCCGAGGATCAGCAGCCGGTCGGTCCGGTCCACGTCGGCGATCGGCATCAGCACGTTCGAGCCGTACATCTTCCACGCAGCGAATTCCTGGGGGAACTGGTCGATCGACGAGGCCGAGTAGAAGTGCCGGGTGAGCAGGGCGACGCGCAGCGCCATCCCGTAGACCACCGAGGAGCTGTGCGCGGCCGGGTTGCCGAGGTACATCGCGATCGCGTCGCGGCCGTGCCGACGCCGGACCGCACGCAGGTTACGACCGACCAGCGCGAGCGCCTCGTCCCAGCCGATCTCCTCGAAGCCGTCACCCACTCGGCGCAGGGGGCGCCGCAACCGCTCCGGATCGTGGTGCAGGTCGCCAAGCGCGGTCGCCTTCGGGCAGATGTACCCGTGGGACAGCACGTCGTCCGGGTCGCCCTCGACGCGGGTGACATGGTCGTTCTCGACTGTGACCAGGACGCCGCAGTGTGCCTCGCAGAGCGTGCACTGCCGGGCGATGGTACGTGTGGACATGCTCGGGCCCCTCCACGGTTGTGCCCGGAACTTAGCACCGGCGAGTCGGTCCGGTGAGCGGTTCCGCCGTGCCGGACGACAGGTGGAACCTGGCCTGCCGTCTCAGGGCCCGAACCAGCGCCGCCGACGGTCGGCTGCGAACTCGGCCTTCTCGCTGGCGAATTCGACCGACGGTCCGCGGAACGGGGCGACCGGGGTCGGACCGGACAGGAAGTCCGCCTCCACCTTCCCGACTAGACCGCCACCGAACTCGATGTGGCACGTGCCCTGGCCGAGATACCTGTCCCCGTGCGGGCTGTCGTGCAGGTGGGCGATGATGTCCACCGCGACGGTCCGCGCGGCGGTCTCGGCGAACACCCCCGCCCGGGGTACGGGGGCGTCCGCGCAGTCGCCCAGCGCGTACACCCCGGGGTACGGGGTCGCGAGGGTGGCCGCGTCGACATGGATCCAGCCGTCGGCACCGCCCTCCGTCAGTCCGGAGGCCTGCACGACGTCCGGCACCCGGTGGCGGGGGACCCCGATGAACAGGTCGTAGGCGAGATCGCCGTCGTGCGTAGACGCGGTGTGCGCGGCCGGGTCCAGTGCGTGCACTCGCGTTCCCGGCGTGTATTCGATGTCGCGGTCCGCGAGTGCACCGACGATCGCGGCGTTGGAGCTGGGGGACACGGGGATGGGGGAGTCCATCGGGGAGAGAAGCCGCATGCGGGTCGCACCGCGCAGGTCGCGACGGACGAGTTCCTCGTGGAGCAGCAGCGCGCCCTCGTACGGTGCCGGCGGGCACTTGAAGGGGACACTGAGAATCGAGAGCAGGATGGTGCCGCCGGTGAAGGCGTCGAGGCGCTCTCGCAACCGGTGGACGCCCTCGAGCGAGTAGAACTCGTGACCGTCCTCGACGAATCCGGGGTTCGCACCGCAGTCGTACTCCGCGCCGAGCGCCACGACGAGCGTGTCCGCCCTGTACTCGCCGCGGTCGGTGGTGACGTGACGCGTGGCGGGATCGATCGCGGTGACCGTCTCGCGGCGGAACTCCACGGCCGGAAGGTTGAGGCTGTCGTACGGAATCCGGACGTCGTCGATCGTGCGGCCCCGGAACAGCACGTCCATCTTGGCGAAACCGAACACGAATCCGTCGGCGCGGTCGAGGAGGGTGACCCGAACCTCGTCCGGCACGGACCGGGACAGGCTGGCGGCGAGTTCG
Organism: Rhodococcus sp. NPDC004095; assembly: GCF_053604015.1. NCBI lineage: Bacteria > Bacillati > Actinomycetota > Actinomycetes > Mycobacteriales > Nocardiaceae > Rhodococcus > Rhodococcus sp. NPDC004095. The sequence goes on from NZ_JBSGGS010000005.1 coordinate 250,034, forward strand.
AGCCCACCGAACCCCGCTCCCAGGATCAGCACGGTGTGCATCGTTCGAGTATCCCCCCTCACGCGTACGAAACCCAGGGGTTGACAGCCGGAACGGTCACCGTGCCGGTCGGCAGTCCGGCAGTGCGGTGCCCTGGTCGGTGCCGTACCGATGGCCGTGGCCGGGTGCGGCGCCCAGCGAGGTGACCAGATCGACCGTGGTCTGCAGGAAACTCACCACCGGCAGCCATGCCGGGGTCGGGGCATCCGGCCGCACGCCGTCCAGTCGGGGCGGCGCCACCAGCAACCGGGGCGACCAGTGCACGACCGGGTCGGACGCGTTGGCGAGCACCGTCGTGCCCGGACGGATCGGTGCGCCCCCGGGCGGCCCGGCGAGCAGGACGCCGCACTCGGCGCCAACGGCCGCGGCTCCGAGCGCGCCGAGGCTCTGCCCGTACAGATGCAGCGCGGGACGTTCGTCCGGTGACATTCGCGAGATTCTCTGCGCGAGTGCCGCATAGAGGGCGCGAGCCGACTCCGTCGCGCCGGCGCGGTCGGTGACGAAGGTGACCCAGCTCGGCGCCGCCGAGTACTGAACCGCGATCTCGGCGACGTCCCCGCCGAAGCGTCGTTCGAACCCGGCGACCGCGTTCGAGTCGATCCACCCCGATCCGGTCGGCACCGCGACCACCACGTGCGACCGCGCCAGTCCACCGGCCCGGTCCAGTTCCCTGACGGCCAGATCGACCCGGGCGTCGAGGCTCGGTGCGCTGTCCAGACCGACGTAGGTGCGCGCCGTCCCCGGGGCGGCCGGGGCCGAGACGAACCGCCGTCCGTGCGCGCCGAGCGACTCCCAGGGGACGAGCGAGTCGGCTGCTCCCGACATCGACGACGTCGCCGGACCGGCAGGGCCGCTGGCGTCCGCGGTCCGGGAGAGTGCGGCCGGCGCAGCCCAGACCGTCGCGGTGACCGCCGTGACGAGCACCGCGGCGCCGACCCGTCTCCCGTGCGGCCGCCGCGCAAGCGCGCCGAGCCCCCGCGCACCGCCGATCAGGACGGCGGCCACCACGCCGCCGAGTACCAGGACCAGTGCCCAGTGGGCGGGCCCGACCGCGGCGACACCCATCGCGGACCGCACCCCGTTCTGCCAGTGGTCGGCGATCAGCACCGCCCACCCCACCGTCACAGCGCCCGCGCCTGCGGCCACCGTCCGCGTCGTCGATCCGGATCCGGTTGTCGCCGAGCGCCGGCCGGGGCGCCGATGCCACAGCGCTGCGAGTCCCCATCCGGCCGCCACGAGCAGGCCGGTGAGGAGCGCCTGCACGAGCGCGGGGCGGGGCAGCAGTGACGGCGCGAGCGACGCCGTCGCGGCGGACGCCACGGCCACCGTCGTCGCGATCCGGGGCACGGTGATCGTGACGCCGGGCAGCGACAGCGCACGGGGGAGGGTCGCCGTCATGCCGGCACCACCGGTGCGACGGTGCCGATGCTCCCCGACCGGCGGCGGAGGGCGACGGCGCCGCCGAGCGCCGCCGTACCCAGGACGGCCGCCGACAGGCCGATCGGTTCGGGGCGCGGTGCGGCGTAGTTCTGCCGCCACGAATTCGAGTTCACCGCGGTCGCCGCGACCGTCGCGACCGCCCGGCACGAGGCCCGGGTGACATCGTCGGGGCGGGCGGCGCACGCGGCGTGTAGCCGATCGTCGAGCTGCCGGTCCAGACTCAGCCGGGCCCACGCACCGACCGGCGCCCCGGCACGGTCCGCGTAGCGGAGCAGGTCGTACCCGAGGTCGTGCCCCATGCAGGCGGTGTCGAACTCGGCGGGCAGCGGGACCGGCGACGAGCAGGTGCCGTGCGGGTTGACGAGCATCCCGTCCCGGACCAGGGGCCGGTACCCGAAGTCCTGCTCGAAGTCGGCGGGAATCCGCGCCGCGGCGGCGATCGGATCGGTGCTCGTGAGGGCCTCGATCGCGAGCGCGGCCGGAGCGTCGCGCTCGTCCGGGCCCGCGGCGCCGGCCGTGTGAGGCGCGAGGAGGGTGGAGGCGGCGATCGCGCATCCCACCGCGAGGACTGTCCAGGTCGATTTCCGCATGGTTCCGACGCTAGAAATTGCCCGTACCTGCGAACATCACTCCGCGGCTTGGTTCGCTGCCGGCACCGTGGCGTCGGGGAACCGCCCGGACTCACCCGTCGGTGCCAGGGCGATCTCACCCCACGGTATGAGGACATCTCGGGTCCCGCTTCCTAGGGTTCTTCGCGTGGGTAGGACGAAACGAGCACTCCGCAGGACCGCACAGGGAGCCGCGACGAGAGCAAGACCGAGGCTCGCGCGACTGAGCGGCGGCCAGTGGCTCGACATCGGGGTGGTGTTCGTGACCGCGGTGCTGTTCGCGATCGCGTGGCCGACACTGCAACTGACCCACCGGGTTCCCGCGGGAGTGCAGCCGGTGATCGCAGGCCTCGCCGCGCTGCCGCTGCTGTTCATTCGAGCGAATCCAGCTCTGGGCTGGGCGATCTCGGCCGCCGGGGCGCTGGTCATACCGGTCGCCTATGACCGCACCGCCGACTACGACTTCCCGTGGCAGGTCGTGCACGTGATGGTGCTGATGGCCCTGCTGCTGGCCGTCAGCCTGCGGTCCCCGCTGCCGGTGGTTGCCGTCGCGGGAGTGTCGACCGCCTTACTCTTCCTCGCGAACGCCCCCGGCCAGGACGGACGCGGGTGGGCCGTCGGGCTCACCGCCCTCGTCGCGTTCGGGTTGCTGATCCGCTGGCTGGTGCTCTCCCGTCGGCAACTCGCCCGGCAGGAGGAGGAGAACGAGGTCGAGCGGGCGCGCCGCGCGATCCTGGAGGAGCGGGCGAGGATCGCTCGCGACCTGCACGACGTCGTCGCCCACCACATGTCGCTGGTCGTCGTGCAGGCGCAGAGCGCCCCCTACCGCCTCGGCGGCCTGTCGCCCGAGGCGACAGCCGAATTCGACTCGATCGGTGCGACCGCCCGCGAGGCGTTGAACGAGATCCGCGGCATGCTCGGCGTGCTGCGCAGCGACGGTCAGGCCCCCGAGAACGCCCCGATGCCCGGACTCGACCGGATCGACGAGTTGATCGACGCCGGCCGGCGGGCCGGAATGGCGGTGGCCGTCGAGCGCGGGCCGCTGCCTGCGTTGCCCGAGACGTCCGGACTCGCGCTGTACCGGATCTTGCAGGAGTCGCTGGCGAATGCGGCGCGCCACGCACCGGGCGCGGCCGTGCGGGTGGACCTGGCCGGGGACGCGGCCGTGACCGAACTGGTGGTCGTCAACGAGGCCGCGGCGCAATCCGTGCCCGCCTCGAATTCCGGTGGCGGCCACGGCATCGTCGGGATGCGGGACCGGGCCCGGTCGGTCGGGGGAACGCTGACCGCGCATCCGGCGGTGGGCGGCGGATTCGAGGTGCGGGCCCGGATCCCGTCCACCGCGGGCGGCTCGGTGCCCGAACCGGGCGTGGGTCGGGCCTAGGCTTGCCGGGTGGCGATCACGGTCTTCATTGCAGACGATCAGGCGATGGTGCGGCAGGGGTTCGGGGCGCTGCTCGCCGCACAACCCGACATCAGCGTCGTCGGCGACGCCCCGAACGGGAAGGTCGCGGTCGACGAGGTGCTCCGGCTGCGGCCCGACGTCGTGCTGATGGACGTGCGGATGCCGGAGCTGAACGGACTGGAGGCCGCAGAGCGAATCCTGTCCGCGGCGCTGCAGCCGCCGGTGCGGGTGCTGATGCTCACCACCTTCGACATCGACGACTACGTGTACGAGGCGCTTCGGGTGGGGGCGAGCGGCTTCATGCTCAAGGACGCGCCCGCCGACGAACTGGTCCGCGCGGTCCGTGTCGTCGCGGACGGTGAGGCGCTGCTCGCGCCGTCGGTGACCCGCCGCCTGATCGCAGACGTCACCAGTCGGCGTGCTGCCCGCCGGCCGGAGCCTGCGCAACTCGCGACGCTGACGCCCCGCGAACGGGAGGTGCTCGAGCTGATCGCCCGAGGGCTGTCCAACACCGAGATCGCCGAGTCGTTGTTCGTCGCCGAACAGACCGTCAAGACCCACGTGGGGAAGGTGCTCGCGAAGCTGCACCTGCGCGATCGCGCGCAGGCGGTCGTCCTCGCCTACGAGGCCGGGGTGGTCACTCCCGGCTGACGCCGGCCGCGAGCCGATCCTGTTTCGCCGAGCGACGTACCGGACGGCCCCGCCCCGGTTCAGGGGGTGAGCACGAACATGCCGTTCGCATGCCGCATTTCGATCCGGTCGTGTGCACGCCCCGCGTCGTCGAACCCGATTACGCTGTCGATGATCGGGGTGATGGCGCCGCCCGCCGCGAGTTCGAGGACCGCCGATCGCGCGGAGGCAACCCGATCGAGCCAGGCCGGGCCACTGCAACCGGTGAGCGACAGCCCGCGGGCCAACAGGTCCGAGGACGTGATGGCGGCGGGTGCGCCACCGAGCATTCCGTAGTAGAGCATTCGCCCGCTCAGTGGAGTCATCGCGTCGAGGACGGCGAGTGAGCCGGCGCCGCCGATGGATTCGAAGGCGACGTCGATCGTGGCGCCCCGCAACGCCTCCGGGAGGCGAGCGGCCCAGTCCGGTTCGGTGTGGTCGATGACGACGTCCGCACCGAGACTGCGGGCGCGTTCCCGGTTCGCGGGGTTGCCTGCGGTCGCGACGATCCTGCCCGCGCCCCGCGAACGCGCGAGCTGGGTCAGGTAGCCGCCGACGCCGGTACCGGCGGCTTCGATCAGGACCGTGTCGTCACGCGTCAGGCGTGCGGTCTCGAGCAGGGTCATGGCGACGGATCCGCCCATCATGACCGCGGCGGCATCGACGGACGAGAGCCCGTCGGGGATCGGGACGGTGGATGTCGCAGGCGCGCACACCAACTCGGCATGAGCGCCGATCCCCATGCCCGCGACCATCACTCGGGTGCCGACGAGCTCCGTGTCGACGCCTGCGCCCACCTGGGTGACGACGCCGGCGGCCTGCGTACCGAACACCGCCGGTGGCCCCGCCGGGGCGGGAAAGACGCCGGATCTGATCTGCGTCTCGACGAACAGAATCGGGGTGGCCTCGGTGCGGATCAGCACCTCCCCGTCCGCCGGGGACGGCGCGGGGACCTCTCGGGTGACGAGAACGTCGGGGCCACCAGTGGCCGTCATCACGACTGCTTTCATTATGATCTCCCCTAATCTGACCGTCGGTCCGGTTCCTGGTGCACTCGAACGATATGGACCGCCGGTCAAGTTGTCAATGGAGGTTTTGTGTCGTCCGACGGCCAGAGAACAGAGCGAGCCGATGCCGCGCGGAACAGGCGTGCGATTCTCGATGCGGCAGGTCGGCTGCTCGCAGAACACGGCCCGGGCGAGGTGTCGATGGAGCAGATCGCGGCTGCCGCCGGCGTCGGGAAGGGGACCCTCTTCCACCGGTTCGGCAGCCGCGCCGGCCTGATGCGCGCGCTCGTGCTCGAGCGCGCCGAGGACCTGCGCCGGGCCGTGGTGAGCGGCGAGCCGCCGCTCGGCCCGGGGGCGCCGGCAGGCGAGCGGCTGCTGGCCTACTTCGACGCCATGACCGACCTCGTCGTCGCCAACATCGGGCTGATGGTGGCCTACGACACCGCCGCCGACGATCCGCACGCCGACGAGATCCACGCCTTCTGGTACCGGCACATCGCCGAACTGCTGTCGCAGGCCCGACCGGACGTCGACGCCGACATGCTGGCACGGCTCCTGCTCGGCACTCTCGGTGGCGAGCTCGTGCTGCATCTCATCCAATCGGGGCAGACCGCGCGACTCAAGGCCGGTGTCCACCAGCTCGTCGACTCCGTTCTGCGCACCTGAACCGACGGAGCGCGGACAACCCGATCACCGCGCCTGGTGCAGGCCCCGCACATACGCGGCCTGCCCCAGGTGCTGCAGGCAGTCGCCGATGACGCTGACCAGACGCACCGTGACCGTGACCGGGGGATCCCACCGCCGGTCCACGATGCGGTCGAGCTCGGTGGGGGTGAGCTCGTCGACGTACTCGAGCGTCGCGAGGTGCACGTCGCCGTGGTAATCGGCGAGCAGGGCCGCCTCCGGGTGCACGGCGGCGACTTCGGAACTGCCGTGCCCGTAACCCGTGTCGGAGGCTGGGAACGGCAGATCGAACCGCTCCCGCCAGCCTCGGGAGGTCCACGCCTGCTCCACGTCGGCGGCATCGCTGACATGATCGTCCTGCACGCGGGTCAGGTGCCAGACCAGCCAGGCGATCGAGTTCGCCTGCGGGCCGGGACGATAACCGGCCACCTCCGGTGTCAGGCCGTCGGTCACCGCGACCACCAGTTCGCGGATCCTCTCGAAATGATCCCGCAGGACTGCGCGCGCCGCGTCCGTCTCGGTGTCCCGGCTCATCCCTCCACGGTAGGAGCGCGCGGGGAAGTGCGCAGCCGATCGATCAGGATGCCGCGGGCACCCGGCGGGTGCAGTATTGGTCACGGACCCAGCCGAGGGTGCGCGGACAGGGGTGTGCGATGACGAAGGTCGGGATTCTCACCAGTGGCGGTGACTGCCCGGGACTGAACGCGGTCATCCGGGGTGCGGTGCTCAAGGGCACCACCGTGTACGGGCAGCAGTTCGTCGGGTTCCTCGACGGGTGGCGCGGCCTGGTCGAGGGCGATGTGATGGACCTCGACCGCCCGACCGTCCGAGGGTTGTCGCACGAGGGCGGAACCATCTTGGGCACCAGTCGATTCGGTCCGTACCAGGGCCCGCACGGAGGGCCGGAGAACATCGCGCGAACCATGGAACGCCTCGGTGTCGACTCGGTGATCGCGATCGGTGGTGAGGGCACCGCGGCCGCCTCGCAGCGTCTGTACGACGCGGGCATCAAGATCGTCGGGGTCCCCAAGACCATCGACAACGACGTCGACCAGACCGACTACACCTTCGGCTTCGACACCGCCGTCGAGATCGCCACCGAGGCGATCGACCGGCTGCGCACCACCGGCAACTCGCACAAACGGTGCATGGTGCTCGAGGTGATGGGGCGCGGCGCCGGCTGGATCGCGCTGCACTCGGGCACCGCGGGCGGTGCGCACGCGATCCTCATCCCCGAGCACCCGGAGAGCATCGAACAGATCTGCGCGTGGGTCACCAGCGTCCGGGATCGGGGTCGCGCGCCGATGGTCGTCGTCGCCGAGGGGTTCACCCTGCCGGACATGACCGAGGCGTACTCGACGAAGGGGCTCGACGGGTTCGACCGGCCGCGCCTCGGCGGCGTTGCCGAGGTGCTGGCGCCGATGATCGAGGAACGCACCGGGATCGAGTCACGCGCGACCGTGCTCGGGTACATCCAGCGTGGCGGCGTGCCCACGGCCTTCGACCGGGTTCTCGCGACCCGCCTCGGGATGGCGGTCACCGACCTCGTCGCGCGGCAGGAGTGGGGAAACATGGTCGCGTTGCGCGGCACCGACATCGTGCAGGTGCACTTCGACGAGGCCCTCGCCGACCACAAGAGTGTCCCGCTGGAGCGATATCAGGAGATGCGGGTCATCTTCGGCTGAGCCGGATGCGAGTCGTGCCCGGCCGAGCCGGATGCGAGTCGTCCCTCCCCGGCGGGGGCGAATAAACTCGGGACCATGACTGCCGCCATGTCCGATGCCCTGCTCGCCTACGACGAGGTGCTCGCGAAGTTCGAGCCCGTGATGGGCATGGAGGTGCACGTCGAGCTGCACACCGCCACCAAGATGTTCTGCGGCTGCCCGACCACGTTCGGAGCCGAGCCGAACACCCAGGTGTGCCCCGTGTGCCTGGGCCTTCCGGGTTCGCTGCCGGTGGTCAACCGGTCCGCGGTCGAGTCCGCGATCCGGATCGGTCTCGCGCTGAACTGTTCGATCACCCCGTGGGGACGGTTCGCGCGCAAGAACTACTTCTACCCGGACCAGCCGAAGAACTACCAGATCTCCCAGTACGACGAGCCGATCGCCACCAACGGCTACCTCGACGTGGTCCTCGACGACGGCACCACCTGGCGGGTCGACATCGAGCGGGCGCACATGGAGGAGGACACCGGCAAGTCGCTGCACGTCGGCGGCGCGACGGGACGCATCCACGGCGCCAGCCACTCGCTGCTCGACTACAACCGCGCCGGTGTGCCGCTGGTCGAGATCGTCACCAAGCCGATCACCGGTGCCGGCGAGCGGGCACCGGAGGTTGCGCGCGCCTACGTCACCGCGCTGCGGGACCTGCTCAAGGCCCTCGACGTCTCCGACGTCCGGATGGATCAGGGGTCGATGCGCTGCGACGCGAACATCTCCCTGATGCCGATCGGTGCGCAGGAGTTCGGCACCCGCACCGAGACCAAGAACGTCAACTCGCTCAAGTCCGTCGAGGTCGCGGTGCGCTACGAGATGCGCCGGCAGGCGGCGGTCCTGGTGTCCGGCGGTGAGGTGATCCAGGAGACCCGGCACTTCCAGGAGGCCGACGGCACCACGTCCGCCGGGCGCCGTAAGGAGACCGCCGAGGACTACCGCTACTTCCCCGAGCCCGATCTCGAACCGGTCGCACCGAACGCCGAATGGGTCGAGGAACTGCGTGGCACCCTGCCCGAGCTGCCGTGGCTGCGCCGCGCCCGGATCCAGGCCGAGTGGGGCGTGTCCGACGAGGTGATGCGCGACCTGGTCAACGCAGGCGCGCTCGACCTGGTCATTGCCACCACCGAGGCCGGTGCGCCCGCCGACGCGGCGCGGTCCTGGTGGGTGTCCTACCTGACGCAGCAGGCCAACACCCGCGGCGTCGAACTTGCCGATCTGCCGATCACCCCGGCTCAGGTTGCTCAGGTCGTCGCGCTGATCGACAGCGGCAAGCTCAACAACAAGGTCGCCCGTCAGGTCGTCGACCACGTGCTCGCCGGCGAGGGCGACCCGGAGCAGGTCGTCGCCGCCCACCCGGAGCTGGTCGTGGTTCGTGACGACACCCTGATCAAGTCCGCCGTCGACGAGGCTCTGGCCGCGAACCCCGATGTCGCGGAGAAGATCCGCAGCGGCAAGGTCGCCGCGGCGGGCGCCATCGTCGGCGCCGTCATGAAGGCCACCAAGGGACAGGCCGACCCGGCCCGCGTCAAGGAACTGGTCATCGAGGCCTGCTCCTGACCCACACCGGCTGACGCCGGGTGCGCGGTTGCCGTCGTCGCCTCTGACGCGATGCGACGGTATCTGCACACTCGGCGGGCCGGACCGGCGCGGGCTGACCCGAAACGAGCTGCGCGGCCACCATAATCGGGCAATGCCCTCGGTCGGAGCCTCCCTCTTCTGGATAGCCCTGTGCGCGGTGATCGCGCCGCTGCTCGCGGGTCTGGTGCCGCGCAAGCTGGTGCCCGAGGTCGTGCTGCTGTTGATCGCGGGCATCGTCATCGGCCCGCACGTCCTCGATCTCGCGGTCCAGGGGCCGGAGATCGGGCTGCTGCGTGAACTCGGGCTGGGCATGCTGTTCCTGCTCGCCGGCTACGAGATCGACACCGACGAGCTGACCGGGCGGGGCGGACGCCGCGCGTTGGTCACCTGGCTGGTGTGTCTTGCGCTCGCGTTCACCGTGATCGGACTGCTCGGGATGGCCGAGGTGATCAATGCCGAGGTCGCGATCGCGATCGCGCTGACCTCGACCGCACTCGGCACGTTGCTCCCGATCCTCAAGGACAGCGGGGTGATCGACACCCGACTCGGGAAGACGGTGCTCAACCACGGCGCGGTCGGGGAACTCGGGCCGGTCGTCGCGATGGCGGTGCTGCTCGGCTCGCGCGGCACCGTCGGTTCGCTGATCGTGCTGGCGCTGTTCGCCGCTGCGGCGGTGGGCGTCGCGTTCATTCCGGCGACGGTGCGCCGTGAGGGCTCGAAGGTGCTCTCGATCATCCGCCTCGGGTCCGAGACGACAGCCCAGACCACGGTGCGGTTGACGATCCTGCTGCTGGTCTCGCTCGGGGCGCTGGCGAGTATCTTCGACGTGGACGGCATCCTGGCCGCGTTCGCCGCCGGCTTCATCCTCCGCCGGGCGTTCCCGCGCGGAGACGAGAAGCTCGAGGCCAAGCTCGACGGGTTGGCGTTCGGACTGCTCATCCCGATCTTCTTCGTCACCTCGGGCATGTCGATCGACGTGTCCGCGGTGGCCGCCCATCCCGGCGTCCTGGTGGCCTTCTTCCTGCTGATCCTGCTGGTGCGTGGGTTGCCGGTGTTCGTCGCGGAGCGCTTCGACCGGGGCGGCGACGGGGCGCAGCAACCACCGACGGTCCGCGAGCGGGCCCGGGTGGCGCTGTACGCGGCGACGGGTCTGCCGCTGATCGTCGCGGTCACCGAGGTCGCGGTGAACGCGGGACAGATGACCACGGCGAACGCGTCGATCCTCGTCGCGGCCGGGGCGATCACCGTCCTCCTGCTGCCCACCGCCGCATCGCTTCTCGGCGGATCGAGACGGGACGCGGCCGCCGTGCCGCAACCCGCTGGCGAGACGAGCTGACCGGAGGGAGACGGCGGTCCGCGGATTCGCCGTTGCAGCGCCCGCGGGGCGCGCGGTCAGTCGAAGCCGCCGCCGCCCTGGGGTGCGGGGATCCGGACCACGCGGTCGTCGCTCGGAGCCGGGACGTCGCCACCGGACTTGTTCACCGTCGACACCCACACCTCGCTGTTCGCGCCGAGGGCGGCCCCGCCGAGTCGGCCGTACTTGTCCTGCGCGACAAGGGACGGTGCGGCCTGGGCGGCACCGGTGTGCGCGTCGAGCGGCAGCACCGCGAGGGCCTTGCCCGCCGACAGGGACACCGCGATGCCGCCGTCGACCGGGGTGCACCCGGCCACCCCGGGACGATCGGGCCAGGTCCACACCGGCATCCCGGTGGCGCCGTCGGCCGCGACCCGCTGCAGGCGGTCCTCGAGGACGGTCCGGTCGGTGATCCAGACGCCACCACGGGGGTCCGGGCAGACGTCGCCGGCGGTACCGATCCCGGACAGCACGATCTGGGGCATCGGCTGCACCGGCGCCGGTGTCAGGGCGGTCACCCGCAGGACCTTTCCGGCCAGCGATCCGGGATCGTTTGCCGCAGAGGGGTTCCCGGCATCGCCGGTGAGAACGGTCAACTCGTCGGGGGCGGTGAAGAGGAGTGCGCCCGCATTCCCGCTCGCGCCGCGCGGAATGCCGGTGAGCACGTCCTTCGGGGTGTCGCCGGGGGCGATCCGCACCACCCGGTTGTCGCCACCGGTGGTGACGTACGCGTACAGCAGGTTGTCCTCGGTGTACGTGGGGGAGAGCGCGACGTCGAGTAGTCCGCCGTCGCCGGATCCGTCGACGGCGAGCCGGGCCACCTCCTGGACGGGTGTGCCGGGCGTCACCCGCAGGATCCGTCCGGTCCGACGCTCGGTCACCAGCACCGACTGCCCGCCGGGCAGCATCGTGACCGAACCGGTGGTGTCCAGGCAGGTGGCAACCACGGCCGGGTCGGGATCGGCGCAGGGCATCGGTGTGGCGGTCGGCGCGGCCGCACCCGGTGTCGGGGTGGGCGGTGCACTGGGCTCGCGGGGTCGGACCTCCCCGGCGGAGAACGACGGTACCGGGGTGAACGGGCTGGACGCGCTGTCGTCGAAGCGTGCGCAGCCGGCGACGGCGACCGCGGCGAGGGTGGACAGCACCGCGGTGCGGTACGCCGCACGAGAGATCGCCATACCTGGCACGGTACGACAAACGTTGTCCCGCGCGCCGAACCGGTCGGTGGTCCTCACCCGTTCTACGCTGGGATTCGTGACCGACAACCCGCGACAGAACACGGACACCGAGAGTTTCGGCCGGTCCGCGTCCAGCCCGTTCGACCAGCCGACGGAACGGTTTCCGACCACCGACGACGACCTCGGGTTGATGCCGACCGAGCAGATTCCGACGTACTCCGGGGCCCGCATCCCGGACCCGGAGGACGACGTGGTGGCTCCCGCCATGCATCCGACCGAGGAACTGCGGACCGCCGACTCCTACGACCGCGAGCTGGCGGCCGCGCTGGCCGCGCCTGTCGCGGCACCCGAGGTGGTGGCACCGACGCCGGCGCCGGTCACCCCACGAGGCACGCTCGACCTCGGGCTGCTCGTGCTGCGGGTGGCGGTGGGTGCGTTGGCGCTCGCGCACGGGCTGCAGAAACTGTTCGGCCTCTGGGGCGGGCCGGGTCTCGACGGTTTCGAGATGTATCTCGTCGACTCCGGGTATCAGCAGGCGAAGCTGCTGGCCACCGCCGGGGCGATCGGTGAGGTCGTGGCCGGTGGGTTCCTGATCCTCGGCCTGTTCACCCCGCTCGCCGCCGCCGGGTTGCTCGCCGTGCTGATCAACGCGTGGTGCGTCCGGCAGGCCGCCGAACCCGGACTGCAGTGGTTCGCGCCGGACGGTCCCGAACTCGAACTGCTCCTGGTGGCGATGCTGGTCGCGATCATCCTCGCCGGCCCGGGCCGGATCTCGGTCGAGGGACGGCGCAAGTGGGCCACCCGCCCGCACGTCGGGTCGTTCCTGGCGTTGGTGCTCGGTGTCGCGGGCGGTGTGTGCCTGTGGATCTTCCTGAACGGGGCGAATCCACTGGTCTGACCGGGCCGGGCGCGAACCCGAACGGCCGGAAGCAGGCAGTCGATCGGATCGACTGCCTGCTTCCGTTGTTCTGTCTCGTGCCGTGGAGTTACGGGACCTGTCGGACCGCGCCCTTGTCCGCGGAGGTGGCCAGCGCCGCGTAGGCGCGCAGCGCGGTGGTCACGGTGCGCTGCCGGTCGACCGGCTGCCACGGGCGCTCGGACGCCTCCATCTTCGCGCGCCGCTCGGCGAGCACGCCGTCGTCGACGAGCACCTCGAGGGTGCGGGTCGCGACGTCGATCCGGATCTGGTCGCCGTTCTCGACGAGTCCGATCACGCCACCGGCCGCGGCCTCGGGGGAGATGTGGCCGATGGACAGGCCGGAGGTGCCGCCCGAGAAGCGGCCGTCGGTGATCAGCGCGCACACCTTGCCGAGACCGGCGCCCTTGAGGAATGCGGTCGGGTGCAACATCTCCTGCATGCCGGGACCGCCCTTGGGGCCCTCGTAGCGGACCACGATCACGTCGCCCGGCTTGATCTGCTTCTGCAGGATCACCGAGACCGCCTCCTCCTGCGACTCGACGACGACCGCCGGGCCCTGGAAGGAGAAGAGGTCTTCGTCGATGCCCGCCGTCTTGAGGATCGCGCCGTCGACGGCGATGTTGCCGCGCAGCACGCAGAGGCCGCCCTCGACGGTGTAGGCGTGCTCGAGGTCGCGGATGCAGCCGCCCTCGGCGTCGGTGTCGAGCGCGCTCCACCGGTTGTCGGTCGAGAACGGCTCGGTGGTGCGGACGCCACCGGGCGCGGCGTGGAACAGTTCGAGCGCCTCGTCGGACGCCTTGCCGGAGCGGATGTCCCAGGTGTCGAGCCACTCGTCGAAGCTCTTGGTGTGCACCGTGGAGACCTCGGTCTCCAGCAGGCCGGCGCGACGGAGCTCCCCGAGCAGGGCGGGGATGCCACCGGCGCGGTGCACGTCCTCCATGTGGTAGTCGGAGTTCGGGGAGACCTTCGACAGGCACGGCACCCGGCGGCTGATCTCGTCGATGGTGGACAGGTCGAAGTCGACCTCGCCCTCCTGAGCCGCGGCGAGGGTGTGCAGCACCGTGTTGGTGGAACCGCCCATCGCGACGTCGAGCGCCATTGCGTTGCGGAAGGCCTTGGGGGTGGCGATGTTACGGGGCAGGACCGACTCGTCCTCGTCGCGGTAGTAGCGCAGCGCGGCCTCGACGACGGTGGTGCCGGCCTTGCTGAACAGCGCGCGGCGGGCCTCGTGAGTGGCCAGCGTCGAACCGTTGCCCGGCAGCGCGAGGCCGAGAGCCTCGGTGAGGCAGTTCATCGAGTTCGCGGTGAACATGCCCGAGCACGAACCACACGTCGGGCACGCGCTGCGCTCGACCTCGTCGAGGCCCTCCTCGGACACGGAGTCGTTGGCGCTCGCGGAGATCGCGGTGATCAGGTCGGTGGGAGCCTGCGCGACGCCTCCGACCACGACGGCCTTGCCGGCCTCCATCGGACCGCCGGAGACGAACACCGTCGGGATGTTCAGGCGCATCGCGGCATTGAGCATGCCGGGAGTGATCTTGTCGCAGTTGGAGATGCACACCAGCGCGTCGGCGGTGTGGGCGTTGACCATGTACTCGACCGAGTCGGCGATGATCTCGCGGCTCGGCAGCGAGTACAGCATGCCTCCGTGGCCCATCGCGATGCCGTCGTCGACGGCGATCGTGTGGAATTCGCGCGGGACACCGCCGGCGGCGCGGACGGCCTCGGCGACGATCTCGCCGACGTTCTTGAGGTGCACGTGACCCGGGACGAACTGGGTGTAGGAGTTCGCGATCGCGACGATCGGCTTGCCGAAGTCGGAGTCCGTCATTCCGGTGGCACGCCACAGCGAGCGGGCTCCGGCAGCGTTGCGTCCGACAGTGGTGGTGCGTGACCTCAGCGGGGGCATGGGTGTCCTTCGCTCATCGGGGCGCGTCCGCCGGGCCGGTGGGCTGGGACCGTCGGGTGCGCCGTGAATCGTCGAACCCGACGTGCGGGGCTGTTTCGGACGGTCACAGGGGCTGTGCCCAGGAGGTCGACAGAGCCGAAGGACCGCCCGACCGACGTCGGGTGCTCGTCGTCAACGGTACGCGCGTGTTATTCGGTGTCCGGAGCCGACTCGGCCCCATGCTCCTCGGCGGCCTCGCGTTCGGCCCGCTCCTGCTCGCGCCGTTCGCGTTCGATGCGGTCGGCGACCGCGTACGGGTCGGTGACCCGGCCGCCGCTCGCCTCGGCGATCAGGGGGAGCCGACCGAAGGTGACCACCGGCAGTGTCTTCTCGGTGCCGTCGGTCAGTTCGGCGCGCGCCCAGCCGCTGCGCTTCGGGAACCGGATGCCCTTCACCTGGTCCCAGGTGATCACCTCGCTGCTGAACGGTCGGCGAACGTGCAGGCCGACGGTGTCGACGACGGTCCGGACGCGCAGCATCCAGTAGGCGACGGCGATCGGGATCAGCCACAGGACCGACACCCACGGCGGGCTGGGGAAGATCACGAAGCTCAACCCGAAGGCGAGCAGGAACACCCCGAGCAGGCCGAGGCTCGAGATCTGGATGGAATGCCGGACCGGCTCCGTCGCGGCGGCGGGCTCGGCGGCGGTGTGGGACGGCTCGCCGGTGTGGGAGGATGAGGGCGGTGGCACGGGCTGCGATGGGGACGACACAGCACCATCCTCGCATTGCGGCCGGCGCTTCTCACATTCTGGAACAGCTTGCTCAAAAAGTTGACTGTTCACCCTTGACGCGCCTACCTTCGATCGCGTGAAGCAGAATGAGTTGCTCGTAATCGGCCGGCGCGTCGTCGCCTGAGTCGATTCCACGTCAACTCGCAAAGCACGACGCGCCACCCTCGTACAGCAGACAATGCTGACGGGGGTTTTTTGTTGCCCGGAGTCAGCTCGAACCGTCAACGCCAGAGGAATCACCAGTGAGCGCACCAACCGCACGGCCGCAGCCCACGCCGCGCAAGACCGGGGCTCAGCCCGGCCCCACGGCGGCCGCACCCCAGCCCGGAACCCGACGCCAGGTCGCCCCCGAGCGGGTCACCGGCGCCCAGTCTGTCGTCCGCGCACTCGAAGAGCTCGAGGTGGACACCGTGTTCGGTATTCCCGGCGGCGCGGTCCTCCCGGTCTACGACCCGCTCTTCGATTCGCAGAAGGTTCGGCACGTCCTCGTCCGGCACGAGCAGGGCGCCGGCCACGCGGCGACCGGCTACGCGCAGGCGACCGGCAAGGTCGGTGTCTGCATGGCCACCTCCGGTCCCGGTGCCACCAACCTGGTGACCCCCCTCGCGGACGCCCAGATGGACTCGGTCCCCGTCGTCGCGATCACCGGCCAGGTCGGTCGCGGTCTGATCGGCACCGACGCATTCCAGGAAGCCGACATCTCCGGCATCACCATGCCGATCACCAAGCACAACTTCCTGATCACCGACGGCATCGACATCCCGCGCATCATGGCCGAGGCGTTCTACCTGGCGTCCTCGGGACGTCCGGGTGCCGTCCTCGTCGACATCCCGAAGGACGTGCTGCAGGCGCAGACGACGTTCTCCTGGCCGCCGGAGATGCGGCTGCCCGGCTACCGCCCGGTGTCCAAGCCGCACGGCAAGCAGGTGCGTGAGGCGGCGCGGCTGATCGCGGAGTCCAAGTCGCCCGTGTTCTACGTCGGTGGCGGCGTCATCAAGGCCGAGGCCAGTGCGGAGCTGCTCGCGCTCGCGGAACTGACCGGCATCCCGGTGGTCACCACCCTGATGGCGCGTGGCGCGTTCCCCGACAGTCACCCGCTGCACTGCGGCATGCCCGGCATGCACGGCGCGGTCGCCGCCGTGGCCGCACTGCAGAAGTCGGACCTGCTGATCACCCTCGGTGCCCGCTTCGACGACCGGGTCACCGGCCAGCTCGACTCGTTCGCACCCGACGCCAAGGTCATCCACGCGGACATCGACCCCGCGGAGATCGGCAAGAACCGCTACGCGGACGTGCCGATCGTCGGTGACTGCAAGGAGGTCATCGTCGAGCTGATCGAGGCGATCCGCGCCGACCAGGCCACCGGCACCACCCTGGACCTGACCACGTGGTGGGAGTACCTCGACGGTCTCCGCAAGACCTACCCGCTGGCGTACGGCAAGCCGTCCGACGGCGCCCTCTCGCCCGAGTTCGTCATCGAGGCCGTCGGCCGGCTCGCCGGACCCGACGCCATCTACTGCGCCGGCGTCGGCCAGCACCAGATGTGGGCCGCGCAGTTCGTCAAGTACGAGAAGCCGCGCACCTGGCTCAACTCCGGTGGCCTCGGCACCATGGGTTACGCGGTCCCCGCCGCGATGGGCGCCAAGATGGGCATGCCGGACAGGGAAGTGTGGGCCATCGACGGTGACGGCTGCTTCCAGATGACCAACCAGGAGCTCGCGACCTGCGCGGTCGAGGGCGTGCCGATCAAGGTCGCGCTGATCAACAACGGCAACCTCGGCATGGTGCGGCAGTGGCAGACCCTCTTCTACGAGGAGCGCTACTCGAACACCAACCTGGGAACGCACGGCACGGTCCGGATCCCCGACTTCGTCAAGCTCGGTGAGGCCCTGGGCTGCCATTCCATCCGCGTCGAGCGTGAGGAGGACGTGGAGGCCGCGATCCGCGAGGCGCAGTCGATCAACGACAAGCCGGTCGTCATCGACTTCATCGTCGGCGCGGACGCCCAGGTGTGGCCGATGGTCGCCGCGGGCACCAGCAACGACGAGATCCAGGCGGCGCGGGGCTTCCGTCCGCTGTTCGACGACGACGAGGCCGCCGCCGAGCCTGCCGTCATCCACGAGGCCATGGAGCGCGAGCAGCGCTCCGGCGCCGCCGCTGCCACCGAAACGGAGGACACCAAGTGAGCACCAGTCACACCCTCAGCGTTCTCGTCGAGGACAAGCCGGGCGTGCTGGCGCGAGTCGCGGCGCTGTTCTCCCGGCGTGGGTTCAACATCGAGTCCCTCGCCGTCGGTGGCACCGAGCTGCCCGACATCTCGCGCATGACGATCGTCGTCACCGTCGACGAGTTCCCGCTCGAGCAGGTCACCAAGCAGCTGAACAAGCTCGTCAACGTCATCAAGATCGTCGAGCAGGAAGGCGAGGCTTCGGTCGCGCGGGAGCTCGTGCTGATCAAGGTGCGTGCCGACGCCAGTGTGCGCACCCAGGTCATCGAGACGGTGAACCTGTTCCGCGCCAAGGTGATCGACGTCTCGCCCGAGTCGCTCACCGTCGAGGCGACCGGCACCCGGTCCAAGCTCGACGCGCTGCTGCGGATGCTCGACCCGTACGGCATCAGGGAGATCGTCCAGTCCGGTGTCGTCGCCGTCGGACGTGGCCCGAAGTCGATCACGGCCACTCGCTAGCTAAGTTCTACATATTCACGCAAGGCTCTAACCAGAGGAGAGGTAATACCAGTGGCAGTCGAGATGTTCTACGACGATGACGCCGACCTGTCGATCATCCAGGGCCGCAAGGTCGCGGTGATCGGCTACGGCAGCCAGGGCCACGCGCACTCGCTGAGCCTGCGCGACTCCGGTGTCGACGTCCGCATCGGCCTCAAGGAGGGCTCGAAGTCCCGCGCGAAGGCCGAGGAGCAGGGCCTGACCGTCGGCACCCCGGCGGAGGTCTCGGAGTGGGCCGACGTGATCATGGTGCTCGCACCCGACACCGCGCAGGCGTCGATCTTCAAGAACGACATCGAGCCGAACCTCAAGGACGGCGACGCGCTGTTCTTCGGTCACGGCCTCAACATCCACTTCGACCTGATCAAGGCTCCGGAGTTCGTCACCGTCGGCATGGTCGCCCCGAAGGGCCCCGGCCACCTGGTGCGCCGCCAGTTCGTCGACGGCAAGGGCGTTCCGGCCCTGATCGCCGTCCACCAGGACCCGAAGGGTGAGGGCCAGGCCCTGGCTCTGTCCTACGCCAAGGGCATCGGCGGCACCCGCGCCGGCGTCATCAAGACCACGTTCAAGGAAGAGACCGAGACCGACCTCTTCGGCGAGCAGGCCGTGCTCTGCGGTGGCACCGAGGAGCTCGTCAAGACCGGCTTCGAGGTCATGGTCGAGGCCGGCTACGCGCCCGAGATGGCCTACTTCGAGGTGCTGCACGAGCTCAAGCTCATCGTCGACCTCATGTACGAGGGCGGCATCGCCCGCATGAACTACTCGGTCTCCGACACCGCCGAGTTCGGTGGCTACCTCTCCGGCCCGCGCGTCATCGACGCCGGCACCAAGGAGCGCATGAAGGAGATCCTGGCGGACATCCAGTCCGGCGAGTTCACCCGCCGCCTGGTCGCCAACGTCGAGAACGGCAACACCGAGCTCGAGGGCCTGCGCAAGGCGAACGCCGAGCACCCGATCGAGGTCACCGGCAAGAAGCTGCGCGACCTGATGAGCTGGGTCGATCGCCCGATCACCGAAACCGCTTAGGCGGCTGCGCCACCCGTGCGCTGATTTCACCCTTCACGGGTGAGAGCGCGGACGGCGCGAAGCGCATTTCGGGACCCGATGTCCCTCTCCGGCAGTGCACACTGTTCGGGAGGACATCGGGTCCTCGCGTTTTTGCGAGGCGGTGGGCGCATGGCACGTGAATCGTTGTTGCGCACGTGGTTACCGGGCGTCGTGGTCGCCCGGAACTATGAGCGGTCCTGGCTGCGTTCCGACATCACCGCCGGTATCGCGCTGACCGCACTGCTGATCCCGGCCGGGATGGGCTATGCGCAGGCGGCAGGTCTTCCGCCGGAGACCGGCCTGTACGCGACCATCGTGCCGCTCGTCGTCTACGCCCTGGTCGGTCCCTCCAAGATCCTGGTGCTCGGCCCCGACTCCTCACTCGCCCCGATCATCGGCGCGGCCGTCCTCCCGCTCGCTGCAGGAAGTCCGGACCGGGCCGTCGCCCTCGCGGGACTGCTCGCGATCCTCATGGGCGCGATCCTGATCGTCGGCGGACTGCTCAGACTGGGCTTCGTCACCGACCTGCTGTCCAAACCGATCCGGCTCGGCTACCTGAACGGTATCGCGCTGGTCGTCGTCGTCAGCCAGATCCCGAAACTGCTCGGATTCTCCGTCGACGGGGTCAACCTGATCGACGAGATCCGGCAGACGGTGTCCGCGATCGTCGGAGGCGAGATCGACGGCCGAGCGGCGGCCATCGGTGTCGGCGGTATCGCGGTGATCCTGGCGTTCAAGCTGTTCCACAGTCGCATCCCCGGTGTGCTGGTCGCCGTGATCGGATCGATCGTGGTCGCATATCTGCTCGGCCTCGCCGACGAGATCCCGATGGCCGGCGCACTGCCACACGGTCTGCCCGCGCCCGCCCTCGGCGGCCTGCAGTGGTCGGACGTCGGCGAACTGATCGGGCCCGCAGCGGGAATCGCGCTCGTCGCATTCGCCGACACCGGCGTCCTGTCGCGGACGTTCGCGGCCCGCCGCGGCGAATCCGTGGACGGCAGTCACGAGATGCGGGCGATCGGGACCGCGAATGTCGCGAGCGGACTGCTCGGCGGGTTCCCGATGTCGGCGAGCTCCTCCCGAACACCGGTCGCCGAACAGAACGGTGCCCGAACGCAGCTCGCCGGTGTGGTCGGGGCGGTCCTGATCGTGGTGTTCATCCTGGTCGCGCCGCGTGTCACCGCCTACCTGCCGTCGGCTGCCCTGGCCGCCGTCGTGATCGTCGCTGCGACGTCGCTCGTCGACATCCGGAGCATTGTCGAGATGTGGCACATGAGCCGGGTCGAGACCGGCCTCGCGATCGCCGCGTTCCTCGGGGTCGCCCTCGTCGGGGTACTCGAGGGCATCCTCGTCGCGATAGCCCTGTCCTTCGTGTCGGTGGTGGTGCACGCGTGGCGTCCCTACCGGACCGAGCTGGTGGTGACGCCGGAGGTGGCCGGCTATCACGACATCAAGCGCTACCCGTCCGGTGCCCGGATCCCGGGATTGGCGATCGTGCGGTTCGACGCGCAACTGTTCTTCGCCAACGGCGCGATCTTCGACGACTACACCCGACGGGTCGTAGCCCGTGCGCCGGAGCCCGTCCAGTGGGTGGTCATCGCCGCCGAACCCATCACCGGTGTCGACACGACCGCGATGGACGAACTCGTCGAACTCGATCAGTACCTGTCCGGCAACGGGATTCAACTCGTCTTCGCCGAAATGAAGGACCCGGTCAAGGACAAGCTGCGCGCGCTCGGACTGGGGGAGCGGTTCGGGACCGACCACTTCTATCCGACCATCGACACGGCGGTGGAGGCGTTCCGGAGCCGGTCGTGAACACTTCCGTCGGCGTCCACGATGTGGTATTGCCGACCCGCGGGGTGATATCGGGCCGTCCGGGCCACTAAGCTGTTCGGGTCACGAACTCGTGGGCGCCGATGGGGCCCGGTTCGCGGACGATCCGCCCAGACACCTAGCACAGGGAGTTCACTCGTGAGCCAGAATGGCCGCCCCGTTGTCCTGATCGCCGACAAGCTCGCACAATCGACCGTCGATGCGCTCGGAGACGGTGTCGAGGTGCGTTGGGTGGACGGCCCGGACCGTCCCGCCCTGCTGGCCGCCGTGCCGGAGGCCGACGCGCTGCTGGTGCGCTCCGCGACCACCGTCGACGCCGAGGTGCTCGCCGCCGCGACCAAGCTGAAGATCGTCGGCCGCGCGGGCGTCGGCCTCGACAACGTCGACATCCCGGCCGCGACCGAGCGTGGCGTGATGGTCGTCAACGCCCCCACCTCGAACATCCACTCCGCCGCCGAGCACGCCGTGTCGCTGCTGCTGTCGACCGCCCGCCAGATCCCGGCCGCCGACCGCACCCTGCGTGAGAAGACCTGGAAGCGGTCCAGCTTCAACGGCACCGAGATCCTCGGCAAGACCGTCGGCGTCGTCGGCCTCGGTCGCATCGGCCAGCTGTTCGCCCAGCGCCTCGCCGCGTTCGAGACCAACGTCATCGCGTACGACCCCTACCTGCCCGCCGCGCGCGCCGCGCAGCTCGGCATCGAACTGGTCGACATCGACGAGCTCGTCGAGCGCGCCGACTTCATCTCCGTGCACCTGCCGAAGACCAAGGAGACCGCCGGCCTGATCAACGCCGAGCGCCTCGCCAAGGCCAAGGACGGCGTCATCATCGTCAACGCCGCCCGCGGCGGCCTGATCGACGAGGACGCGCTCTACGACGCGCTCGTCGGCGGCAAGGTCCGTGCCGCCGGCCTCGACGTGTTCAACACCGAGCCGTGCACCGATTCCAAGCTGTTCGACCTCGACAACGTCGTCGTCACCCCGCACCTCGGCGCCTCCACCTCCGAGGCGCAGGACCGCGCAGGCACCGACGTCGCGAAGAGTGTCCTGCTGGCCCTGGCCGGCGAGTTCGTGCCCGACGCCGTCAACGTCTCCGGTGGCCCGGTCGGCGAAGAGGTCGCACCGTGGCTCGAGCTGGTCCGCAAGCTCGGCCTGATCGCCGGCACGCTGTCCCCGGAAGCCGTGCAGAACGTGCAGGTCGTCGTCAGCGGTGAACTGTCCGCCGAGAACGTCGACATCCTCGGACTGGCGGCGCTGCGTGGTCTGTTCTCCGCGAGCAGCGACGAGGCCGTCACCTTCGTCAACGCCCCGCAGCTCGCCGAGCAGCGTGGGGTCGCGGTCGAGGTCGACAAGCACAGCGAGGCACTGACGCACCGCAGCGCCGTCGAGGTGCGCGCGGTCGCCGCGGACGGCACCGTCACCGCCGTTGCGGGCGCGCTGACCGGTCTCCAGCAGGTCGAGAAGATCGTCAACATCAACGGCCGCAGCTTCGACCTGCGCGCCGAGGGCCACAACATCGTGGTCCACTACGCGGATCGTCCCGGTGTGCTCGGTGTGCTCGGCACGGTGCTCGGCACCGCCGGCATCGACATCCAGGCCGCCGCGTTGAGCCAGGACGTCGAGGGCGAGGGCGCCACCGTCATCCTGCGTGTCGACCGTGTCGTCGGTGACGCCGAGGTCGCGCAGGTCGTGGAGAAGCTCGACGCCCGCGTCGCGCAGGTCGACCTGTCCTGATCCCCCCCATCTCCACCCGGTGGCCGCGATCGTCGACGACGGTCGCGGCCACCGTCGGATTCTCCCGCTGTCGGTTCTACGAGAAGAGAGTGTGTCCATGAAGCTTGCGGTCATCCCCGGTGACGGCATCGGTGTCGAGGTCACCGCAGAAGCGCTGAAGGTACTGCGGAAGCTGGTGCCCGACGTGGAGACCACCGAGTACGACCTCGGTGCCAAGCGCTACAACGAGACCGGCGAGCTGCTGCCCGAGGCGGAGCTCGCGGAGATCCGTCGGCACGACGCGATCCTGCTCGGTGCGATCGGTGACCCGCGCCTCGTCGGTCCGGGCATCCTCGAGCGGGGCCTGCTGCTGAACATGCGGTTCCTGCTCGACCACCACGTGAACCTGCGCCCGGCCCGCACCTACCCGGGCTCGAGCTCGCCGCTGGCGGCCAACCCGGACATCGACTTCGTCGTCGTCCGCGAGGGCACCGAGGGCCCGTACACCGGCAACGGCGGCTCGATCCGCGTCGGCACGCCGCAGGAAGTCGCGACCGAGGTGTCGGTCAACACCTGGTTCGGTGCCGAGCGTGTCGTCCGCTACGCCTTCGAGCTGGCGCAGACCCGGCGCAAGCACCTGACGCTGATCCACAAGACCAACGTGCTCTCGAACGCGGGCCGGATCTGGACCCGCGCCGTGGAGACCGTCGGCGCCGAGTTCCCCGACGTCGAGACGGCGTACTGCCACATCGACGCAGCCACGATCTACATGGTCACCGATCCCGCGCGCTTCGACGTGATCGTCACCGACAACCTGTTCGGCGACATCATCACCGACCTCGCAGGCGCGGTCACCGGTGGCATCGGTCTGGCCGCGAGCGGCAACATCGACGCCTCGGGCACCAACCCGTCGATGTTCGAGCCGGTTCACGGCTCCGCGCCGGACATCGCCGGTCAGGGCATCGCGGACCCGACCGCCGCGATCCTGTCCGTCGCGCTGCTGCTGCGTCACCTCGGCCGCGAGGACGACGCCGCTCGCATCGAGCGGGCCGTCGAGGCCGATCTCGCCGCGCGCGGTGACGCCCCGATCGTCACGGCACTGGTCGGAGACCGGATCGCCGCCGCGCTCTGATCCACACGAGCACACGACACCGCCCGCGCACCGATCGGTGCGCGGGCGGTCTTGTCGGTCGGGGTGCCCTGCCTGTCCGCCCGCGTGAACGGAGCGTTCGGCCGGTCTACTCGACCGAACGATCCCGTTCGGTCGAAGCATCGGAGGGGACGAGGGGTACCGCGAGGGCCGGAACCAGCGCCGCCAGGGCGAACGCGGCCGGGAACCCGATGGCGCCGACAGCGGCACCGAACACCGGACCGACTGCCGCTGCGGCGATGAACTGGCCCGTGTTCTGGACGCCAAGCGCCCGTCCACCCCAGTAGGGGCCTGCGATCTCGGCCACCGCCGTGAAGGCCAGGCCGTTGGGGGCGACGGTGGTCACCGACGCGATCACCAACAGCACGACGGCGACCGGAGAGCCGGTGGCGGCGGCGGCCGCCAGTGCGCACATGGACGCGACCACTGCCACCGCCACGAGCCGCAGGGGGCGCAGCCGGCTGCCGACCCGATCGGACCACACACCCGCCGCGACCCGGCCCGCCGCACCGAGGAACTGTGCCGCGGTGATCACGATGCCTGCGGCAGACTCGGCCCACCCCTGATCGGTGACCAGCCACACCAGCGCAAACGTCCACACCACGTATTGCGGCACCACCAGCAACACCGAGGTGGCGTGGATGCGTTGCAGGACGCTGCCCTGCCGGTACGGATTGGCGAGCAGGCCGAGCTGCGCGGCGTGACCGCGTTCGGGGCGCGGCGGATCGGCGATCCCGACGGCGCACGCCACAGCCGCGAGCGCGGCCACCGCCGCGGGGAAGGCGAGTGCCCAGCCGATCCCGTGGTCGCGGGCGAGCAGTGGGATCGTCAGGGCCGCGAGCGCGACACCGAGGGGAATCGACATCTGTCGGATTCCCATGGCGAGTCCGCGTTGGTCCGGTGGGAACCACCCGACCACGACCCGCCCGCTGGCGGCATTGGCCGCCGCGCTCGCGGCGCCTCCGAGTGCCAGCAGTACCGCCAGCGCGGCCGTGGGCGAGGTGGCGGCCGCAGCGGTGGTGGCCACGGCCGCCAGCGCCAGGCCGGCGGTCAGGACGAGGCGTTCGCCGTACCGGTCGGCGAGTGCGCCCCAGGCGACGAGGGTCAGCATCACGCCGAACACCGGTGCGGAGGCGAGGGTTCCCGCCTGGGCGAGGCTCAGCCCGTACTCGTCGTGCAGCGTCGGGATCAGGAACGCGGTTCCGTTGACCAGGACGGCCTGGGCCGCCTGGGCGAAGACGCCGAGCCCGAGGACGACCCAGCGCCGGGCGGTGTGGCCGGGGGGCGCCTGAATGCTGGTCATGCCTCCACGGTACGTAGCCCTTCTCAAAGAATGAAACGCATTTCTCATAATGTGAAACAGCGCTAGTATTCGCACATGCGCCTAGGTCGAATTGCCAGCCCGGACGGGGTCGCCTTCGTGTCGATCGAGGGGGAGGGGGACGCGCGGACCGCGAAGGAGATCGCCGAACATCCCTTCGGGACTCCGACGTTCACCGGTCGCAGCTGGCCGCTCGCCGATGTCCGGCTGCTCGCGCCGATTCTCGCGAGCAAGGTGATCTGCATCGGCAAGAACTACGCCGCTCACGCCGCCGAGATGGGCGGTGAGGCGCCGGAGGATCCGGTCATCTTCATCAAGCCAAACACCTCGATCGTCGGCCCGGGTGCGCCGATCGTGTTGCCGCCCAGCTCGAACGAGGTCCACTACGAGGGCGAGCTCGCGATCGTCATCGGCCGGCCCTGCAAGGAAGTGCCCGCGTCCAAGGCCCTCGACGTGGTGCTCGGTTACACGGTCGCCAACGACGTTTCGGCCCGCGATCACCAGCGCCAGGACGGTCAGTGGACCCGAGCGAAGGGTCACGACACCTTCTGTCCGCTCGGCCCGTGGATCGAGACGAACCTCGACGCCTCCGATGTCGAGATCCGCACCGAGGTGAACGGCGAGGTCAAGCAGCGCAGCCGGACTTCGCTACTGCTGCACGACATTCCGAAGATCATCGAGTGGATCTCGGCGGTCATGACGCTGTTGCCCGGTGACGTCATCCTGACCGGGACGCCCGAGGGTGTCGGTCCGATCGTCGCCGGGGACAGCGTGAGCATCACGGTCGAGGGCATCGGAACGTTGACCAACCCGGTGGTCGCGAAGGGCTGATCACCGCCCTCGCCGTGGCGACGGCACGCACGCGGCATTTGCGTCGGGGAGGACTAACCTGGGAGTGACCCCTGTCCTCCTCGACCCAAGTGAGCCATGACCACCAGCGAAGTGCGCGTCCGTTTCTGTCCGTCTCCCACCGGAACCCCGCACGTCGGGCTCGTCCGCACCGCCCTGTTCAACTGGGCCTATGCGCGGCACCACGGCGGCAAGTTCGTCTTCCGCATCGAGGACACCGACGCCGCCCGCGACTCGGAGGAGTCGTACCAGGCGATCCTCGACGCGTTGCGTTGGCTCGGCCTGACCTGGGACGAGGGTCCCGAGGTCGGCGGCCCGTACGAGCCGTACCGGCAGTCCCAGCGCCGCGATCTGCACCTGGACGTCGTCGCGAAATTGCTCGCGGCCGGTGAGGCGTACGAGTCGTTCTCCACGCCCGAGGAGGTCGAGGCTCGGCACATCGCCGCGCGCCGTGACCCGAAGCTCGGCTACGACAACTTCGACCGCGACCTGACGCCGGAGCAGCGGCAGGCGTACCTCGACGAGGGTCGCAAGCCCGTCGTGCGCCTTCGCATGCCCGACCACGACCTGACCTGGGTCGACCTGGTTCGGGGGGAGACCACCTTCAAGGCGGGCACGGTTCCCGACTACGCGCTCACCCGCGGCAACGGCATCCCGCTGTACACGCTCGTCAACCCGGTCGACGACGCGTTGATGAAGATCACACACGTGCTGCGCGGCGAGGACCTGCTGTCCTCGACCCCGCGGCAGCTGGCACTGTACGAGGCGCTGCAGCGCATCGGTGTGGCGGATTTCACTCCGGAGTTCGGCCACCTGCCGTTCGTGATGGGGCAGGGCAACAAGAAGCTGTCCAAGCGTGATCCCGAGTCGAATCTGTTCATCCACCGGGATCGGGGCTTCATCCCCGAGGGCCTGCTGAACTACCTGGCACTGCTCGGCTGGAGCATCGCCGACGACCGCGATGTGTTCTCCCTCGACGAGATGGTCGCGGCCTTCGACATCGGCAAGGTCAACTCGAATCCGGCGCGGTTCGACCAGAAGAAGGCCGACGCCATCAACGCCGAGCACATCCGGCTGCTCGAGGCGGCGGACTTCTCGGCCCGCCTCCGGGCGTACCTGACGTCGCACGGCCATCCTGTCGACGCGGTGACCGCCGATCAGTTCGACGTGGCCGCCGACCTCGTGCAGACGCGCATCGTGGTGCTCTCGGACGCCTGGGACCTGTTGAAGTTCCTGTTCGTCTCCGAGGGCGAGTTCGCGATCGATCCGGCGGCCGCGGCGAAGAACCTGGGTGCCGACGCCGCACCGGTGCTGGACGCGACCATCGCGGCGCTCGAGGGCCTCGCCACGTGGGCGACGGCCGACCTGGAGGAGTCGCTCAAGGTCGCACTCATCGAGGGGCTGGAGCTCAAGCCGCGCAAGGCGTTTGCCCCGGTGCGGGTCGCGGTCACCGGCTCGCACATCAGCCCGCCGCTGTACGAGTCGATGGAACTGCTCGGCCGGGAGACGACCCTGAGCCGGCTGCGCGCCGCTCGCGCGACCATCACCCAGTGACTCCGTCGGCTGGTCGGGCGGCTCAGTTAGGGCCCCTGACCAGCCGATTTGGAGGATTGCGGGTGGGCTTTGCTATTGTTCTCCTCGGTTCGAACGACGGCCGAAGCCGCGCAGCGGAGGTCGTCGGGACAAGCCATTGGGGTATGGTGTAATTGGCAACACAGCTGATTCTGGTTCAGCCATTCTAGGTTCGAGTCCTGGTACCCCAGCGGAAATCCGGTGAACGTTCACTGTGATGCTCAGGCATCGCGGCGGTCGAATATCGGGTTGCCATGCAGTACGGCACGTTCCCTGGCCCCGTCGTCTAGCGGCCTAGGACGCCGCCCTCTCAAGGCGGTAGCGCGGGTTCAAATCCCGTCGGGGCTACCACGGAGAGCGTGCCTGTTCTGCAAGTCCTGGCCCCGTCGTCTAGCGGCCTAGGACGCCGCCCTCTCAAGGCGGTAGCGCGGGTTCAAATCCCGTCGGGGCTACAAAGCGAAGGTCCCTCCGGCACACGCCGGAGGGACCTTCGTCGTTGTGGGGGTCGCCGCGTCCATCAGCCGCTCTTGCGGCGGAATTCACGCTTGTGGTCGGCGGGCCCGTGGGTGTGATGAATCTTCGAATCACCGGCGGTCGCCGTGGTCGGCGCCGCGTTCTTGTGGTTCTTCTTGTCGAGAGCCTCGCGGAACTGTTGCTTGATTTGTTCGTTCTCGGACTCGGTCACGATGCGTTCCTCCTGTTTGTCGGTCGCATCGTGACCGTACCGCCGTACGGGCGCCGCGTCGCGCCCATTTTCGACCGGAACTACTCCGGCAGGTACTGCGCGGTGCTGCCGCCGAGCGGCATTGCCGGCAGCCCGAGCTTGCGGTGGTCCCAGGAGCGCACCCGGTCCGGCTTCACCCGGACCGCAACGCGCTTGTTGAGCATCATCTCGATCGCCGGATCGACGTCCTTGGTGTACGGACCGGTGTAGCGCTCCCAGATGCTCACGCCGACCGCCCACAGCGCGGCGGGGTCGTCGACGATCTCGGCGGTGCCCTCGAAGGAGACCCCGCGGAGGGTGTCGTAGGTTTCGCCGTCCTCGATCATCACCGTGATGCGGTTGTCGCGGCGGAGATTGACGGCCTTCTGCGACTTCGCCTTTGTCTCGAACCACAATTCGCCGTCGACGATCGCGTACCACATGGCGATCAGATGCGGGGCGCCGTTCGGCCCGATGGTGGCCATCGTCGCGACCCGGCTGCGTTCGACGAATTCGGTGATCTCGGCGTCGGTCATGGTGACCTGCGCCCGCTGGTTGGTGCCCACTGCGGCGGCTCCCGTTCGGATCGAAGGAACGTGTTCTCGCAAGCACTGTGCCACGAGCGGACCGCGCAGGAAACGGTGATGGACCGGCGGATTTCAGAGTCGCTTGTGCAAGGCTTCCGCGGCCGCAAGCAGATCCGCCGCCCAGCGGGCCCCCGGGCGACGACCCATTCGGTCGATCGGCCCGGACACCGAGATCGCGGCGACGACTGCACCGGTGCGGTCCCGGACTGGAGCCGCCACGCTCGCGACGCCGGGTTCGCGCTCGGCCGCACTCTGCGCCCAGCCGCGCTTGCGGACCTCGGCGATGACCCGTTCGCTGAAGAGGGCGTCGGGCAGGACGGTTCGCTGCACCTGGGGGTCCGCCCACGCGAGCAGCACCTTGGCGCCGGAACCCGCGGTCATGGGCAGGCGGGCGCCGACGAGGACCGTGTCGCGCAGGCCGGTGGGCGGTTCCATCGCGGCGACGCACACGCGCTGCACGCCCTCGCGCCGGTAGAGCTGAACGCTCTCGCCGGTGATCTCACGCAGTCGGGGCAGCACGAGTGCGGCGGCCTCGAGGAGGTTGTCGTTCGCGGTCGGTGCCAGCTCCGCCAGTCCGGGACCCGGTCGCCACAGTCCGTCCGCGTCGCGCGCGAGCAGTCGGTGCACCTCGAGTCCGACGGCCAGACGGTGCGCGGTCGCGCGGGGGAGTCCCGTTCGTGCACACAGCTCGCCGAGATTGCAGGGCGCTTCGGCCACCGAGTGGAGAACCGACATCGCCTTGTCGAGAACCCCGATCCCGCTGACAGCCGCAGGGGCGCTATGCTTTCTCATAGATCGATACTAGCGTCTCGCATTCTGAGAATCCCAATCGAATCCGAATCGGGATCGACATCCGGTCGAGACGGTGGCAACGACACGAACCGAGAGATGATGGAGGTCGGATCCCGGCGGGCCAGCCCGTAGCCCGCGAGCCGACCGATCACGAAGAGGTGGAGAACATGGCCAGCAGAGGGCGCACTCTGGCGGAGAAGGTGTGGGATGACCACGTCGTCGTCCGCGGTGAAGGTGAAGGCGCTGCGCGTCAGCCCGACCTGATCTACATCGACCTGCACCTCGTGCACGAGGTGACCAGCCCGCAGGCGTTCGACGGGCTCCGGTTGGCGGGACGCCGGCTTCGGCGCCCGGACCTGACGATTGCGACCGAGGATCACAACGTCCCCACCGTCGACATCGACCAGCCGATCGCCGATCCCGTTTCGCGACTTCAGGTCGACACGTTGCGACGCAACTGTGAGGAATTCGGCGTCCGACTGCATCCGATGGGTGATCTGGACCAGGGCATCGTGCACGTGGTCGGTCCGCAGCTCGGTCTGACCCAGCCGGGCACGACGGTCGTCTGCGGTGACAGCCACACCTCCACGCACGGCGCGTTCGGTGCTCTCGCAATGGGAATCGGCACCAGCGAGGTCGAGCACGTGATGGCGACGCAGACGCTGTCGCTGCGTCCGTTCAAGACGATGGCCATCACCGTCGACGGTGAACTCGCCCCCGGTGTCACGAGCAAGGACCTGATCCTCGCCGTAATCGCCAAGATCGGCACCGGTGGCGGTCAGGGCTACGTGCTGGAGTACCGGGGCGAGGCCATCCGCAAGATGTCGATGGAAGCCCGAATGACGATCTGCAACATGTCGATCGAGGCGGGCGCCCGGGCCGGGATGATCGCCCCCGATCAGACGACGTACGAATTCATCAAGGGTCGCCCGCACGCCCCGAGCGGTGCCGACTGGGACGCCGCCGTCGCCGCGTGGGATCAGCTGAAGACCGACGACGACGCGGTTTTCGACGCCGAGGTGCACATCGACGGGGCGAGCCTGACACCGTTCGTCACCTGGGGTACCAACCCCGGTCAGGGTGCCCCGCTGGGCGACTCGGTGCCGAACCCCGCCGACATCGTCGACGAGAGCGACCGTGCCGCAGCCGAGAAGGCGCTCGACTACATGGGTCTCGAAGCGGGTACGCCGCTGCGCGAGGTCGCCGTCGACACCGTCTTCGTCGGCTCGTGCACCAACGGCCGGATCGAGGACCTGCGGGCGGTGGCCGGAGTCCTGAAGGGCCGCAAGGTTGCAGATGGGGTGCGGATGCTGATCGTGCCGGGCTCGATGCGGGTGCGAGCGCAGGCCGAGGACGAAGGTCTCGGTGAGATCTTCACGGCCGCCGGAGCGGAGTGGCGTCAGGCCGGGTGCTCGATGTGCCTGGGCATGAACCCGGACCAGCTGGCTCCGGGTGAGCGTTCGGCATCGACGTCCAACCGGAATTTCGAGGGACGTCAGGGCAAGGGCGGTCGGACCCACCTGGTTTCGCCGCTCGTCGCCGCGGCGACTGCGGTCCGCGGAACGCTGTCGGCGCCGGCGGACCTCGACTAGAGACTGGGAACGAGTAGGAGATATTTCGATGGAAGCCTTCACCACTCACAAGGGCATCGGCGTCCCGCTGCGACGTTCCAATGTCGACACCGACCAGATCATCCCCGCGGTCTACCTAAAGCGCGTGACCCGCAGCGGTTTCGAGGACGGCCTTTTCGCCGCCTGGCGCACCGACCCCGGATTCATCCTGAACACCGAGCCGTACGACAAGGGCACCGTTCTGGTGGCCGGTCCGGACTTCGGAACCGGGTCCTCCCGCGAGCACGCGGTGTGGGCGCTGTCGGACTACGGTTTCCGTGTCGTCATCGCCTCCCGCTTCGCGGACATCTTCCGCGGCAACGCCGGCAAGGCCGGTCTGTTGGCCGCTCAGGTCGAGCAGTCGGACGTCGAATTGCTCTGGAAAGCGCTCGAAGAGCAGCCCG
Organism: Rhodococcus sp. NPDC004095; assembly: GCF_053604015.1. Classification (NCBI taxonomy): domain Bacteria; kingdom Bacillati; phylum Actinomycetota; class Actinomycetes; order Mycobacteriales; family Nocardiaceae; genus Rhodococcus; species Rhodococcus sp. NPDC004095. Next base: position 281,618 of record NZ_JBSGGS010000005.1, read on the forward strand.
GTCTGGAAATTGTCGTGGATCTCACTTCTCGGACCGTGAGCGCCGGAACTTTGGTGGTGCCCTTTGCCATTGACGACTACACGCGCTGGCGTCTGCTGGAGGGTCTCGACGACATCGGGCTGACATTGCGCCAGGTAGACGCGATTTCCGAGTTCGAAAAGTCAAGGCCGTCATGGAAACCGGTGACCCTCCCGGCCCGGGTTGAGGGCACCGACTCGTAGGGGCGCTAAGCACATCGGAAGCCGGAATTGGGTAGCCACGCCGCTGAGAGAGGCATGAGAATTGGCGTGGCACATAGACTCTTGCCCAATTCCGGTTTAACGTGTTTGCTAGTCGGTCCATCAGTGGGCCATTGGTATGCGGAGGAACATCCAATGAACAAAGCAGAGCTCATTGATCAGCTGACCGAACGGTTGGAGTCTGATCGACGCAGCGCCACCGATGCGGTCGAGCACATCGTCGACATCATCGTCCGTGCGGTCCACGCCGGCGAGAACGTCACCATCACCGGTTTCGGTGTCTTCGAGCAGCGTCGTCGCGCGGCTCGCGTCGCGCGCAACCCGCGCACCGGTGAGACCGTCAAGGTCAAGCCGACGTCGGTTCCGGCGTTCCGTCCCGGCGCTCAGTTCAAGGCCGTCATCGCGGGCAAGCAGAAGCTGCCGGCGTCCGGTCCGGCCGTGAAGCGTGGTTCGGCGGCTGCGGCTCCGGCGAAGAAGGCGGCGGCGAAGAAGACCGCGGCGGCCAAGAAGGCTGCGCCCGCGAAGAAGACGGTCGCGAAGAAGGCGGCTCCCGCGAAGAAGGTCACCGCGGCGAAGAAGACCACCGCCACCAAGGCGACCGCGGCGAAGAAGACCGCCGCGGCGAAGAAGACCACCGCCACCAAGGCGACCGCGGCGAAGAAGACCACCGCGGCCAAGAAGACCACCGCCACCAAGGCGACCGCGGCCAAGAAGACCACCGCGGCCAAGAAGGTGGCACCGGCGAAGAAGACCGTCGCCAAGAAGGCTGCGCCCGCCAAGAAGGCTCCGGCCAAGAAGGCTCCGGCCAAGAAGACCACCGCCCGCAAGCGGTGACACGGGTCTGAACCAACGAGGGTGGCGACGGAGAAATCCGTCGCCACCCTCGTTTTCGTGTGTACACGGGACGGGGCCTGCCCGCACAGGCCGGTGGTTCAGGCTTCGGGGAGTGCGCTGTCGATGTGGTTGGCATCGACGAGCCTCCCGCCCGACAGTGACAGCACCCAGGTGCTGCCCTTGCGATTGCGGGCCGCGGGCAGGGTGACGCCGTCTCGATCGGCCCACCACTGCAACAGGTCGGGAATCACCCGGCCCTGACTGCAGATCACCTGGACGCCGCCGAGTGCGGCGATCTTGCGGACCAGTGCCTGTGCCGCCGAGGGATCCTCGAGGTATGCCTCTTCGGTCAGCGCCGGTTCGAGGGTGATGCCGGTGCCGAGGTGGCGGGCGAGCGGTTCGACGGTCTGCACGCAGCGGGTCCGGTCCGCCGAGTGGATCTCCGTCGCCCCGAAGGCCTGCAGCAGTACCGACAGCGCCTCGGCCTGTGTGCGTCCGACCTTGTCCAGCGGCCGCAACGTGTCGTCCCCCTTGTATCGGCCGCGCCGGCCGGCCTTGGCGTGCCGCACCATCAGAACCGTTGTGGTATCGGCCGGAACCTTCAGGAAGCGGCGTGTCACCTTGAGGTCGACGGGGTACGACAGCGCGGCGGGCAGGTCTTCGGGCGGTAGCCACCGCAACTCGTCGACCTCGTCGTTGGGTACGAACTCGCCGCCGCGTGCCTCCGCCGCCCAGTAGTCGACGCGCTTGCGCTTGCGGTGCCCGGGCACCTCGTAGGCGACCCGGGTGACGTGCCGGCCCAACTGGACCCGCATGCCCGTCTCCTCCTCGACCTCCCGCACCGCGGCCACCACCGGGATCTCACCGGGATCGAGCTTGCCCTTGGGGAACGACCAGTCGTCGTACTTGGGGCGGTGGATCAGCGCGACCTCGATCTCGTACGGGTTGGTGGGGGACTTGCGCCACAGCACTGCCCCCGCGGCAAAGATGTTGGCCTTGATGGCGGTCGACTTGGGGCGATCCGACTTCGAGCTCACCTTCTACCTCCTGTCGCAGTCGGCGGCTACGCCGAGCCGCCCCGCCGACTGCGCATCAGTTCCTCTTGGTGCTCGCGGACGCGTTCGCCCCGTTCCGGGGACGCGGCCCAGTGTCCGTCCGACTGCAGCACCCAGCAGCGGGTCGTGGGATCGAGTGCGGAGTCGAAGATGTCGCCGAGCTGGCGGGTGAGGCGGGGATCCTTCACCTGTGCCATCACCTCGACGCGGCGATCGAGATTGCGGTGCATCATGTCCGCGCTGCCGATCCAGAACTCGTCCGCCCCCTCGAAGTGCATGATCCGAGAGTGCTCGAGGAAGCGGCCGAGAATCGAACGGACCTCGATGTTCTCGCTCAGTCCCGGAACGCCGGGACGCAGTGCGCAGATGCCTCGGACGACGACCTGGACGGGAACACCGGCCTGTGACGCCCGGTAGAGCGCGTCGATGACCTGTTCGTCGACGAGGGCGTTGGCCTTGAGTCGGATGCCCGCCGGCCTCCCGGCCAACTGGTGGTCGATCTCTCCGTGGATCCGCGCCACGATGCCGGCCCGTACGCCGTGGGGGGCGACGAGGAGATTGCGGTAGTTGGCTTTTCGGGAGTAGCCGGTCAGCGTGTTGAACAGGTCGGTCAGGTCCGCGCCGATCTCCGGGGCCGCGGTGAGCAGGCCCACGTCCTCGTACAGGCGGGCCGTCTTCGGGTTGTAGTTGCCGGTGCCGATGTGGCAGTACCGACGGATAGTCGAACCCTCGCGGCGAACGACGAGGCATGTCTTGCAATGCGTCTTGAGACCGACCAGTCCGTAGACTACGTGGACGCCGGCCTGTTCCAGCTTTCGCGCCCACTTGATGTTCGCCTGCTCGTCGAAGCGCGCCTTGATCTCCACCAGCGCCACCACCTGCTTGCCTGCCTCGGCGGCGTCGATGAGTGCGTTGACGATCGGGGAGTCGCCGGAGGTCCGATACAGGGTTTGCTTGATTGCCAGCACCTGCGGGTCCGCGGCCGCCTGCTCGATGAACCGTTGCACACTGGTGGAGAACGAGTCGTACGGGTGGTGCACCAGGACATCGCCGTCGCGCAGGGTGGAAAAGACGCTCTTGGGCGTTTCGCGCTCACCGAAGGCCGGATGGGTGGCGGGCACGAACGGGGCGTCCTTGAGCCCGGGGCGGTCGACACCGTACACCTGCCACAGGCACGACAGGTCGAGCAGGCCGGGCACCTGGATCACGTCACCGGGATCGACGTCGAGTTCACGCAGCAGCAGATCGAGCATGTGCTCGGTCATGTCGTCGGCCACCTCGAGACGGACCGGCGATCCGAAACGGCGGCGGGCCAGTTCGCGTTCGAGGGCCTGCAGCAGATCCTCGTCGCGATCCTCCTCCACCTCGAAATCCGCGTTGCGGGTTATCCGGAAGGCGTGGTGCTCGACGATCTCCATCCCGGGGAACAGCACGTGCAGGTGGGCGGCGATCAACGCCTCCATCGGCAGGAACGCCGGGATGGCCGTCGGTGCGTCGCTGCGGGTGACCCGCACGAACCGGTCCACGTTGTCGGGCACCTTCACGCGCGCGAAGTGCTCGCCGCCGGTCGACGAATCCTTCACCGTCACCGCGAGGTTCAGACTCAGTCCACTGATGTAGGGGAACGGGTGCGCCGGGTCGACGGCGAGCGGGGTCAGCACCGGGAAGACCTGGTCCTGGAAGTACTGCGACAGCCGGGCGGCCTCCTCTTCGTCGAGGTCGGACCACCGGATGATCGAGATTCCCTCGTGCGCGAGCTGCGGGAGAACGTGGTCGAGGAATGTGCGCGCGTGCAGTTCCGCGATCTCCTGGGTGCGTTCGCCTATCAGCGCCAACTGCTCTCGTGGCGTGAGCCCGTCGGCGGACCGCACCGACAGTCCGGTCTCGTCCCGGCGCTTGAGCCCGGCGACCCGCACCATGTAGAACTCGTCGAGGTTCGAGGCGAAGATGGCGAGGAACTTGGCCCGTTCGAGCAGGGGGAGTGACGGGTCCTCGGCGAGGGCGAGAACCCGGGAGTTGAAGTCGAGCCAACTCAGTTCGCGATTGAGGTAGCGGTCTGCGGGGAGCGGGACCCCCGAGCCGTCCACCGTCAGGGGAGTCGCCGCGGGCGGTACGGTCGGGATCACCGGGAGGTGTCCGCTGACCGGCGACGGCCCGCCTGCCTCGCCGTCAACCGTTGTCGTCTGTACCGTCTCGTGTCCCGCGCCCTCGCCGTTGCTCACCGGTCGATCATCCCTCAGATCGTGAGCACGCGACAATCAGACGAGCCTGGATTCGGGTGAATTCTCAACGACAGCGGGACGAATCCCACCATCCGATCGACCGTAGCGCTCGCGTCGTCTCCGGACCGGGGCCGACCGCTGCGGCCGCATCGAGGTCGGCCGGGGTGTCGACGTCGAGTCGCAGGCCCGGCCAATCGCCGCTCAAAGCCGTTGCCCCGGAGTCGATGTGCTTGCGCGCGGAATCGGAGCCGAAGCGCGGTGCCAGGTCGGCGGCCACCGCGGCGATCAGTGCGGAGGTCCCGGTGCCGTGGTGGTCGACGACGACCGCGCGCCGGTGCGTTCGTGCGGCGACGACCGCCTCCGACAGTTCGGCGGCGGACAGGCACGGCAGGTCGCCCTGCAGCGCGACGACAGGTCCCCGGTCGTGTCCGCGGGCGCGTGCGGCCGAATCGAGGATGCGGTTCAGTCGATCGGGGTCGTGGTCGCCGTCGTCCGGGAACCACGCGGCGCCGGCGGCTTCGGCCGCGGCCGCGACCACCGGGTCGGGGGTGATCACGGTGACCTCGGCGACGGCATCCGATGCCCGCGCGGCGGCGAGGGTGTCGCGCAGCATTGCCAGCACGAGCGTGGCCCGCTGGCCGCCGTCCAGTCGCGGCGCCAGCCGACTCTTCGCTCTGTCGAGGTGCTTGACCGCGATCAACACGTGGGCGCGCACCGCCGTCGGGGGTGCGGGTGCGGCGCTCATGTGACCAATCCTGCCAGTCCTGCCCGGTGTGGACTCGAGTGCTCCGTGCGCAGGACCGATTCGCCGGGCCGGTACTACTGTCGTCACTGCCAAACAGTTGGGGCGCGAACGGTCGGAGGGCAGATGGTCAGGGCGGCAGTACTGGGTGCGGGATCGTGGGGGACGGCGTTCGCGAAGGTGCTGGCCGATGCCGGAACCGACGTGACGATGTGGGCGCGCCGGCCCGAGGTGGCCGCGACGATCACGAACGACCATGCCAACCCCTACTACCTGGACGGCATCGAGCTGCCCCCGACGCTGACCGCGACCAGCGACCACGAGACGGCGCTCGCCGGGGCGGACCTCGTCGTGCTCGCCGTCCCGTCCCAGTCGTTGCGCGAGAACCTCGCGGGATGGGCGCCGTCGATCGGGACGGACGCGACGCTGCTGTCGTTGGCGAAGGGCATCGAGTCCGGCACCCTCATGCGGATGAGCGAGGTGATCGTCGAGGTCGCCGCGGTCGCACCGGAGCGGGTCGCGGTGCTGTCCGGACCGAACCTCGCGCGCGAGATCGCGATCGGGCAGCCGTCCGCGACGGTCGTCGCCTGTGTGGATCACGAGCGTGCAGTCGCCGTTCAGAAGGCTTGCGCCACAGGCTATTTCCGTCCGTACACGAACGTCGACGTGGTCGGCTGCGAGATCGGCGGGGCCTGCAAGAACGTCATCGCGCTGGCCTGCGGCATGGCATCAGGACTCGGATTCGGCGAGAACACCAATGCCTCGATCATCACCCGCGGACTCGCCGAGATGATCAGACTCGGCGTCGCACTCGGGGCCAATCCCGCCACGCTCGCCGGCCTGGCCGGGATCGGCGACCTGGTTGCCACCTGCTCGTCGCCACTGTCGCGGAACCGGACCTTCGGTGCACATCTCGGGCACGGGGGAACCCTCGCCAGCGCCCAGGCCGCGACCAAGGGGCAGGTGGCCGAGGGCGTCAAGTCGTGCACCTCCGTGCGGGCGCTGGCCGCACAGCACGGTGTCGAGATGCCGCTGACCGACGCCGTCCACAAGGTCTGTCACGAGGGCCTGTCCGTGCCGGAGGCGGTCGGGATGCTGCTCGGGCGGCGCATCAAACCCGAGTGAGTCCGCGGTGCCCGTACAACGGTAGGGTTTCCGGGTGAACAATCCTCGTACCAGGGTCGCTGTCGTTTTCGGTGGCCGGAGCAGTGAGCACTCGGTTTCGTGCGTTTCCGCCGGTAGCGTGCTGCGCAATCTCGACCCGGAGGTCTACGAGGTGGTGCCGATCGGCATCACCCCGGACGGTGCGTGGGTGCTCGCGTCCACCGACGCCGACGCGCTCACCATCGACGGCCGCGCGCTTCCGACCGTCGACGCGTCCGGAGCCGCACTGACCCTGACCGCCGACCCCACCCGCTCCGGTGCGGTGGTCGCGCTCGCCGCGGACCAGGCCGGTCAGGTCCTCGCGTCCGTCGACGTGGTGTTCCCCGTCCTGCACGGCGCGTACGGCGAGGACGGCACCATCCAGGGACTGCTCGAACTTGCCGGCCTGCCCTACGTCGGTCCCGGCGTGCTGGCCAGCGCCGCGGGCATGGACAAGGAATTCACGAAGAAGCTCCTCGCCGCGGAGGGTCTGCCGATCGGGCACCAGGTCGTGCTGCGGCCGGGGGTCGACACCGTGTCCGCCGAGGACCGTGAGGCGCTGGGCCTGCCGGTGTTCGTCAAGCCCGCCCGCGGCGGATCCTCGATCGGCATCACCCGGGTGACGAGTTGGGACGGCCTCGACGCGGCCATCGCCCACGCCCGCACCCACGACCCGAAGGTCATCGTCGAGGCCGCGATCGTTGGGCGCGAGGTGGAGTGCGGCGTCCTCGAGTTCCCGGACGGCACCGTCCGCGCGAGCGTTGTCGCGGAGATCCGGATGCCGGAGATCACCGAGGACGAGGGCGCCTTCTACGACTTCGACACCAAGTACCTCGACGACATCTGCGAGTTCGACGTGCCGGCCAAACTGGACGACGACGTCAGCGACGAGATCCGGGCGATCGCGGTCCGCGCGTTCGAGGCGCTCGACTGCCAGGGCCTCGCCCGGGTGGACTTCTTCGTCACCGAGAACGGCCCGGTCATCAACGAGATCAACACCATGCCGGGCTTCACCTCGATCTCGATGTTCCCGCGCATGTGGGACGCCGCCGGGATCGACTACCGGACGCTCGTGTCCACCCTGGTGGACACCGCTCTCGCGCGCGGCACCGGCCTGCGCTGACCGCCGGTCACCGGTAGGCCGGTCGCCGGGAAGCCTGCCGTCACGATGCGAAAAGGGCGCCGCCGTCGAACTGTCGACGGCGGCGCCCTTTCCGGTGCGACGAAGGGGTCAGGATCCCGGGGCAGGGGCCGGTTCCGGTGCAGGGGCTGCAACCGGCGCCGGGTCGATCGGCTTGGCCTCAAGTGCGCCGGACACTGCGGCGGACGCGTCCTGCAGCGGTGTCGGGCCCAGGCCGTGCGGGACGGTCAACGCCACGTAGACGCCGCGATCGACCGCGAACCAGGTGCTCGCATCGACGCCCTCGCCGCCGGGGATCTCCAGCCACTGCACGTCGTCGACGACCTGCAGCGCGCTGGCGGCATCGAATTCCGCCGGACGGTCCAGGCCGCAGCGCAGCACGATCTCCTGCGCGTCAGCCGACTGCCACGCGGCGGCGCCCTCGGGTGCGGGATCGACGAGCTCGGCGCGACCGAAGTCGCCCACCTGGTCCGGCAGGTTCTCGAGCAGTGCGGTGCATTCGGCGGACCCGGCGGCAGGCGCGGGGACCGGACCGAGCGCGACCGGATCGAGCGCGGGGTTGCGGTTCGCCACGATCGCGGCGGCGACGATGCCGGCGACCAGCGCGACGGGGAGTGCGACCGCCGCGGCGATCAGGGCGGGGCTGCGGCGGGCGTCGGGAGCGTCCGTGTCGGTGCCGGTCGTGCTGTTGGGGGATTCTTCGCTGTTCTGGGCTTCTTCGTTCACGAGGTCGGTGCTGTCGTTTCGGTAGTCGGGTGCGGCCGTGTCTGAGTCCGGGTTCGGGGTCGGCGATCTCACGCGCTCGCGGCCACCTCACAGGTGAGGGTCCGGGTGATCCCGGCGACCTGCTGGATTCCCTTCACGACCGGCGCGAACCCGGAGCCGTCCTGTCCCTCGATCCGCACGACCACGTCGTACGGGCCGATGACGTCCTCGGCGGTCAGCACCCCCGGCAACTGCCGGATCTGATCGGCGATCACTGTGGCCTTGCCCACCTCGGTCTGGATCAGTATGTATGCCTGCGCCACCGGTGGGCCCCTTCCCGGCACAGCGCCGCCGCGGTCTCGGTAGAGTCGCGGTGGCTCTGGCTCTGTCATGCGCGGCCGGGTCGTTTCCCGGCCGCCTTCCCAGGGTACCGCGACCGATTTCGACGAAAGGCCCTGTCATCGACACACCGGATCCGGCCCGGGACCCGGACATCGGACCCACCGTGGCCGACATCGGGGAGTTCGCCGTCATCGACCGCGCGGTGGCCGGTCGCGCCCAGCCCCGCACCACGCTGCTCGGCCCCGGTGACGACGCCGCGGTGGTGCGCGCCGCCGACGGCCGTGTCGTGGTGTCCTCGGACATGTTGGTGCAGGGCAGGCATTTTCGGCTGGACTGGTCGACACCTGCGGAGGTCGGCCGCAAGGCGGTGGCGCAGAACGGCGCGGACATCGTGTCGATGGGTGCGTGGCCGACCGCGTTCCTCGTCTCGCTCGGATGTCCGCCCGACACCCCGGTCGCGGTGGTCGACGCGCTGACCGAGGGAATCTGGGCGGAGGCGTCCGCGCTCGGTGCGGGTGTCGTCGGAGGCGACACCGTGCAGTCCGATCAGGTGGTGCTCTCGATCACGGTGCTCGGCGACCTTCAGGGCCGTGCCGCGGTGCTGAGGTCAGGGGCGCGGCCCGGGGACCAGGTCGCGGTGGCGGGTCGGCTGGGGTGGTCGGCGGCGGGTCTGGCGCTGCTGTCGTCGGGAGACGAGAGTTTTCCGGAAATCGTTGCAGCGCATCGTGTTCCGACTCCTCCGTACGGGAGTGGGCTGGATGCGGCACGGGCGGGAGCGACCGCGATGACGGACAACTCCGATGGTCTGATCGCCGATCTCGGTCACCTCGGCGTCGCCTCGGGCGTCCAGATCGACCTCGAACCGGTCGCGTTGGACCCGGATGCACCACTGCACGCCGCTGCCGAGGTGCTCGGCGCGGATGCACTGCACTGGGTGCTGACCGGGGGAGAGGACCACTCCCTTCTCGCCGCCTTCCCGAGCCGCGCCGCACTGCCCGACGGCTGGCGCCGGGTCGGAGTCGTCCGCGAGGGTTCGGGGGTCCTCGTCGGCGGCCGTGAGTGGACCGGGCCCGGCGGCTGGCAGAGCTTCGACTGACGGGTGGGCGGTACGCACCGATCCGACACCGTCATCCGGCGTGAACCCCGCATGGTTAGGTGGCACCCATGGCCATTTACGCACTCGGCGATCGCGAGCCCGACATCCATCCCGACGCCTACGTCCATCCCGATGCCGTGGTGATCGGCGCCGTGACCCTCGGGGCGGGGGCGTCGGTGTGGCCACAGGCCGTTCTGCGCGCCGACTACGGGACGATCACGATCGGTGAGCGGACCAACATCCAGGACGGCACGGTCATCCACTGCACCGCACTGGAACCGACCGTTCTCGGGGCCGGGTGTGTGGTCGGTCACAGCGCCCACATCGAGGGTGCGACCATCGGAGACGAGTGCCTGATCGCGTCCGGATCCGTGGTCCTGAACGGGTCGACGATCGGCGCCGGTTCGATCGTCGGGGCGGGGGCGGTGATCCCGTTCAAGTTCGAGGTGCCGCCGCGCCGAATGGCGCTGGGCGTGCCCGCGAAGATCCGGGAGGGCTACGAGGTGCCTGCCGGTCACCTGGAGCTGAACGTGAAGATGTACGCCGCGAACGCGGCGTACTACCGCGACGCACTGCGCAGGCTCGACTGATGGCCGCCCGCCCGCTCACCGAGCTGGTCGACCCCGGTTGGGCCCAGGCGCTGGCGCCGGTCGCCGACCGGATCGCCGCGATGGGGGAATTCCTGCGCACGGAGAACGACGCCGGTCGCGGCTATCTGCCCGCCGGAGAGAACGTGCTGCGCGCGTTCAGCCAGCCGTTCGACGACGTCCGGGTCCTGGTGGTCGGCCAGGACCCGTACCCGACACCGGGTCACGCGGTGGGGCTGAGCTTCTCCGTCGCCCCCGACGTGCGGCCGGTGCCACGGAGTCTGACCAACATCTTCACCGAACTGGGCACCGATCTCGGGCTGCCGACGCCGGCGAACGGCGACCTCACACCGTGGGCGCAGCAGGGGGTGCTGCTGCTCAACAGGGTGCTGACCGTGCAGCCAGGGCAGGCCGCGTCGCACCGGCGCAAGGGCTGGGAGGAGGTCACCGAGCAGGCCATCCACGCGCTCGTGGCCCGAACCGACCCGAGCGGTCGGCGTCGACCGCTGGTTGCGATCCTGTGGGGCCGCGACGCCGGGACGCTGAAGCCGATGCTCGGTGACACCCCTTTCGTGGAGTCCGCCCACCCGTCGCCGCTGTCGGCGTCGCGCGGCTTCTTCGGGTCGCGGCCCTTCAGCCGCGTCAACCGGCTCCTCGAGGAGCAGGGCGAGAAGCCGGTCGACTGGAGCCTCGCCTGACCGACCGTGACCGCATGAACGGAACCGTTCAGTCGATCAGATCGAATGAACGGTTCCGTTCATGCCGCTGGGGGAGAGGGTCAGCGGACGGAGGTGAAGTCCGGCTTGCGCTTACCGACGAAGGCGTCGACGCCCTCGCGGCCTGCGGCGCTGCCCGCGGCCGAGGAGATCGACGCGGCCTCGGCGTCGAGCTGATCCGACAGGGTGGACTCCTCGGACCGCGCGAGCAGGGTCTTGATGCCGGCGTACGAGCTGGTCGGGCCCGCGGCGAGGCCCTGCGCCACCTTCAACGCCTCCGCCTGCACCTCCTCGTCCGCGACGGTCCGGCTGAGCACCCCGAGCCGGACGGCTTCCTCGGCGTCGAGGATCGCGTCGGTGAGGATGATCTCGCGGGCGCGGCGGGCGCCGACGATGCGCGGCAGGCTCCAGGACATGCCGCCGTCCGGGGTGAGCCCGATGCCGGGGTAGGCGGGCCGAAGCTTGGTGGAGACGCCGCCGATGGCGATGTCGGACGCGCAGACCAGGCTCATGCCCGCGCCGGCAGCCCAGCCGTGCACGGCCGCAACGACGGGAACGGTGACGTCGGCGACCAGACGGACGAAGTCGTGCAGTTCGTTCGCGATCTCGAGAAGGTAGGCGGAACGATCCGGCGCGCCCGCGAAGGCTCGGACGTTGCCACCGGCGCAGAAGTTCGCACCCTCACCGACGAGGAGTACCGAGCCGGCGGCGATCTCGCCCGCTGCGAGCGCGCGCAGCGCGGTGGTGCCCTGGTTGACGCCGGTGAAGTCGAGGGAGGTGCCGTTGTCGGCGGTGGCAATGGCGATGCGGAGGACGTCGCCGTCGAGGCGGACGTGGCTGAGGCCGTCGAGTGAAGTCACCGTTAAACCTTATCCGTGCGCACGATTCGCCTGTGGCGCAGCTCCCATCAGGTGACCGGATGCGCAGACGACTGTGCCCCCGACACCGGATGGTGTCGGGGGCACAGTCGGTGCTGAAAAATCAGCCGCGGACGACCTTGCCGGCCTTCAGGCAGGAGGTGCACACGTTGAGCTTCTGACGCGTACCGGATCCGACCTGGGCCCGGACAGTCTGAATGTTCGGGTTCCAGCGACGGTTGGTACGCCGGTGCGAGTGCGAGACCGACTTACCGAAGCCGGGTCCCTTGGCGCAAACGTCGCAGACGGCAGCCATAGTCGCGAACTCCTTGATGTGATGCGGATGGTTTTCAGTCGCGGGCAGGGGACAATGGTGCGGCCCTTGCCAGGCAACCGTGTCAGATTAGCCGGAACAACCTCGTTTGGCCAAACCGGCGTCCTGAGGTGCTGCGAGGTGAGCGGGCTGTCGGGCCCTGCCGCTAATCTTGCGGAACCGACGATACCGAACCGGGGCGGAGGACGGAACCGAGGTGCTCGAGGCCCTGCAGAACGTGGACGGCACGGCGTTGCGCCGCTGGGCGAGGGTCTGTGTCGACGGACTGACCAGCCGCTGCGACGACATCAACCGACTGAACGTGTTCCCCGTTCCCGATTCGGACACCGGCACCAATCTGCTGTTCACCATGCGCGCGGCAGCCGACGAGGCATGTGCGACGGATCCGGATGCCCCGGCCTCCGAGGTCGCGGCGGCGCTCGCACGCGGTGCGGTGACCGGTGCGCGCGGCAATTCCGGGGTAATCCTCTCGCAGGTGCTGCGGGGGATCGCCGAGGTCGCCCGCGCCGGGTACCTCGACGCCGACACCGTCCGTAGCGCACTGAACGAGGCCGCGGTGCTGGCGACCGAGGCGATCAGCATCCCCGTCGAGGGCACCATCGTCACGGTGCTGCGCCACGCGGCCGCCGCCGCGGACGGATGTCCCGCCGGCACGCCGCTGGCCGGGGTCGTCACCGTGGCCGCGGAGGGTGCCGTCGAGGCCCTCGCCCGGACGCCCGCGCAGTTGGCCGAACTCGGCCGGGCCGGAGTCGTGGACGCCGGTGGATTCGGCCTGGTCGTCATCCTCGACGCCCTGGTCGGAGTGGTCACCGGTGTCACACCCGACCGGGCCGGTCTTTCGTTGGTCGCGCCGCAGGTCTCCGTGACGGCGCCCGAGCCGGTGTCAGGCGTGTGCACCGACGAGGCCGGCGACCAGGACTACGAGGTGATGTACCTGCTGGCCGGCAGCGACGAGCGGCGGGTGGGGGAGTTGCGCCGGAGTCTCGACGGCCTCGGCGACTCGGTGATCATCGTCGGGGACGGGGCGGGAGCGTGGTCGGTCCACGTGCACTGCACCGACCCCGGAGCGGCGGTGGAGGCCGGTCTCGAGGCCGGCGCCGTGCACCGCATCCGGATCTCCTGCTTCGCGCTCGACGCGATTCGTGCGCTACCCGGCGCGACCGTCCCGGTGCCCGGGAAGCGGCGCATCCTCGCGGTCGTGTCCGGGGACGGCGCCGCCGACCTGTTCGCCGTCGAGGGCGCCGAGGTCCTGCGCAGCGACGAACCGGTCACCCCGCAGCGGCTGCTTGCCGCGATTCGCGGCCTCGACTGCGCGGAGGTCCTCGTGCTGCCGAACGGGGCGCTGCCGGCGCAGGAACTGGTGACGGTCGGCGTCGCCGCCCGCGACGACCACCGGGCCGTGCACCTGTTGCCGACGTCGTCGGCGGTGCAGGGGCTCGCCGCGCTCGCCGTGCACGACGACGGTCGCGCCGCCGTCGACGACGCGTTCGCGATGTCCGAGGCGGCCGCGTCCACCAGGTGGGGTTCGGTGCGGGTCGCGGAGGAGCGGGCGCTGACGCTGATGGGCACCTGCGATGCGGGGGACGGGCTGGGGCTGATCGGACACGAGGTGGTGGTCATCGCCCCGGATGCGGCCGAGGCCGGGCGAAGGCTTCTCGACCAGGTGCTCGGGGTCGGCGGCGAACTGGTGACGCTGCTGGTCGGGGTGCGGGCGCCGACAGCCCTGGCCGACGCCCTCGCCGACCACGTCACCCGCAACCATCCCGGTGTCGAGGTGCACGTGTACCCCGGCGGACAGGACGGCGACCTGCTGCAGGTCGGCGTCGAGTAGGACTTCCAGGCAGGACGAGAGACGCACCGATGGCAACCCTGAACGACCGCATCGACCACCTGCTCGGGACGAAGGTCGCCGCGCCGCTGGCGCAGGACTTCGAGATCCACACCGTGGAGGATCTGCTGCGGCACTACCCGCACCGGTACGCGACGCAGGGCGCGGACCTCGGCGAGAGCAAGCCCCCCGAGGGTGAGCACATCACGATGGTCGCGACCGTCGTCAAGGCCGACGTCGTGTCGTTCAAGAACCGCAACGGCAAGATGCTCCGCACGGTGCTCGCCGCGGACACCCAGCGGGTCGACGCCACCTTCTTCAATCCGCAGAAGGTGGCGCATGTGATCAAACCGGGTGTGCGGGCGATGTTCTCGGGAACCGCCAAGTACTTCCGGGAGCAGCTCCAGCTGACCCACCCGAGCTATCTGATCCTGCCGACCGGCGACGGCGAGCCGGTCGTCGGCGGTCGGGTTCGTGGATCCGGCGAGCTGGCGGACATGGCCCGCAGCGCCCAGGGCTCCGACTCGGCCGTGGACATGGAGATCTTCGACCGCGCGCTGATCCCCGTGTACCCGTCGACCCGCGACGTGCAGAGCTGGACGATCGCGAAGTGTGTGCGGCAGATCCTCGACCAGCTCGATCCGGTGCCCGACCCGCTGCCCACCGCGACCCGCACCGAGCTCGGCCTGATCGGTCTGGACGAGGCGTTGCGGCTCGTCCACCAGCCCGACACGAAGCAGGACGTCGAGCGGGCGCGCGAGCGACTGCGGTTCGACGAGGCGGCGGCCCTGCAGCTGGTCCTGGCGCAGCGCAGGCACGCCGTGGACGAGCGAGTCGCGCCCGCATGCCCGCCGAAACCCGGCGGGCTCGCGGCGGCATTCGACGCGCAGTTGCCGTTCACCCTCACCGACGGCCAGCTCGCGGTGGCCGAGGAGATCTCCGCCGACCTGTCCCGTCCGCACCCGATGAACCGTCTGCTGCAGGGTGAGGTCGGCTCGGGCAAGACGATCGTCGCACTTCGGGCGATGCTGCAGGTGATCGACGCCGGGTACCAGTGCGCGCTGCTGGCGCCCACCGAGGTGCTCGCCGCCCAGCACGCCCGGTCGCTACGACAGATGCTCGGAAGCCTGGCTCTCGCAGGCGAACTCGGAGCCGCTGACGGTGCCACCCGGGTGACGCTGGTGACCGGGTCCATGTCGGTGCCGGCCAAGCGGGCGGCGCTCAACGAGGTGATGGTCGGGGACGCGGGCATCGTGATCGGTACCCATGCGCTGATTCAGGACAAGGTCGAGTTCTTCAACCTCGGCATGGTGGTCGTCGACGAGCAGCATCGCTTCGGTGTCGAGCAGCGGGACGCCCTGCGCGGTCGGGCCAGGGAGGGACTGAGCCCGCACGTGCTGGTGATGACCGCGACCCCGATCCCGCGGACCATCGCGATGACCGTTCTCGGCGACCTGGAAACGTCCGCGCTGCGGGAGCTTCCGCGCGGCCGCTCGCCGATCGTCAGCAATGTGGTCTCGGCGTCGGAGAAGCCGGCGTGGGTGGACCGGGCGTGGGCGCGGATCTGCGAGGAGGTGGCCGCCGGTCGTCAGGCGTACGTCGTGTGCTCCCGGATCGGGGAGGGCGACGAGGACGCCGAGGACGGTGGCGAGCTCGAACTCGACCCCTTCTCCGACGACCTCTTCGCCGACCGCGCCGCGCCGCAGCCGCGCAAGCCCGCCCGTAAGGCGAAGCCGCCCAAGGGTGGTGAGCCGCCGCAGACCGCGGCCGCGCTCGCCGTGTTCGAGGAGTTGCGCCACGGCGCGCTGGCGTCGGTGCGGGTCGGGTTGCTCCACGGCAGGCTGCCGTCGGACGAGAAGGACTCGGTGATGCGCGATTTCACCGTCGGCGACATCGACGTCCTGGTCTGTACGACCGTCGTCGAGGTCGGTGTTGACGTGCCCAACGCCACCGTCATGGTGATCGTGGACGCGGATCGGTTCGGTGTCAGTCAATTGCACCAGTTGCGTGGCCGGGTGGGCCGCGGCGCCCACCAGGGGCTGTGCATCCTGATCACCGGGTCGCGGCCCGAGTCGCCGGCGTTCCGGCGGCTGAGTGCGGTTGCCGGCACCAACGACGGCTTCGAACTCGCGCAACTGGATCTGGCGCAGCGCCGCGAGGGCGACGTGCTCGGCGTCGCCCAGTCCGGCACCTCCACGAAACTGCGTCTGCTGTCGCTGCTCGATCACGAGGAGGTCATCGAGACGGCCCGCGAGTTCGCTCGGCAGGTCGTCGCAGAGGACCCCGACCTGTCCGCGCACCCGGGTCTGGCCTCGATGGTCACCGCGGGCCTGGATGCCAGGGGCGTCGAGTTTCTGGACAAGTCGTAGGTTGGTCGCGGCGGTGGTCATCGGGCCCCGCCCGCCGAAGCCCGCAACGCAGACCCGAGGAAGAGTCATGACCGACGACCTGTCCGCTCCGTCCGACGACCTGTCCGCGTACGAGGACGACCTGTCGGCAATCGAGCGGCGGGTCACCCGGGAGTTCTCCTTCGGCAGGCTGCGCCCTGTCGTCGTGGGGCTGATCGCGACACTGGTGGTCGCGCTGTTCCTGCCGCACGCCGGCGGGCACTCGGCGGTCGCGGTCATCGGTGGCGCGGGCGGTGCCGGAGTGACGGTGCCGCTGCGGCTGTTCCTCGGGTTCGTGGTCGTGTTCGGCATCGGGGTCGGGGCACTGGCGGTCGTGACCCGGCGATGGGCGTTGTCCTGGCTGGCGATGATCGGCACGTCGATGGGCATCGTGTTCGGCATGCTGGCGTGCTGGTCGCAGCAGTCACTGCCCGCCGAGACGCGACCCTCGGGACTCGGTGCGGGGCTGCTGCTGGCGTGGGCGGCGACGACGCTGCTTGCGATCCAGTGGGCGTCCGTGACGTGGAGTCGCGCGAACGTCATGCAGGCCCGTCCGAAGCGCGGTACGGGCCTCCGGAAGTAGCGGAATCTGCAGCTCACCGTGGGTGCCGTGGTCGTGTGAGGTGGGGCACGGTAGCGTACTGCATCGTTACAGGCGTCCGAACGTCCGGGGGTTTCCCGGATGTTGGAACGTTCAGCCGTGTTGGCCGTGAACGCAAGGGTAGTTTTCAGCGATGTTCTCAAAAGTCTTGGTTGCCAATCGCGGTGAAATCGCGATCCGGGCATTCCGTGCCTCCTACGAGCTGGGTGCGGGCACCGTCGCCGTCTTTCCGTACGAGGACCGCAACTCGGTCCACCGGTTGAAGGCAGACGAGAGTTATCAGATCGGCGAGCAGGGGCACCCGGTGCGGGCGTACCTGTCGATCGGCGAGATCGTCTCGGCGGCGAAGAAGGCCGGTGCGGATGCCATCTATCCGGGCTACGGGTTCCTGTCGGAGAACCCGGACCTGGCGGCGGCGTGCGCGGCGGAGGGCATCACCTTCGTCGGCCCGTCCTCGGAGATTCTGGAGCTGACGGGCAACAAGGCCCGCGCGATCGCCGCGGCGAAGGCCGCGGGATTGCCGGTGCTCGCGTCGTCGGCGCCGTCGGCGGATGTCGACGAGTTGGTCGCGGCATCGGAGTCGATGGAGTTCCCGATCTTCGTCAAGGCGGTCGCCGGTGGCGGTGGCCGCGGCATGCGTCGCGTCGCCGAGCGGGCCCAGTTGCGAGAGGCGATCGAAGCCGCGGCCCGCGAGGCGGAGTCCGCATTCGGTGACCCGACGGTGTTCCTCGAGCAGGCCGTCGTCGACCCGCGGCACATCGAGGTGCAGATCCTCGCCGATCAGCAGGGCAACGTCATCCACCTGTTCGAGCGCGACTGCTCGGTGCAGCGCCGCCACCAGAAGGTGATCGAGCTCGCGCCCGCGCCGAACCTGCCGGAGGAGCTGCGGCAGAAGATCTGTGCGGACGCGGTCGCGTTCGCCAAGCAGATCGGCTACTCGTGCGCCGGCACCGTCGAGTTCCTGCTCGACACCCGGGGCAACCACGTCTTCATCGAGATGAACCCGCGAATCCAGGTCGAGCACACGGTCACCGAGGAGATCACCGACGTCGACCTGGTGCAGGCGCAGCTGCGGATCGCGTCGGGCGAGACCCTGGCCGATCTCGGTCTGTCGCAGGATTCGATCACGATCCGCGGTGCGGCACTGCAGTTGCGGATCACCACCGAGGATCCGGCGAACGGGTTCCGTCCGGACACCGGCCGGATCACCGGCTACCGCACCCCCGGCGGCGCCGGTGTGCGCCTGGACGGCGGCACCATGGTCGGCGCGGAGGTCGGCGCCTACTTCGACTCGATGCTCGTCAAGCTGACCTGCCGCGGGCGCAGCCTCGAAGCAGCCGTCGCCCGCGCCCGCCGCGCGGTCACCGAATTCCGCATCCGTGGTGTCGCGACGAACATCCCCTTCCTGCAGGCCGTTCTCGACGACCCGGATTTCATCGCAGGCAACGTGACCACCTCGTTCATCGAGGAGCGGCCGCAGCTGCTGACCTCCCGCGCCTCGGCGGACCGCGGCACCAAGATCCTGACCTACCTCGCGGACGTCACGGTCAACAAGCCGCACGGCGATCGGCCGTCGACGGTGTACCCGCACGACAAGTTGCCTGCCATCGACCTGAAGGCGGCCCCGCCGTCCGGGTCGAAGCAGCGTCTGATCGAGCTCGGCCCGGAGGGATTCGCCGCGGCGCTGCGCAAGCAGGACGCCCTCGCCGTCACCGACACCACCTTCCGCGACGCGCACCAGTCGCTGCTGGCCACCCGGTTGCGCACCCGCGACCTGCTCACCGTCGCCGGGCACGTGGCCCGCATGACGCCCGAGTTGCTGTCGGTGGAGGCGTGGGGCGGCGCGACCTACGACGTGGCACTGCGGTTCCTGCACGAGGATCCGTGGGAGCGGCTCGCGGCGCTGCGTGAGGCGATGCCGAACATCTGCCTGCAGATGCTGCTGCGCGGCCGGAACACCGTCGGCTACACCCCGTACCCGGAGACGGTGACCCGCGCGTTCGTGCGGGAGGCCACCGCGACCGGTGTCGACATCTTCCGGATCTTCGACGCACTCAACAACGTCGACCAGATGCGGCCGGCGATCGACGCGGTCCGCGAGACCGGCACCGCGGTCGCCGAGGTCGCGTTGTCCTACACCGGCGACCTGTCGAACCCGAACGAGGATCTCTACACCCTCGACTACTACCTCAAGCTGGCCGAGCAGATCGTCGACGCCGGTGCGCACGTGCTGGCGATCAAGGACATGGCGGGCCTGCTGCGTGCCCCGGCGGCCGCGACCCTGGTCACGGCGCTTCGCTCGAACTTCGACCTGCCGGTGCACGTGCACACCCACGACACCCCCGGCGGGCAGCTCGCCACCTACCTCGCCGCCTGGCAGGCGGGTGCGGACGCCGTCGACGGTGCCAGCGCCGCCATGGCGGGCACCACCAGCCAGCCGTCGCTGTCCGCGATCGTCGCCGCGGCCGCGCACTCGCCGCGGGACACCGGCATCGACCTGCAGGCCGTGTGCGACCTCGAGCCGTACTGGGAGGCGCTGCGGAAGGTGTACGCGCCGTTCGAGTCCGGGCTGCCGTCGCCGACCGGACGCGTCTACACCCACGAGATTCCGGGCGGTCAGCTGTCGAACCTGCGCCAGCAGGCCATCGCGCTCGGACTCGGCGACCAGTTCGAGGAGGTCGAGGCGAAGTACGCGGCCGCGGACCGAATGCTCGGCCGCCTGGTCAAGGTCACCCCGTCGTCGAAGGTGGTCGGCGATCTCGCGCTGCACCTCGTCGGGTCGGGCGTCGACACCGACGAATTCGCCGCGAACCCGGCCGGTTACGACATCCCCGATTCCGTCGTCGGGTTCCTGCGCGGCGAGCTCGGCACCCCCGCCGGTGGCTGGCCGGAACCGTTCCGTACCAAGGCCCTCGAGGGCCGCGGCGCCGCGAAGCCGGAGACCCCGCTCAGCGCCGACGACGAGGCCGGTCTCGCCGGCGACCCGCAGGAGCGGCGCGCCACCCTCAACCGGCTGCTGTTCCCCGGTCCGACAAAGGAATTCGGCGAGCACCGCGACAAGTACGGCGACACCTCGAGGCTGTCCGCGAACCAGTTCTTCTACGGTCTGCGCCGGGGCGAGGAACACCGCGTCCAGCTCGCGAAGGGTGTCGAACTGCTCATCGGCCTCGAGGCCGTCTCCGAGCCCGACGAGCGCGGCATGCGGACCGTGATGTGCATCCTCAACGGCCAGTTGCGGCCGGTGTCGGTTCGCGACCGGTCGATTGCCAGCGAGGTTCCCGTCGCGGAGAAGGCGGACCGCGCCAACCCCGGCCACATCGCGGCACCGTTCGCCGGCGTGGTCACCCTGGTGGTCGCCGAGGGTCAGAAGGTCGCGGCCGGGGACACCGTGGCCACCATCGAGGCGATGAAGATGGAGGCCGCGATCACCGCGCCCCGTGGGGGCACGGTCTCCCGCCTGGCGATCACACCCGTTCAGCAGGTCGAGGGCGGCGACCTGCTCGCGGTGATCTCCGTCGTTGCCGCGGAGGAGGACGGCCCGCAGTGACACTGTTCGTCGCCAGGGCCCCGAAGTGACCCGGATCGTCGCCGGCGCCGCGGGTGGGCGCCGGCTCCGGGTGCCCTCCCAGGGCACCCGCCCGACCTCCGAACGGGTGCGGGAAGCGCTGTTCAGCGCGCTCGACGCGCGGATCGACCTCGACGGTGCGCGGGTGCTCGACCTCTACGCCGGTTCGGGAGCGCTTGGGCTCGAAGCGCTTTCCCGGGGCGCGGGCCACGTGCTGCTGGTCGAGTCGAACGCCCGCGCCGCCGCCGTGGTGCGGGAGAACATCGCCGAGGTGGGCCTGCCCGGCGCGGTCGTCACGACCGCGCCGGCGGCCGCCGTCGTCGCGGGCACCCCAGACGGGGAGTACGACATCGTCATGCTCGATCCGCCGTACGCGCTGGGGGAGAACGAACTCGGCGCGGTCCTCGCCGACCTCACCGCGAAGCGGTGGATCGGGGAGGGATCGCTGGTCGTGGTCGAGCGGGCCAGCCGATCGCCGGAGACGGTGTGGCCGGACGGATTCGAGGTCGAGCGGGCCCGCAAGTACGGTGACACCCGCGTCGAGATCGCCTGTTACCGTCTGCAGACATGAGCAAGGCGGTCTGCCCCGGTTCCTTCGATCCCGTCACCAACGGTCACCTCGACGTGATCTCGCGTGTCGCGGTGCAATTCGACGAGGTCGTCGTGACCGTCGTCATCAACCCGAACAAGCAGGGCATGTTCACGATCGAGGAGCGGCTCGAGATGCTGCGGGACGCGACGGCGGATCTGCCGAACGTGACCGTCGACTCCTGGCAGGGCCTGCTCGTCGACTACGCGACCGCGAACGGCGCGACCGCGATCGTCAAGGGACTGCGCGGCGCCAACGACTTCGACTACGAGCTGCAGATGGCGCAGATGAACCACAAGCTCACCGGCGTCGACACGCTCTTCGTCGCCACCAACCCGCGGTTCAGCTACCTGTCCAGTTCGCTGGTCAAGGAGGTCGCCACCTACGGCGGCGACGTCGCGGACATGCTGCCCGCTCACGTGCACGCCCGGCTCATCGAGCGGATCGCCGAGCGCAAGGCCGCAGGCTAGATCCTCGACACATCCGCATGCCCGTGGGCGTGGCGTCGCGCCGCGCTCGCGGGCTGCGGCAAGATTGACGTGAAAGCCGCTGTCGAGGATTGGGGTGTGGCGTGTACCGGGTATTCGAGGCGCTGGACGAGCTCGTCGCGATCGTGGAAGAGGCCCGCGGTGTCCCGATGACCGCCGGTTGTGTCGTCCCGCGAGGTGACGTCCTCGAACTGCTCGACGACGTGCGCGACGCGATCCCGGGTGAACTCGACGACGCACAGGACGTGCTCGATCACCGCGACAAACTCGTCGGTGACGCGCGCACGCACGCCGAGCAGACCGTGTCCTCCGCCAATGCCGAGGCCGACGAGACACTGACGAGCGCGCGGGACAACGCCGACCGGATCCTGGCCGACGCCAAGGACAAGGCCGACCGGATGGTCGCCGAGGCACAGGCCCACGCCGAGCAACTGGTCGCCGACGCCCGCGACGAGGCCGAGCAGACCGTCTCGGATGCGCGGCGCGAGTACCAGGACGTGACCGGCCGCGCGGCGGACGAGGCGGAGCGCATGGTCGAGTCGGGGCGCGCCTCGCAGGAACGCTTCATCGCCGAGGGGCGGGCCGAGCAGGAACGTCTCGTGTCGCAGACCGAGGTCGTGCAGGCCGCGCACACGGAGTCGGCGCGGGTGATCGATGCCGCGCACGCCGAATCGGACCGCCTGCGCAGCGATTGCGATCTCTACGTCGACAACAAGCTCGCCGAGTTCGAGGAGTTCCTCACCGGCACCGTCCGTTCCGTCGGCCGGGGCAGGCAGCAACTGCGCACCGGTTCCGGCACTCCGACCTACGACGAGCCGGAGGACCGGCGCTCCGACCGCAGGCGCTGAGGGATCGCCCGCGCCGACCCACCGCCGCGGGCGCCGCGTCAGTGCACCCGTGCGCGGACGGGCGTGACGGCGTCGGCGGCGGACATCGGGGCGGGCGCGTGTGCCCGACGGCGACGGCGCACGGCCTTCTCGGCCTCGACGACGACCGGGACGATCAGTGACCAGCCCAGGCACGCCAGCCACTGGCGACCGGTCAGGGACGTCGTCATCAAGAGGTCCTGGAGGAAGCCGAGTTCCACCGCGAACACCGTGACCACCACTGGCACGGACAGGATCTTCAGCGCGCCGAGCACCGGCGCGGTGACGCCGGACTCCGGATCGCGTCGCATGACCAGTCCCGCGAAGATCGACGCGAGCGAGAGCACCACGAACGCCATCGTCATCGGAACGTTCGCCTCGGTGGTGCTCATCTCGCCGGGGGCGAGGAGCATGGCCGCGAGGGTGACCGCAAACTGCAGAACGCCGTAGGCAAGCCACTGGATGAACGCGGGCCGGTTGGCGATGGGCAGCGCGGGATCGCGCGGCGGCTTGTTCATCAGGTTCGGCGGCGCCGGGTCGACCATGATGACCGCGACCGGGAACAGGGTGATGAAGAAGTGCTGGAACAGCACCATCAGCGGGGTCAGCGCGACGCCGTCGTTGATGTTGAAGATGCTCGCGACGAGGAACAGCAGCACCAGTGAGAACAGCTTCGACATCTGGTAGCGGATGTACGAGACGATCTTCTCGTAGATGCTGCGGCCCAACCGGATCGCGGTGATCAGCGTCCCGAAGTTGTCGTCGGTGAGCACCATCTTGCCCGCCTGCTTGGTGACCTCGCTTCCCGAGCCCATCGCCACACCGATGTCGGCCTTCTTCAGCGCGGCGGCGTCGTTGACGGCGTCGCCGGTCATCGCCACCACCGCACCCGAGCGCTGCATGATGTCGGCCAGGCGCAGCTTGTCCTGCGGGGTGACCCGGCCGAACACGTG
This sequence comes from Rhodococcus sp. NPDC004095, assembly GCF_053604015.1. Taxonomy (NCBI): domain Bacteria; kingdom Bacillati; phylum Actinomycetota; class Actinomycetes; order Mycobacteriales; family Nocardiaceae; genus Rhodococcus; species Rhodococcus sp. NPDC004095. The sequence goes on from NZ_JBSGGS010000005.1 coordinate 304,908, forward strand.
CAGGTTCGGTAACGCCGCCGCCAGTTCCTCGTCGGTCATGCCCTGCAGTTCGGCTCCGCCGATCGCGCCCGGACCGAGTCCGAGTTCCGCGCCGATCGCCGAGGCGGTGATCGCGTGGTCGCCGGTGATCATCCGGACGTCGATGCCGGCCTCGTGGGCGGTGCGCACCGCGTCGACCGCCTCCGGTCGCAGCGGGTCGATGATACCGACCATGCCGATGAAGGTGAGATTCCCGACGTGCCCCATGGGATCGGCGCGGACCGCGTCCTCCTGTCCGTCGAGGTCGCGCGCGGCGAACGCGAGCACGCGCAGGCCCTTCTCCGACATGGCCCGGTTCGCCGCAAGCAGCTCGTCTCGGACCTCGTCGATCGGGACCTGCTGCCGGCCCGGCCGGAACGCGGTCGTGCACCGGTCGATCACGACGTCGGGTCCGCCCTTGACCACCTCCACGAATCGGGTGGCGCCGTCGATCTCGAGGTGGTGGAACGTCGCCATGAACTTGTAGGCGGAATCGAACGGCACCTCGGCGACGCGGGGGTAGGCCTGCCGGGTGAGCGGGGCGTCGACGCCGATCTTCGCGGCGAGCACCACCAGTGCCGCCTCCGTGGGGTCGCCGACGACGTCCCCGGCATCGGAGACGGTGGCGTCGCTGTCGAGGCAGAGCCCGTAGGCGAGCATCGTGAAGTCGGGCGCCTCCTCGCCGGCGGCGTGGGTGATCTTCCCGGACTTGCTGTAGCCCTCGCCCTCGACCGTGTACCAGCGGGTGTGGAAGTACAGCGACCGCACCGTCATCTGGTTCATCGTCAGGGTGCCGGTCTTGTCCGAGTTGATCGCGCTGGTCGCGCCGAGCGTCTCGACGTCGGTCAGGTTCTTCACGACGGCCTTCGCCTCGGCCAGTTGACGTGCCCCGTACGCGAGCATCGCCTGGACGAAGGTGGGCAGACCGGTCGGGATCGCGGAGACGCCCATCGAGATGCCGAGCAGCAGCACCGTCGTGACACTCTGTCCTCGGACCACTCCGATGACGACGATGATCGCCACCGCGATCCACGCGATCAGGCCGAGGACCTTGGTCAGCGAGTCCAGTTCGCGCTGCAACGGTGACTTGCTCGGCGCCACTGCCGAGAGCATCGAGGCGATCCGGCCCATCTCGGTGTGCATCCCGGTGTCGGTGACCACCAGGGTGGCGGTGCCGCGGGTGACCGAGGTGTTCTGGAAAACCATGTTGCTGCGGTCGCCGAGGGGCATGTCGGCGTCGGGCAGTCTCGCGGGATCCTTTCCGATGGGGGCGCTCTCGCCGGTCAGCGCGGCTTCCTGGGTTTCCAGGGTCGCCGACCGGATCAGCCGCCCGTCCGCCGGCACGATGTCACCGGCCTCGAGCTCGACGATGTCGCCCGGCACCAGTGCGGTCGCATCGAGTTCGACGAGCGTCCCGTCGCGGACGACCCGCGCCTGCGGGGTCTGCATCTTCGCCAGCGCGTCCACGCTGGCGCGGGCCTTGAGTTCCTGCTGCGTGCCCAGGACCACGTTCAGGACTACCAGTGCGGCGACGACGATCGCCGTCGGAATCTCGCCGATGACGATGCTGACGACGGCCACCGCGACCAGCATCAGGTTCATCGGGTCCCGCAGCTGCCTCAGCGCGGTCGCCCACAGGGAGGGGGAGGGTTCGGCGGCGATCTCGTTGACGCCGTAGCGCTGGGTGCGTTCCGTCGCGTCGGCCGTCGTCAGTCCCGACCGCAGGTCGGACGACAGCGCCGTGACGACGGCATCGGCCTCCTGCGTGTGCCACGGCGGCGAAGGCGGGGTGACGACGGCGGCCTGGGGAGCGGAGTGGTGCTCGGTGGTGGACATGGGACTCCTCAGTACGGGGTGGGAATCCAGTGCAGCGGCTGGTGGGTGGGCTGATAACCGTGTGGGGACTGCCGCGGCGGCAACTCGACGTCGCGATGCTCCGGCGTTTCGTAGGGCACCTGGTCGAGCAGGTGGCTGATCACGTTGAGCCGGCCCCGCTTCTTGTCGTCCGTGTTGACCAGGAACCACGGCGCCCACCCGGTGTCCGTGAGCCGGAACATGTCGTCGCGGGCCCGCGAGTAGTCGTACCAGCGGGTGTACGACTCGAGGTCGAGGTCGGAGAGCTTCCAGATCTTGCGTGGATCGTCGATGCGACTCTGCAGCCGCAGGGTCTGCTCCTCCTCGCTGATCTCGAGCCAGTACTTGAGCAGGATCACGCCGGATTCGACGATGGTGCGCTCGACCGCTGGTATGGCCTCGAGGAACTGAAGCGACTGGTCCTCGGTGCAGAAGCCCATCACCCGCTCGACCCCCGCGCGGTTGTACCAGCTGCGATCGAAGATGATCACCTCACCGGCCGCGGGCAGGTGCGGCACATATCGCTGGATGTACATCTGCGATTTCTCGCGTTCGGTGGGGGCGGGCAGCGCGATGACACGGAAGACCCGGGGGCTGACCCGTTCGGTGATGGCCTTGATGACCCCACCCTTGCCCGCGGTGTCCCGGCCCTCGAACACGATGCAGATCTTGGCGCCCGAGGTCCTGACCCATTCCTGCATCGCGACGAGCTCGGCCTGGAGCGGCACGAGCAGGCGGCGATACTCCTTGTACTTCATCCGGTCGGGTGGCGGCTCGGCGCCCGGCGCGAGGAGCTCGTCGCCGTTGGAGTCCGGGGTCCCGTCGTGCTTCTTGCCGCCGCCACCGTGGTTGTCACCGTGCTTGCCGCCGTGCTTCTTTCCCACCGAACACCCCTCGACCTCGTCGGCCCGGTGGGGGACCGTCTGCCGGGACCCGCGTCGGGACCGGTCGACTGCGCCCTCGCCGCGCGGCTCGGATGAATCGCTGGTGACATCATGCTCCCGGTCGCGGGACGGCGCAGGTCGAACCGTGCCGCCCCCGTGGGGGCACGGTTTCGTGTGCGCGTGGACATCGCGTACCCTGGGGTGGTTGCCCGTTGCGGGCCTTGTCCGCCTCGACGACCTGTCCATCTCGACGAAAGAGTGCTTCGCGTGTCCTCCCACAGCTCCACCGCGCCCCGTCCGCATGACGGTGGCTTCGTGCTGGACACCCGCAAGCTCGGTCGCCGACCCGGGTCGATGACGACGCTCACCCGGACGCTGCCCGCGCCGGCGAGGATCGGTCTCGACCTGATCGCGGTACCGGAGGGTGCCGACGTCGAACTCGATCTGCGGCTCGAGTCCGTCTCCGAGGGTGTGCTGGTCACCGGTACCGTGCGCGCCGCGACGAAGGGGGAGTGCTCGCGCTGCCTCGAACCGTTCGACGGCGAGCTCGACCTCTACCTGACCGAACTGTTCGCGTACCCGGACAGCGTCACCGAGGAGACCACCGAAGAGGACGAGGTCTATCGGATCGTCGACGACCTGATCGACCTGGAGCCGGTCGTCGTCGATGCCGCCGGGCTCGAACTTCCGCTGCAGCCCTTGTGCAGCGAAGATTGCCAGGGACTGTGTCCCGAATGTGGGATTCGCCTGGCGATTGCAGAATCCGGGCATGGGCATGAGATACTGGATCCTCGCTGGGCTGCCCTCGCGGGGAAGTTGGTTGACGCCGACGGTGTCGATGCCGATGCAGAGTCCAGCACGAGTCGTGTGAACACCGAAGCCGAGGAGAAGTAGAAGTGGCTGTCCCCAAGCGCAGAATGTCGCGATCCAACACCCGGTCGCGGCGCAGCCAGTGGAAGACCACTGCGCCCACCCTCATCACCTGCCCGAACCGCGCCTGCGGCGAGAAGACCCTTCCCCACATCGCGTGCCCGTCCTGCGGCACCTACAAGGGTCGTCAGGTCACCGCTGCGGTCTAGTCGCAGTGACACGCAGTACGAGCCCTACAGCTCCCGCCGGCGGCGAGGAGGGACAGCATGCTTCCCTCCTCGCCGCTCTTGGCGTTGAGTTGGCCGAACCACTCCTGACGCTCGCGCTGACCCACCGGTCGTACGCGTACGAGAACGGTGGCCTGCCGACGAACGAACGGCTCGAGTTCCTGGGCGACTCTGTCCTCGGACTCTCCGTCACCGAGCGTCTGTACACAGCGCACCCGGACAAGTCCGAGGGTGAGCTGGCGAAGATTCGCGCGAGCATCGTGAACATGCACGCCCTGGCGGAGGTCGCGCGCGGTCTCGGCGAGGGCGGTCTCGGTGCCCATCTCCTGCTCGGCAAGGGCGAGGAGATGACCGGCGGCCGGGACAAGGCCAGCATTCTCGCCGACGGTATGGAGTCGCTGCTCGGCGCCGTGCACCTGCAGCACGGCATCGACACCGCCCGCACCGTCGTCCTGACCCTGTTCGCGGACCTGCTCGAGCGGGGACCGAAGCTCGGCGCCGGCCTGGACTGGAAGACCAGCCTCCAGGAACTGACCGCCGAACGCGGTGACGGTGTACCCACCTACGAGATCACCTCCACCGGGCCCGATCACGACAAGGAGTTCACCGCGACGGTCCTCGTCGCCGGTGCGCCTCTCGGTGTCGGTATCGGCCGGTCGAAGAAGGAAGCCGAGCAGAAGGCCGCCAGCACTGCCTGGAAGGCGCTGACGGACGTGCAGTCGGACTCCTCCGGCGGCGACTCCGACGCGAGCGAGTAGCCCCGTGCCGGAGCTGCCCGAGGTCGAGGTGGTGCGTCGTGGGCTCGATGCCCACGTCGTAGGTTCCCGCGTCGACTCCGTAGAGGTGTTGCACCCCAGGGCGGTTCGCCGGCACCTGCCCGGCGGACCCGACCTCGTCGCCCGGCTGACCGGGCTCTCCGTCACCGCCGCGCGTCGTCGCGGCAAGTACCTGTGGCTCGAGGTCGACCCGGGGGACCTCGCCGTCGTCGTGCATCTGGGGATGAGCGGGCAGATGCTCGTGCAGTCGCCGGAGGTCGCGCGCGAGAAGCACCTGCGGATCCTCGCGGAACTCGACAGCGGCCGGCAGCTGCGGTTCGTCGATCAGCGCACGTTCGGGGGCTGGGCGCTGGCGCCGCTCGTGGAGGTCGCGGGCACCGCCGTCCCGGAACCGGTCGCGCACATCGCTCGCGACCCCCTGGACCCGCTTTTCGACCCGGACGCCACGATCGCGGCCATCCGGGGCAAACGCTCCGAGATCAAACGGGTGCTCCTCGACCAGACCGTGCTGTCCGGGGTCGGCAACATCTACGCCGACGAGGCGTTGTGGCGCAGCGGGATTCACGGCAATCGACCCTCGGACCGGCTGACCCGACCCCAGGTGCGGTCCCTGCTCGACTCGGTCACCGAGGTGATGTCCGAGGCCCTCGCGCAGGGCGGCACGTCCTTCGACGCCCTTTACGTCAACGTCAACGGCGAATCCGGTTACTTCGATCGTTCGCTGTCCGCCTACGGTCGCGAGGACGAGCCCTGCCCGCGGTGCGGGGCGCCGATCCGGCGGGAGAAGTTCATGAACCGCTCGTCGTACAGCTGCCCGAAATGTCAGCCGCGCCCGCGGTCCGTGCGCGGATGACATCCGCGATCACCGCCGCGGCATCGTCGGCGCGCGATTCCGGTAGCCGCGCGTAACCGCACAGCAACCCTCGGGGGCCGGTGGTGTCCACCCGGTACGCGGCAAGCGCCCGAACCGCGAGACCTCGCCGCGCGATCGCCTCGGCGACGGCGCCGTCGTCCGCCACGTCGGGCAACCGCAGTGCGACGTGCAGTCCCGCCTCGACGCCGAGTGGGTGCACGTCCGGCAGGTACGCGCGCAGCGCCTCGACGAACGCGTGCCTGCGCGCCGCGTAGGTCCGCGACGACCGGGCGAGATGCCGGGTGAGCGCACCGGATTCGATGAATCCGGCGAAGGCGTCCGCGGTGATCGCGCAGACCGCCTCGCCGCTGACCGCCAGTGCCTCGTGGATCCGGGGCAACAGCCTTGCGGGTGGGACGAGCCACGCCAGGCGCACCGACGGCGTGAGGATCTTCGATGCCGTTCCGACATAGGCGACGTGGTCATGTCCGCCCTCGATCGCGCGCAGGGCGGGCAATGTCGCCACGCCGTACCGGAACTCGCCGTCGTAGTCGTCCTCGATGAGCAGTCGCCCGGCCTCGGCCGCGTCGGACACCAGCGCCGCACGCCGTGTCGCAGGCATCCGGGCACCCAGCGGGTACTGGTGCGCGGGAGTGCAATACACCGCCACATCCGCCGCGCGGATCGTCTCCGGGTCGAGTCCGTCGGCATCAACCGGTACCGGCCGGATGCGGCAGCCCGCCGCCTCGATTGCCAGCCTCGCCTTCGTGTAGCCGGGATCCTCGAACGCGACCTGCCGTCCCGCGAGGCCGGCCGCCGTGACCAGAGTTCGCAGCGCAGCGGCGACGCCGGGTACCACGACGATCTCGTCCGCACTCGCCGCGATGCCTCGGGTACGGCGGAGGTGCCCCGAGAGTGCCTCGCGGAGCCGTCGATACGAGTTCGGCCCGGGTACTCCGTTCGGAACCGGATCGGCTGCAACCGCACGCCACGCCGCCTTCCAGTCGCGGGACGAGACCAGGGTGGTGTCGGGGTAGCCGGGGGACAGGTCGAGCATCGTGTGGGGGAGTCCGGTGCGCGGAGCGGATTCCCGCGCGGCCCCGCCGGTGACGTGCGGGGTGACGCCGGCGCGGGCGGCGGTGTCCGCGCCCACGGCGACGCGGGTTCCTGATCCCGCACGGGTGTCGACGAATCCCGCGGCGGCCAGTTCGTCGTAGGCGTCGACGACGACCGTGCGCGAGACGCCGAGTTCGACGGCGAGCACTCGGCTCGACGGCAGCACGTCCCCTGGCCCGAGCGTGCCGTTGCGCAACGCGGTGACCACGGCACCGGCGATGCGGCGGCGGAGCGGTTCGCCGCTGTCCTCCAGTGTGAGGTGCAGTGTCGAGGGCGTCGCTGTCCGGCTCACTCCCGCAGGATACTGGTCTGCGAATATCCGTAGAACTGGATCTGGAGCGCGGACCGGTATCGGGCGACAGTGGAGGCATGACGACCGACCTCGAACTCTCCCGTATCCGCAGACTGCCCGAACGCGCGAGCGCCGACCGCGCCGACCTCGACGCGGTCCTGGACGCCTCTGCATTCGGCACGCTCGCCACCGTCGTCGACGGACTTCCCTGGGTGGTGCCGATGCTCTACGCCCGGACCGGCGACCGGATCCTGCTGCACGGATCCACCGGCGCCGGGGCACTGCGCCACGTCGCGGCGGGCGCCCCGGCGTCACTGTGCGTGACGCACCTCGACGGAATCGTCCTGGCCGACAACCTGTTCAACTCGTCCGCCAACTACCGGTCCGCCGTGGTGCGCGGCCGACTCGTCCCGGTCGGGACCGACGACGCGGAAGCCGCCCTGATCGCCCTGTCGGATGCGCTGATCCCGGGTCGCAGCGGCGAGGTGCGGCCGTCGACGCGGAAGGAGCTCGCCGCGACACTGACGATCGCGCTGCCGATCGAGAACGGGAAATGGACGGTCAAGGTGCGGTCCGCGCCCCCGAGCGAAGGCGACGCGGATCCGGACACCTGGGCCGGCGTGGTGCCGCTGCGCACGGTCGCGGACGCCCCGATCCGGGCGCCCTGGGTCGGCGACGACGCGACCGTACCGCCGTCCGTCCACAGGCTCGTCCGCGGCCGCGCCGCCCGTGAGTGAACGGCCGTCGGGGTGAAAATCGCGCACGGGCCGGGGAGGACGTAAGGATCGCGTAAACGTCCCCTGGTCGCGGTGTCAGCGACTCGTCAGGGGCGAGGAAATCGGGCAATTCCGGGAGCACTCTGCACTGTGGCCCTTGAACGGGTCGGGCGCGCCGACGGACGGCGGCCCTTTTGCAGTGTGAAGAGGAATGCGTGATGGCTGATCTGGCCTACGTGCTGCTGATCATCGGCACCTTCGCCGTCTGCGCGGCCGTGCTGCGCGGGCTGCAGACGAAGGCGAACCGGTGACGGCCGCGGGCGTGCTGAGCGTGGTGCTGATCGTGCTCGCGGCCGCCCTGGTGCTCTACCTGCTCGTCGCGCTCGTCGACCCCGAAAGGTTCTAGACCTGTGAATCCCGCACTCGCAGCGGGACTGCAGATCGCGTTCGTCGTCGGCGTGCTCGCGATCGCATACGTCCCCGTCGGTGACTACATGGCCAAGGTCTACACCACCGATGCAAACCTGAGATCCCGCGACCTGCGGATCGAGACGGTCCTCTACCGGCTCTGCCGGATCAATGCCCGCTCCGACCAGACCTGGTACGGCTACGCCGGTTCGCTCCTCGGCTTCTCCGCCGCGAGCGTGCTCTTCCTGTACTTCCTGCAGCGCATCCAGGGCGTGCTGCCGCTGAGCGGCGGACTCGAGGGGGTCAGCCCCGCGGTCGCGTTCAACACGGCGGCCTCGTTCGTGGCGAACACCAACTGGCAGTCCTACGCGCCCGAGACCACGATGAGCAACCTCACCCAGCCGCTCGGGCTGGCGGTGCAGAACTTCGTGTCCGCCGGGGTCGGCATGGCCGTCGCGGTCGCCCTGATCCGCGGCTTCGTCCGGGTGTCCCGGGGCGGCGAGATCGGCAACTTCTGGGTCGACCTGACCCGGGGCTGCCTGCGGATCCTGCTGCCGATCTCGTTCGTCATCGCGCTGATCCTGTTGAGTCAGGGCGTGATCCAGTCCTTCCGGACCGGATTCGAGTCCACCGGACTGGACGGGAACGTCGTCACCAACGCCCTCGCGCCGGTGGCCTCGCAGGAGGCGATCAAGGAACTCGGCACCAACGGCGGCGGCATTCTCGCCGCGAACTCCGCGCACCCGTACGAGAACCCGACCCCGGTCACCAACATCGTCGAGATCCTCGCGATCCTGCTGATCCCGGTGTGCCTGACCCGGACCTTCGGCACCATGGTCGGCGACCGGAAGCAGGGACTGACCCTGCTCGCGGTGATGGGCGTGCTGTGGGGCGGCCTGCTCGCGGTGACGCTGGCCGCCGAGTCCGGCACGCGCGGCGTGGCCGCGACCGCGGCCGGCGCGATGATGGAGGGCAAGGAGGTCCGGTTCGGGATCCCCGGCAGCGCGCTGTTCGCGGTCACCACGACCGGAACATCCACCGGCGCGGTCAACTCCGCGCACGACAGCATGTCGCCGCTCGGAGGCGGTGCGGTCCTGCTGAACATGCTGCTCGGCGAGATCGCCCCCGGCGGTGTCGGCACCGGCCTGTACGGCATCCTCGTCCTGGCGATCATCGCCGTGTTCGTCGGCGGACTGCTCGTCGGTCGCACCCCCGAGTACCTCGGCAAGAAGCTCGGCAGGCGGGAGATCACCCTCGCCGCACTGTCGGTGCTGGTGATGCCGGCCCTGGTGCTGATCGGCACCTCGATCACGGTGATCCTCGGCTCGACCATCGGATACCTCGGCAATTCCGGGGATCCCGGCACCCCGCAGGCAATCCACGGCTTCAGCGAGGTGCTCTACGCCTTCGCGTCGGCGTCGAACAACAACGGCAGCGCCTTCGGCGGGCTCACCGTGACCAGCGACTGGTTCCAGTCCTCGCTCGGGGTCTGCATGCTGCTCGGCCGGTTCCTGCCGATCCTCTTCGTCCTGGCTCTGGCCGGATCGCTTGCCGCACAGAAGCGTTCCGAACCCAACGCGGGCACACTGCCTACCTCCGGACCGATGTTCGCCGGACTGCTCACCGGCACCGTCGTTCTGGTGGCTGCACTCACCTTCTTCCCGGCCCTGGCGCTGGGCCCGATCGCGGAGGCTCTGCAATGAGCGTGAAGATCCAGGAACGTCCCCGGACGTTCCCCGGACCCGACGGTGGTCCGGATTCCACGCCGGTCAAGGCCGGCCTGTTCGACCCCCGGCAGATGGTGACCGCGCTGCCGGGCGCGGTCCGCAAGCTCGACCCCCGCCACCTGGCCCGCAATCCCGTCATGTTCGTGGTATTCGTCGGCTCGGTGGTGACGACGGTGATGGCGCTCGCCGACCCGTCCGTGTTCGCGTGGGTGGTCGCCGGCTGGTTGTGGTTCACCGTCCTGTTCGCGAACCTCGCCGAATCCGTCGCCGAGGGCCGCGGAAAGGCGCAGGCCGCCAGCCTGCGAAAGGTCAAACAGGACACCACCGCCCACCGGATCACCGACAGTGGGTCGATCGAGTCGATCCCGGGGACCGATCTGCGGGTGGGGGACCGGGTGGTCGTCGTCGCCGGTGAGGTGATCCCCGGTGACGGCGACGTCGTCGAGGGCATCGCCACCGTCGACGAGTCCGCGATCACCGGTGAGTCCGCGCCCGTGGTCCGCGAGTCCGGCGGCGACCGCTGTGCCGTCACCGGCGGCACCGTGGTGCTGTCCGACCGGATCGTCGTCGAGATCACCGCCGCCCCCGGGCAGTCCTTCGTGGACCGGATGATCGCTCTCGTCGAGGGCGCGGCCCGGCAGAAGACACCCAACGAGATCGCGCTGAACATCCTGCTCGCGTCGCTGACGATCATCTTCCTGCTCGCCGTCGTCGCGATCGGGCCGATGGGTCTGTACGCGGGCCACGAGCAGGACCCGATCAAGCTGATCGCCCTGCTGGTGTGCCTGATCCCGACCACCATCGGCGCGTTGCTCTCGGCGATCGGCATCGCAGGCATGGACCGGCTGGTCCAGCGCAACGTGCTGGCGATGTCCGGCCGGGCGGTCGAGGCCGCAGGCGACATCGACACCCTCCTGATGGACAAGACCGGCACCATCACCTTCGGCAACCGTCGTGCCACCGCCCTGTACCCGGCACCGGGCGTCGACGCCGTCGACCTCGCGGCCGCGGCGCGGCTGTCCAGTCTGGCCGACGGCACCCCGGAGGGGCGCAGCATCGTCGAGTTGTGCGCCACCGAGTTCGGCCTGTCCGCGGACCCGACCGAGGCCGAGAAGGCGGCGGAGTTCGTGCCGTTCACCGCGCAGACCCGGATGAGTGGGCTCGACATGCGGGACGACACGGATGAGGTCCGGCAGATCCGTAAGGGTGCCGGCGACGCCGTCCTCGGGTGGGTGAGCGCGCAGGGCGGAGCCGCCGACGTCGCAGTCACCGACACGGTCGGCGACATCGCCGCAGGCGGTGGCACCCCGCTGGTGGTGGCCGACGCGTCGCCGGACGGGGTGCGGGTGCTCGGCGTGATCAAGCTCGCCGACGTCGTGAAGCCCGGTATCGCACAGCGGTTCGCCGAACTCCGGGCGATGGGCATCAGGACTGTGATGGTCACCGGCGACAACCCGTTGACCGCCAAGGCGATCGCGGCGGAGGCCGGGGTCGACGACTTCATGGCCGAGGCCACCCCGGAGGACAAGCTCGCGCTGATCCGCCGCGAGCAGAGTGGTGGCCGGCTGGTCGCGATGACCGGCGACGGCACCAACGACGCGCCCGCGCTCGCGCAGGCCGATGTCGGGGTCGCGATGAACACCGGAACCTCCGCCGCCAAGGAGGCGGGGAACATGGTGGATCTCGACTCGGACCCCACCAAGCTGATCGAGGTGGTCGAGATCGGCAAGCAGTTGCTGATCACCCGCGGCGCGTTGACCACCTTCTCGCTGGCCAACGACCTGGCGAAGTACTTCGCGATCCTCCCCGCGCTCTTCAGCGTGATCTATCCGCAGCTGGATACGCTGAACATCATGCGTCTGGCCACGCCGGAGTCGGCGATCGTGTCCGCGGTGGTGTTCAACGCGCTGGTCATCATCGCGTTGATCCCGTTGGCGCTCAAGGGTGTCCGCTACCGGCCGGCGACCGCCTCGAAGCTGCTCGGACGGAACCTGTTGGTGTACGGAATCGGCGGTGTCGTCACGCCGTTCATCGGCATCTGGCTGATCGACCTCGTCGTCCGACTGATCCCCGGGATTGGGTGAGTGACCATGCGATTCACGATCGGATTTCTGCGTCAGGTCGGAGCGGGACTTGCCGTCCTGCTCGCATTGACCGTGGTACTCGGCATTGCGTACCCCGCCGCCGTGTGGGGGATCGGGCGCCTGTCGTCCGGATCGGCTGAGGGCTCACCCGTCCGCGACGCCACCGGGTGTGTGGTCGGCAGCCGGTGGATCGGCATCGACCCGCAGGTGTCCGCCGGGGAGCCGGACCGGTTCTTCCATCCCCGGGTGACCGGGTCCGTCTCCGACGACGACCCGTTCGCGCCCGGTGACCCCGCCGTCGCCCTACCCACCAATCAGGGGCCAAGCAGCGAGATCCTGGCCGGTTTCGTCGATGCCCGGCGCACGGCGATCGCCGACCGCGAGGGCGTGTCGCCGGATCGGGTACCGGTCGACGCGCTGACGGGGTCCGGTTCCGGTGTCGACCCGCACATCAGCCCCGCGTACGCGGAGCTGCAGGTGCGCCGCGTCGCCGAGGTCAACGGGTTGAGCGAGGACAGGGTGCGTGCCCTCGTCGACGCGCACACCGACGGCCGCCAGTTCGGCTTCCTCGGCGCGGAGCGGGTGAACGTGCTCGAACTGAACCTCGCGCTCGGGCTCACGGCACCGGATTGTGCGACCGCGGGTGGATGATGGCGGGGTGAGTGGTATCGAACCCGTGCCGCGGTCTGCGACGAGCGGCAGCGACACCGCCCGCAAGCGCGGCGAACTGCGCATCTACCTGGGCGCAGCGCCGGGCGTCGGCAAGACCTACGCGATGCTCGGTGAGGCACACCGGCGACGCGAGCGGGGCACCGATGTGGTCGCGGCCGTGGTGGAGACGCACGGCCGCGCCCGCACCGCCGCGCAGATCGGTGATCTCGAGGTGATCCCACCGAAGATCATCGAGTACCGGGGCACACGGATGGGGGAGCTGGACGTCGATGCGGTCCTGCGTCGGCGGCCCGCCCTCGTCCTCGTGGACGAGCTCGCCCACACCAACACCCCGGGCAGCCGGAACGAGAAGCGCTGGCAGGACGTCGAGGAATTGCTCGCCGCGGGCATCGACGTGCTGTCCACGGTGAACGTGCAACACCTCGAATCGCTGAACGATGTCGTCCAGCAGATCACCGGGGCGGTGCAGCGGGAGACGCTGCCCGACGAGGTGGTGCGTTCGGCCACCCAGGTCGAGTTGGTGGACATCACCCCGGAGGCGTTGCGGCGCAGGCTCTCCCACGGAAACGTCTATGCGGCGGAGAAGGTCGACGCCGCGCTGAGCAACTATTTCCGGCGGGGGAACCTCACCGCGCTGCGGGAACTGGCGTTGCTGTGGGTGGCCGACCAGGTGGACGCGGCGCTGGCGAAGTACCGCGCCGAGAACGCGATCACCGACACCTGGGAGGCGCGGGAGCGGGTGGTCGTCGCGGTCACCGGTGGCCCGGAGTCCGAGACGCTGATCCGGCGGGCGAGCCGGATCGCGTCGAAGGCCAGCGCCGAACTGATGGTCGTGCACGTGGTCCGTGGCGACGGGTTGGCCGGGGTGTCGGCGCCGGAGATGGGGAAGGTGCGCAAGCTCGCGGCGAGCGTCGGCGCCAGCCTGCACAGCGTCGTCGGCGACGACGTCCCGGCGACACTGCTGGATTTCGCCCGCTCGGCGAACGCAACCCAGTTGGTGCTCGGCACCTCACGCCGGTCCCGGTGGGCGCGCATCTTCGACGAGGGCATCGGCGCGACCGTCGTGCAGCAGTCCGGCGGCATCGACGTGCACATGGTCACTCACGGCGAGACGAAGCCGCCCCGCCGGTGGCTACCCACCGGGTCCCGGCCCCGCCGCGCGGTGTCGTGGATCGCGGCGCTGCTGGTGCCGTCGTTCGCCGCGCTGCTGATGTGGGCGATCAATGCCAGATACGACGTCGGCGGCGAGAGCGCGCTGTTCTTCGTCGTGGTGCTGATCGTGGCGCTGCTCGGCGGGGTGGCGCCGGCGGTGCTGTCGGCGCTGATCTCCGGGCTGCTCCTCAACTACTTCTTCACGCCGCCGCTGCGCAGTTTCACGATCGCCGAGCCGGACAACTTCATCACCACCGTGGTGCTGCTTGTCGTCGCGGTCGCGGTCGCGGTGCTCGTCGACGCGGCCGCCAAACGCGCGAGGGAGGCCCGCCGGGCGTCCCAGGAAGCCGAGCTGCTCGCATTGTTCGCGGGATCGGTGCTCCGCGGTGCGGACCTACCCGCGCTCCTGGACAAGGTCCGGGAAACCTACGGACAGCGGGCCGTCAGCGTCATCCATCGGGAGGGCGGGGTGGTCAGCGCGGTCGGGGAGGACCCGCCGCGCACGCTCGACGCCGCGGACACGGTGTGCGAGGCGGGCGATACCGATTACGCGTTGGCGCTGAGCGGATCCGACGTGGCGGCGCGGGACCGGCGGGTACTCACCGCGGTCGCGAATCAGGCCGTCGGGCTGATCCGGCAGGAACAGTTGGCGGCGGAGGCCATGCAGGCGCGGGCACTCGCCGAGGCCGACCGGCTCCGGCGGGCCCTGCTGTCCGCGGTCAGCCACGACCTGCGCACCCCGCTGGCCGCGGTCAAGGCGGCCGTGTCGAGCCTGCGCAGCGACGACGTCGAGTTCTCGCCCGAGGACACCGCGGAACTGCTTGCCACGGTGGAGGAGTCGACCGACCAGCTGACGAACTTGGTCGGCAATCTTCTCGACTCCTCGCGGCTCGCCGCAGGTGTCGTCCGGCCCGCCCTGCGGCCGGTGTACCTCGACGAAGTGGTACACCGGGCGCTCGTCGGTGTCGGTGTCGGCGCCACGGCGGGCTCCGCACGGGCACTGCGGGACCGGGTCCAGGTGGACGTGGGTGGTCACGCCGTCCTCGCCGACAGCGGACTCCTCGAACGCGTGGTGGCGAACCTGGTGGACAACGCACTGCGGTACGCCCCGGAGGGAGTGGTGCGGATCGGCGCCGGGGCGGTGAAGGATCGGGTGCTGATCACCGTCACGGATTCCGGCCCGGGCATCCCTCGCGGGGCCGAAGAGCAGATGTTCGACTCGTTCCAGCGACTCGGCGACCGGGACACCACGACCGGCGTCGGGCTCGGGCTGTCGGTGGTGCGCGGCTTCGTCGACGCGATGGGTGGCACCGTCGGCGCCACCGACACACCGGGCGGGGGACTGACCATGGTGGTGGATCTGGCCGGAATCGGAAAGGCTGACTGAGTGACGGAAAGGCTCGCCGCATGACGCGGATATTGGTGATCGACGACGAACCGCAGATCCTTCGCGCGCTGCGGATCAACCTGAGTGTCCGCGGATACGACGTGACGACCGCGGCCAACGGCGCCGCCGCGTTACGGGCGGCCGCCGAGCGGCATCCCGACGTGATCGTGCTGGACCTCGGCCTCCCCGACATGGACGGCATCGAAGTCCTTGCCGGGCTGCGCGGTTGGTCCACGGTGCCGGTGATCGTGCTGTCCGCGCGTACCGACTCGTCGGACAAGGTCGCCGCACTCGACGCCGGCGCCGACGACTACGTCACCAAGCCGTTCGGCATGGACGAGTTCCTCGCCCGCCTTCGGGCGGCGGTCCGGCGCGGGGCGGCCGCCTCGGACGCCAACGACCCGGTGGTGGTGACCGATTCGTTCACCGTCGACCTCGCCGCGAAGAAGGTGACGAAGGCGGACGCGGAGGTCCATCTGACCCCCACCGAGTGGGGCATGCTGGAAATGCTGGTGCGCAACAAGGGCAAGCTCGTGGGGCAGAAGGAACTGCTCCGGGAGGTGTGGGGACCGGCGTACGCCACCGAGACCCACTACCTCCGGGTGTATCTCGCGCAACTTCGCCGCAAACTCGAGGACGACCCCTCGAGGCCGCGACATCTCATCACCGAGGCCGGGATGGGATACCGCTTCCAGGAGTGACGTTGCGGACGGGTGCACGACCGCCGGTCGCGGCGGCAATGGCAGGATTGGGCCATGACTGATCAGAGCCCCGAGAACAGCCACGCCACGACCGAGCTGTGGGTCGAGCGAACCGGCACCCGCCGCTACACGGGCCGCAGCTCCCGCGGGGCCGAGGTGCTGATCGGGTCGGAGTCCGTCGAAGGCGTGTTCACCCCGGGCGAGCTGCTCAAGATCGCGCTCGCGGCCTGCAGCGGAATGAGTTCGGACCTTCCGCTGTCGCGGCGCCTCGGCGACGACTACGACGCCACCGTGCGGGTCTCCGGCGCGGCCGACCGCGAGAACGAGGTCTACCCCCTCCTGGAGGAGGTGCTCGAGCTAGATCTCAGCGAACTCGACGCGGACGCACAACAGCGGCTGATCACGGTGGTCGAGAAGTCGATCGACAAGGTGTGCACGGTCGGTCGTACCCTCAAAAGCGGCACTGTCGTTCGGCTTTCGATTGAAACCGATTCGTGATCTGATAGGCGCCATGACTCTGTCCCGCGTTGCGATGGTCGGCGCCGTGGTGGCTGCCGGCGTGGTCGCCGGTGCACCACTCGCCGCCGCTCAGCCCAGCTCGGTCGCGCCCACGAGCACCGCGCCCACGAGCACCCTGCCGGTGCCCCCGCTTCCGGCTGCCGAGCTCCCGGTACAGATTCCGACACTGCCGCCGCTGCCGGTCCCGTCGCTGCCCGCCCTTCCTGCGCTGCCCGGCGCGGAGCAGACGACCGGCGCCGCCCCGACCACCACCGCCGCACCCGCGTCGTCCGCGGCCCCCGCCGCGCCGATGTCTGCCGTGGCGACCACCACCACCGCGCCGACGACAACACCGGTCGCGCCGCCCGCGTGCACGACGTGGCGGGTCAGCACCGTCGCGAGCGGATTCGGTGTGCTCGAGAACCTCGCGTTCGACGGAGACGGCGGCCTGCTGCTCTCGGAGAGCCCGGCCCTCGGCGAAGGCGCCATCCGCACCCTGACTCCCAGCGGCGAGAAGGGCACGCTGGTGTCCGGAGTGCCCTCTCCCGGCGGCATCGTCGTGGACGACGACCGCGTGGTGTTCACCACCGGCAACAACGTGATGGCCGGTCTGTACAACGGCACCAACGGCACCGTCGAGTCGGTCCGCCGCGACGGCGGGGACCGCACCACACTGGCCAGCGGGCTGACGATGCCGAACGGTCTCACCCGGCTCGAGAGCGGCGACCTGCTGGTGACCCACGCGCTGGGCCGGGACCCGGGGCTGACCCGCGTCCCCGCCGGGAGCACGGACAAGTCCGAGACCGTGCGCAGCGACATCGGTTCGGCCAACGGCATTTTCACCTCGGGCTCGCGCGTGTACATCGGCAACACCTTCGAGAAGACCACCGAGGTGCGCATCCTCGACGCGGCGGACCTCGACGGCGACATCACGACCGTCTCCCTCCCCGGGAACGGTCAGACGAACGCCGGAGACGACCTGACCGTCGACGCCGACGGCCGGGTGTACATGGCTCTCAACGGCGCAGGCAAAGTCGTGCGCCTCGACCCCGCGACCGGCGACAGCTGCGAGATCGCGTCAGGTCTGCCGCTGACGTCCTCGGTCCGGTTCGGCGCCGGACCCGGGTGGGACGCGGCGTCGCTGTACACGACCGGTTTCGACGGCACGGTGCACCGCCTCACGCCACCGACGAACTGACCGTGGCCGCAGTGGACGCGCAACGGGTTCGGTTGACCGCGTGGGTGCACGGCACCGTGCAGGGCGTCGGCTTCCGGTGGTGGACCCGTTCGCGGGCACTGGAACTCGGCCTGGTCGGGCACGCAACCAACCGACCCGACGGTCGCGTCCTGGTGATTGCCGAAGGACCACGCCCGGAGTGCGAAAGGCTGCTGGACCTGCTCAGATCCGGATCGACCCCCGGCGTCGTCGACCTCGTCGTCGAGAGCTGGTCGGATGCGGCCGGGAACCTGGTCGGATTCGTCGAGCGCTGACCCCGTCCAGAGGGTGGGGGTGCCGCGCGGGGATCTGTACGACGTGACCTAGGGTCGGTGCGAGTGTCGACACACAGGGGGGAGGGGCCGATGGGACCCGAGGAACAGCACCCGGATGCCGGCGCCGCAGGTGAGTCCGGCTCGGGCGGATCGCAGCCCCGGTCGGGTGGTGACGACGTCCGTCCTCCGGCCGGCGGTGACGAGGTCCGTCCTCCGGCCGGCGGTGACGAGGTCCGTCCTCCGGCCGGCGGTGACGAGGTCCGTCCTCCGGCCGGCGGTGACGAGATCCGTCCTCCGGCCGAAGGTGACGAGATCCGTCCTCCGGCCGAAGGTGACGAGATCCGTCCTGCGGCCGGACGTATCCGCCGCCAGGAACCCGGCAAGACCGCTCCTCGACCGCCGACCGTTGCAGAGGCGCGCGCCCGGGACAAGGCGCGCCGCACCCGCGAGGAGGAGGAGCGTCTCGCCGCCGAGCAGGCCGCCAAGGACGAGGCGAAGCGGCGAACCCGGCGCAAGGCCATGATCGGTGGCGTCGCCGTCGTCGGGGTCGTCGGCCTGGTCGCCCTCGGCTACTCGGTGTTGTCCTCGGACGAGGTCGAGGCCACCTGCATCGACCCCGACACCGAGGTCGTGGTCGACGAGTCCTACTGCACCACCGGTACTCCCGGGGCGGGCGGGGTCTTCATCTACGCCGGGTCCACCTATCGCTACTACTACGGCGGCAGCACGGGACCGGTCGGCACCAAGGTGTCGGGCGGGACCGTGGTCACACCGAAGGGGACCACCATCAAGACCAAGTCCGGCACCACCATCCAGCGGGGCGGCTTCGGCAGCAAGAGCAGCGGAAGCGTCGGCACCTGACGTGAGGCGACTGCGAAGCACCCCCCGTCCGCGCTGGAAGGAAACCGTCGCCGCGCAGGGCATGGTGTTCGGCACTCCGGCGCGGATGGCCGACGGCACCGACCGCCCGTACTGGGACGAGTCCGTCCACTACGAGTTCGAGATGGACGAGATCCTCGCCCTCGAAGCGGATGTCGAACTGCTGCACTCGATGTGCCTCAAGGCCGTCGACCACGTCATTCTCACGGAACGCTTTCGCGACTTCGGGCTGCCGGAGTGGACGTGGGAGCCGATCGCACAGTCGTGGCGCCGCGGCGACCCACACGTGTACGGGCGCTTCGACCTGCGCTACGACGCGCGGCGGCCGGCGAAGCTCCTCGAGTACAACGCCGACACCCCGACCACGCTGCTGGAGGCGTCGATCCTGCAGTGGCACTGGCTCACCGACACCCATCCCGGTGACGACCAGTGGAACTCGCTGCACGAGAAACTGGTCGCACGATGGGCCGAGATCCGAAGCCAACTGCCCAGTGCCGAACTGCATCTGGCGTGGTCGAGCGCGGACCTGAGCGGCGAGGACAACGTCACCGTCGCCTACATGCAGGAATGTGCGGCGGAGGCGGGGCTGGACACCGTCGCCCTCGCGATCGAGGAGATCGGCTTCGACCCCGACCTGCACCGGTTCGTCGACCTCGAGGAGGCGCCGATCTCCTCGCTGTTCAAGTTGTACCCGTGGGAGTGGATCCTCGACGACGAGTTCGGCAGGCGCGCAGTCGAACTCCTTCCCGAAACCCTGTGGGTCGAACCGCTGTGGAAGGCGATCCTGAGCAACAAGGCGATCCTCGCGGTGTTGTGGGAGATGTACCCGGGCCACCCGAACCTGCTTCCGGCGTACATCGACGACCCGCACGAGCTCACCGAGTACGTGCGCAAGCCGAAGCTCGGCCGTGAGGGCGCCAACGTTTCCATTGTCGGCGCCGGGATGGACACCGCCACCGGCGGCATCTACGGCGAGGAGGGGTTCGTCTACCAACTGCTCGATCCCCTGCCCGAATTCGACGGCATGCGACCGGCGCTCGGCGCGTGGATCGTCGGAGACGAGGCCGCCGGCCTCGGCATCCGCGAGACCGCCGGACTGGTCACCGACGACGGTGCCGCGTTCGTGCCGCATCGCATCCCGCAGGCCTGACCCACCCCGAATCACCTCACGATCCGACGAAGGAGCATCACGATGACCACTGCGGTGGTAGCCCTCGGTAGCGACTACTGGTCCACCCTCGGCCGGGGCGTCTCGGCGATCGTGCTGTACGCGATCCTCGGGCTCGTCCTGATGGTCCTCGGCTTCTTCGCGATCGACTGGACGACCCCCGGTCACCTGCGGACGCTGGTTCGGGAGGGGCGACCGAATGCCGCCGTGGTCACCGCGTCCGGCATGGTCAGCATGGCGCTGATCGTCGTGCTGGCGATCTACGCCTCGTCCGGCAAGCTGGTTGAGGGCCTGATCTACAGCGCGGTGTTCGGCCTGGTGGGCATAGCCGCACAGGTGATCTCCGTGCGACTCGTCGAACTGGTGACGGCCATCGACATCGGCGAGGTCCTCGTCCGCGACCGGTTCACGCCCGAGGTCCTCGTGGTCGCCGCCGCCCACCTGGCGCTGGGACTGGTCGTCGCGGTCGCGATCCTCTAGCGAATACCGGTAGGTCTCGGTCGAGTACACCGTCCGATCTCGATCGGGGCACGCCTCGGGCGAAACACCAGTCCCACCTGTAACACTGTCCGGTGGGTCGGGTCAACACCGAGCTACACATTCGTCGAACGGTGGTGGGTGGCGTCCGAGCGGGCGCGGCCGTCGTCCGCGGTTCGGCGAGGGGGAAAGGTTTTCGCCGATGTCGAGAGCAGGATGGTCCCGTCGGATCGGACGCGGGTTGCGGACGCTGGCCGCGACGACGGTCGTCGCGGGCGTGATCGCCGGAACGGCGGGCGGCGCGGTCGCCGGTGCCGCCCCGATCACGCACCGAGCGCCGTGGGGTGGCTACGAAGAGGTCTGGGTGCCCTCGGACATGGGCCCGATCAAGGTGCAGATCCAGTGGGCCAGGCGCGGCGGCAACGCGGCGCTGTACCTGCTCGACGGCATGCGGGCGCGCAACGACTACAACGCCTGGGCGCACGACACCAACGCCCTCGCCCAGTACGGGAACGACAACGTCACGCTGGTGATGCCGGTGGGCGGGGAATCCTCCTTCTACAGCGACTGGCTGGCGCCGTCGAACTTCAACGGGCAGCAGACCGCCTACCGGTGGGAGACCTTCCTGACGAAGAACCTCCCGGACTACCTGGCGACGCGCGGTGTCTCGCGCTCCAACAACGGCGTGCTCGGCCTGTCGATGGGCGGCTCCGCGGCCCTGACGCTGGCGGCCTACCACCGCGACCAGTTCAGGTTCGCCGGCTCGCTGTCCGGGTACCTGAACATCTCGGCGCCCGGCATGCGCGAGGCGATCCGCGTCGCGATGCTCGACGCCGGCCGCTTCAACGTCGACTCGATGTGGGGCCCGCCGTGGAGCAGGGCGTGGCTGCGCAACGACCCGTTCGTGTTCGCCCCACAGCTGCGGGGTCTGTCGCTGTACGTGTCGGCCGCCAGCGGCCTGCCCGGCCAGTTCGACCACCCGAGCGCGCCGATCGACTTCTACCACATGGCCAACGCGATGGGACTCGAGGCGCTCGCGCTCGCCAACAGCAGGGCCTTCCAGGTACGGCTGGACACCCTCGGTGTCCCGGCGACCTACAGCTTCCCGGCGAACGGTGTCCACTCCTGGCCTTACTGGGAGTCCGAGCTGTGGAAGGCCCGCCCGCAGATCCTGAACACGCTGAACGCCTGGTGACGTGAGACCCCGGGTTCCCGGACCGATCCGGGAACTCGGGGGGGAAGGGGTTTCGGCTCGTGGTCAGTGCCGGCCCGCGTCGACGAGTTCCTCGGCCGGGAGTCCGCGTGCGACGGTGTCGCCGTCGAAGAATGCGGGTTCGCGGCGCTTGCACCACCACATCAGCGGGAGGCCGATGAGCATCGAGCCGACCCCGAGCAGGAACACCCCGCCGACCTGCCAGTGCGGGGCGAACGGCAGGGTCCACGCCGTCTCGCCGTAGTCGGCGGCGAACGACGTCACCGTCGTCCACCCGGCCGCGAACAGCAGCATCGCCCCACCGGTCAGGGGGAGCAGCACGCGCAGCCATGCCTCCCGGCCGCCCTGGCGCAGGGTGTCGCGGTACAGCCACGCGCAGGCCAGCCCCGTCATCCCGTAGTAGAAGCCGACCGCGATACCGATCGCCGCGACGGAGTCGTAGATCAGGTCGCCCGCCGCGATGAAGTTGAACACCACGTACAGGGCCGCTGACACGCCGCCCATCGCCAGCGTCGACACCGTCGGTGTCCGGAACCGCGGATGCACACTCGCGAAGGACGCGGGCAGCGCCTTGAACACGCCCATCGACAGCGTCGTGCGCGCCGTCGGGAGGATCGTGGTCTGTGTGGACGCGATCGCCGAGGTCAGGATCATGAGCAGCAGCACGTGCACGAGGAACACTCCGACCGGTCCGTCCCCGAACACCGCGGTGCCGAGGGCGGCGAAGAAGTCGTCGAAGTGCTCGGGATTGGCCAATCCGGTGCCGTCCTCGCCGACACCGGCGAACGACTGAGCGGCGATGGTCACCAGCACGTACAGGGCGACCAGCACGACCGTGGAGATCACGGCGGACCGGCCCGGGGTGTGCCTCGCGTCGACGGTTTCCTCGTTGACCGAGACCACCGAGTCCCAGCCCCAGTAGATGAAGACCATCAGCAGGATCGCGTTGACGAAGGTGGAGAAGGAGCCGATTTCGAAGGGGTTGAACCAACTCCACTGGGGTGTCAGGGCCGCCTCGCCCGCGCGGCCAAGCCACACCCGAACCAATGCGACCACCGCGAACACCACGAGCGCCACGAACTCCACCGTGAGCAGCAGTCGCTGGATCCGGGCGGAGAGTTCGATGCCGCGGAAACACAGCCACGTCATCGCGAGCATGAACGCGACGCCGAGCACGAGGACCGCGATGTGCGTCGGATCGTGTCCGATGCCGTCCGCGCCCAACAACAGGAAGGTGTACTGGCCGGCGACCTGGGCCATGCTCGCCATCACCAGCACGTCGGCGACGACGATGGCCCAGCCGCACATCCAGCCCCAGGACGGGCCGAACGCGCGGGTCGCCCACACGAAGGTGGTGCCGCAGTCGGGTTCGACGCGGTTGAGTTGCTGATACCCGAACGCGGCGAACAGGATCGGGACGAACGCCAGCAGTGCGATGACCGGCGCCTGCAGGCCGACCGCGGCCACCACCAGGCCGAGCGTCGCGGCGATGCTGTACGCCGGTCCGGCCGACGCGACCCCGATCACCACACTGGACGTCAGGGTCAGTGCCCCCGACCGCAGCCCCTTGTCCGGGACGCCCGCGTCAACATGCTTTGCGGCCGGCGCCGCCTCATCGATCACTGGCGGCAGCTTAGGGCACGTCTCCCGCTTGCTGTTTCGGCGCCCCTCGCCCCGGATCGCGCCGCCGCGACGGCGGCGCCGACACCGGTGTCCGACCCAGGCTGTGGGGTGACTGCATCCGATGTTCCTCCGGAGCATTGCCGCATCGAAATGTAGTAGATATGCTACATAAAATCGTAGGTTGATTATGGGGAGGGGTCATGGGTTCGAGGGACGGTGTTGTGCTCGACGTCGACGCTGTGCGAATGCGATACGGCGACACCGACGTTCTGCGTGGGGTGAGCTTCCAGGCGCGCCGCGGCGAGGTGCTGGTCATGCTCGGCCCCAACGGGGCGGGCAAGACGACCACCATCGAGATACTGGAGGGCTTCCGCACTCGGTCGGCGGGTGGCGTCACCGTCCTCGGTGTCGATCCGGAACACGGCGACGAGCGCTGGCGCGCCCGGGTGGGTGTCGTCCTGCAGTCCTGGCGCGACCACGCCAAGTGGCGCGTGCGCGATCTGCTCGAGCACATCGGCGTGTTCTATCGCCCATACCTCGGTGAACGATTCCAACAGCCTTGGGACACAACTGAACTCATCGAGCTTGTCGGGCTGTCCGGCCAGGCGGGAGCCAAGATCGGCACGTTGTCCGGTGGTCAACGGCGCCGGCTGGACGTGGCGATCGGGATCGTCGGCCGTCCGGAGTTGTTGTTCATGGACGAACCCACCGCGGGCTTCGATCCCGCGGCTCGTCGTGACTTCCACGACCTCGTCCACCGACTGGCCGATCTCGAGGATACGACCGTGCTGCTCACCACCCACGACCTCGACGAAGCGGAGAAGATCGCGGACCGGATCCTGATCCTGGCCGGCGGGTGCATCGTCGCCGACGGCTCGCCCGACGAGCTGACCCGCGCGATCGCAGGTGAGGCGGAGGTGCGCTGGACCGTCGACGACCAGCGCTTCGTGCACACCACCACCGAGTCGACGAAGTTCGTCCACGAGCTGTTCAAGCAGCACGGCGACTCCATCGGCGAACTGGAGGTGCGCCGCGCCTCGCTGGAGGACACCTACATGGCCCTGGTCCGCCGCCACGAGTCCGGCGACGCCCCGACCGGGGTGCCCACACTCTCGGAGGTCGCACGATGAACCCCACGTCCAATGCGGTCCGGGCGGGCTTCACCCGCGGATGGATCGAGCTTCGTCAACTGTTCACCGCCGCCCCCGACCTGATCGGTCAGTTCCTGACGCCGGCCATCACACTGGTCGTGCTCTACCTGCTGCGCAATCGCGAGTACCCGGGTGGCGAGCTCTCCGTCGCCGAACTGGCACTGCCCGGGTTGATCGGGTCGATCATCGTGTTCAACGGTCTGTTCGCGATCACCAACGTGCTCGTCCTCGACCGGGAGGACGGAACGCTGTTGCGGGCCAAGGCGGTGCCGGGCGGCATGATCGGCTACGTCGTAGGCAAGATCGTCTCCGCCGCGGGATCCGTTGTCGTGCAGGTGGCTGTCGTGCTGGCGGTGGGGATGGCGATCATCGGCGGGTCCTCGCTCGACGGGGCCGCGTCGTGGCTGACGTTTGTCTGGGTTCTGCTGCTCAGCCTGCTCGCCGCGCTGCCGGTCGGGGCGATCCTCGGCGCCGTCCTCGACGGACCGCGCGCGACGTTCCTGCTGACGATGCCGCTCATGGGACTCATTGCGATCTCCGGCATCTTCTATCCGATCACCGCGTTGCCGGGCTGGCTGCAGGGCGTGGCACAGGTGTTCCCGATCTACTGGAGCGGGCTCGGAATGCGCTCGGCGCTGCTGCCTCCCGAGGCGGTCGCCATCGAGATCGGCGAGTCCTGGCGGCACATCGAGACGGCTGCCGTGCTCGGCGTCTGGGCCGTCGCAGGGCTGCTGATCGCGCCGGTAGTGTTGCGGCGCATGGCGCGTCACGAGTCAGGATCGAGTATGGCGGCACGGCGAGAGAAGGCGATGCAGCGTGCCTTCTGAGGTCATCTACAACCGCATCGCGATGCTGCGTGCCGAGCGGGGCATCTCGCGGCGGGAGTTGGCCGAGGCGCTGGGAGTCCACTATCAGACGGTCGGGTACCTCGAACGCGGCGAGTACAGCCCCAGCCTGCACCTCGCTCTGCGGATCGCCG
The DNA here is from genome assembly GCF_053604015.1 of Rhodococcus sp. NPDC004095. Lineage (NCBI taxonomy): Bacteria > Bacillati > Actinomycetota > Actinomycetes > Mycobacteriales > Nocardiaceae > Rhodococcus > Rhodococcus sp. NPDC004095. The sequence goes on from NZ_JBSGGS010000005.1 coordinate 330,124, forward strand.
CGTACTTCGAGGTGGCCGTCGAGGTCGTGTTCTCGACCGAGCCCTTTCCCCGACTGGGCTCGGGTGCGGAGACCGCCTGACGTCGGCTGAAATTGCGCCGTGATCGGGGTGGGAGGAGGCTGGGACCGTCCACTGGCTGCCGGTGGTATCCGGCAGTCCAGGCCGCACTGACCGCCCCAGGAGCTGTGATGAGCGTCGTCTCCACGAACCAACCGCTGGGCACCCCCACCTGGATCGACCTGGGCATCCCTGATCTCGATCGGGCGATGTCGTTCTACGGGGCGGTCTTCGGTTGGGAAGCCGCCATCGGCCCCGAGGAGGCGGGGCGCTACACGATGTGCCTGCTGCGGGGCAAGAAGGTCGCCGCGTTGATGCCCAATCCCGATCCGGTGGCAACGGAATTCTGGTGGAGCGTCTATCTGGCCACTGCCGACGTGGACGAAACGGTCGCGCGGGCCACCGACGCGGGTGGCATCGTGCTGGCGGAGCCGATGGACGTGATGGGCGAGGGACGGATGGCGATCGTGCGGGATCCCTCCGGCGCACAGTTCGGACTGTGGCAGGGGTTCGCGCACGTCGGCTGCGAACTGGTCAACGAGCCGAACACGCTGCTCCGCAACGATCTGGTGACGCCCAACCCGGGCCCGGCCCGAACCTTCTACTCCGCGGTGTTCGACTTCACGCTGGACGGGAACGAGGACCTGCCCGGTATGGACTTCACCTTCCTGCGCCGACCCGACGGGCACGAGATCGGGGGCATCCTCGGCGACCCGACCGCGTCCGGATCGGCCTGGGGCACGCTGTTCCAGGTCGTCGACGCCGACAAGGCCGTCGCCGCCGCCCGCGCCGCCGGTGGCACCGCGAAGAATGCCACTGACATGAAATACGGGCGAACCGCGGAGATCACCGATCCGTTCGGTGCGACGTTCACCGTGGGTGCACCGTTGCCGGGAGTGCACGAGGGGTAGGCGCGGGAACGCAATCGCGGAATCGGTCGGTGGGGTGCCGTAATCTAAGCCGCTGTGCACCTCAAGAGTCTGACGCTGAAAGGATTCAAGTCCTTCGCCTCCGCGACGACTCTGCGGTTCGAACCCGGCATCACCTGTGTCGTCGGCCCCAACGGATCCGGGAAGTCGAACATTCTCGACGCCCTGACCTGGGTGATGGGGGAGCAGGGCGCCAAGGCGTTGCGCGGCGGCAAGATGGAGGACGTCATCTTCGCCGGCACAACCGGCCGGGCAGCGCTCGGCCGCGCCGAGGTGACGTTGACGATCGACAACAGCGACGGCGCGCTGCCGATCGAGTACTCCGAGGTGTCGATCACGCGGCGAATGTTCCGCGACGGTGCCGGTGAGTACGAGATCAACGGCACGTCCTGCCGTCTGATGGACGTGCAGGAACTGCTGTCCGACTCCGGCATCGGCCGGGAGATGCACGTGATCGTCGGGCAGGGCAGGCTCGCGGCGATCCTCGAATCCCGGCCCGAGGATCGGCGGGCGTTCATCGAGGAGGCCGCCGGCGTCCTCAAACACCGCAAACGCAAGGAAAAGGCGGTCCGCAAACTCGACTCGATGCAGGCGAACCTGGCTCGCCTGACCGACCTGACCGCCGAACTGCGGCGCCAGCTCAAACCGCTCGGCAGGCAGGCCGAGGTGGCGCGCCGCGCGCAGACCGTGCAGGCCGACCTCCGCGACGCCCGGTTGCGACTGGCCGCCGACGACCTGGTGACCCGCCGCACCGAGCTGGCCTCCCAGTCGGAGAACGAGGCGGTCGTCCGCGCCCAGCAGGAACACGTGCAGGCCGAACTGGAGGCCGGGTCCGCGGAACTCGGCTCCCACGAGCAGGCTCTCGCCCGGCTGACCCCGGGGGCCGAGGCCGCGGGCCAGACCTGGTTCCAGCTTTCGGCGCTCGCCGAACGTGTCGGAGCCACGGTCCGGATCGCCACCGACCGTGCCCGGCACCTCGACGGCGATCCGGTCGCGCATCGGGGCCAGGACCCGGACCAGATGGAGGCCCAGGCCGATCGGGTCGCCGCCGAGGAACTGGAACTGCAGGAGGCGGTCGAGATCGCGCGGGCGACCCTCGACGCCGCGAAGGAACAGCTCGCCGAGTACGAGGAGGCATCGGCCGCCGCCGAGCGGGCCCACCTGGCCGCGGTCCGTGCCGTGGCCGACCGGCGCGAGGGTCTCGCCCGGCTGTCGGGCCAGGTCGACACCCTGCGCACCCGCGCCGACTCGGTCGACGCCGAGGTGGCCCGGCTGACGCTCGCGATCGACGACGCCCGCGCCCGCGGCGACGCGGCCCAGGCCGAATTCGAATCGGTGCAGGAACGAATCGACGAACTCGACGCCGGTGAGCTGGGCCTGGACTCCCACCACGAACGGTCGGTCACCGCGCTCGAGTCGGCGAGCGCGCGTGTCACCGAACTGCAGGACGCCGAACGTGCCGCAGGTCAGGAGGTTGCCTCGCTGCGGGCCCGGATCGACGCCCTGGCGATCGGCCTGCAGCAGAAGGACGGCGCCGCCTGGCTGCTCGAACACCGGTCCGGTGACGGGCTGGCCGGGCCGCTCGCCGGGCTGTTGCGCATCACTCCCGGGTACGAGGTGGCGATCGCGGCCGCCCTCGGACCGGCCGCCGAGGCCGTCGCCGCCGAGTCCACCGGCGCCGCGCACGCCGCAGTGTCGGCGCTGGAACAGGCCGACGGGGGACGGGCGGCACTGGTGGTCGCCGACACCCCGGTCGCCGGGGCGGCGCCGGCCGGGCTGCCCGCTGGGGCGCGCGCCGCGCTCGAACTGGTCGAGCACCCGGAATCGATGCGGGGCGCGCTCACCGCGCTCCTCGGGTCGGTGGTGGTTGTCGACGACCTCGGGTCGGCGGCAGAAGTCGTCGCGGCCGGGCCGCAGTGGCGTGCCGTCACGCGGACCGGCGACCTGGCGGGGGCCGGCTGGGTGATCGGCGGCTCCGACCGCAGGCCCTCGACGCTCGAGGTGCAGTCCGCGATCGACCAGTCCACGGTCGCGCTGGGCGAGGCCGAGCGTCGGTCCGAGGACCTGACCGCCGCACTGGCGGGCGCGCTGGCCGAACAGGCGGATCGCGCGGAGACCGCGGAAGAGGCGCTCGCCGCGCTGCACGAGTCCGACGCCGCGATGTCCGCGATCTACGAACAGCTCGGCAGGCTCGGGCAGGTGGCCCGCGCCGCACACGCCGAGTCCGATCGGCTCACAGCGCAGCGCACGGCCGCCGAGACCGGGCGCGAGGACGCGATCACTGCGCTGCGGGACCTCGAGGAACGGCTCACCCTCGCGCAGCAGGAGCAGTCCGGGGACGGCACCGAGGTGGGCACGGACAGCGGGGAGCGCGAGGCCGCGGCTGCTGCGCTGGCCGAGGTCCGCGCCGTCGAGGTCGAGTCGCGGCTGGCGCTGCGCACCGCGGAGGAGCGTGCGGAATCGGTGCGCGGCAAGGCCGACGGGCTGCGCCGCGCCGCCCGCGCCGAACGCGAATCGCGGGCACGGGCCGAGCGGGCGATGGCGGCGCGCAAGAACGCCGCCGCGGTCGCCGCCGCGGTCGCCGAGTCCGGCGCGAAGGTCGCCGCCCACCTGGACACCGTCGTCGCGGCGGCCCTCGCACACCGCGACGACCTGACCCGTCAACGCACCGATCGCGCACAGCAGGTCGAGACCGTCAAGGAACGGGTCCGGCAGCTCACCGCGCAGCTGACCGCACTCACCGACGCCGTGCACCGCGACGAGGTGGCCCGCGCCCAGGCCGCGACCCGCATCGAACAGCTCGAGGCCGCGATCTCCGAACAGCACGGCATCGGCCTCGACGACCTGGTCGCGGAGTACGGGCCCGATGTGCCGCTGCCGCCGTCGCCGCTCGAGATCGCCGAGTACGAGCAGGCCCGCGAGCGCGGGGAAGCGGTGGTCGCTCCCGCGCCGATGCCGTACGACCGGGCTAGTCAGGAGCGGCGGGCCAAGCGCGCGGAGAAGGACCTCGCCACGCTCGGCAAGGTCAACCCTCTGGCGCTCGAGGAGTTCGCGGCACTGGAGGAGCGCTACAACTTCCTGTCCACGCAGCTCGAGGACGTGAAGAACGCCCGCAAGGATCTGCTCGGGGTGGTCGCCGACGTCGACGCCCGCATCCTGCAGGTGTTCACCGAGGCCTACGCGGACGTCGAACGCGAGTTCGTGCAGGTGTTCGCGAAGCTGTTCCCCGGTGGCGAGGGCCGACTGGTCCTCACCGACCCGGGCGACATGCTCACCACCGGCATCGAGGTCGAGGCCCGCCCGCCCGGCAAGAAGGTCAAGCGGCTGTCGCTGCTCTCCGGCGGCGAGAAGTCGCTCACCGCGGTCGCGATGCTGGTCGCCATCTTCCGGGCCCGGCCGTCCCCGTTCTACGTGATGGACGAGGTTGAGGCGGCGCTCGACGACACCAACCTGCGCCGGCTGATCGGGCTGTTCGAGCAGCTGAGGGAGAAGTCACAGCTGATCGTGATCACACACCAGAAGCCGACCATGGAGATCGCGGACGCCCTGTACGGCGTCAGCATGCGCGGCGACGGCATCACCCAGGTGATCTCGCAACGCCTGCGTGGACAGAACCTCGCGGCAGCAGAGCCCGTCCCGGACCCGGCCTGACGGGTGAGCCACCCCCCGGAACCACCGAATGTGGGATTCGGTCACTTCAAGTGACCGAATCCCACATTCGGTGAAAAGGGGTCTAGCAGGGGGCGGCCCGGGTCACCCGAGCCGGCGGAGGTCGGGATAGTTGGACAGCTCCCAGCCGCCGTCGACGACCAGGCTCGCGCCGGTGACATAGGTCGCGTCGTCGCTGGCCAGGTAGAGGCACGGCCCGGCGATCTCCTCCGGCGTGGCCGCCCGCGCCACCGGGATGCGTTCGAGGAACATCTCGCGCGCGGGCTCGTACGCCATCACCGGGGCGACCAGCGGCGTGTCGACCAGTCCCGGAAGCACTACGTTCACCCGGATTCCGTCGGGGGCCAGCTCGACCGCTGCCGTCTTGCTGAACATTTCCACGCCGGCCTTGCCCGTCGAGTAGGGGCTGCCCGCCGGCATCGGCACGTGGGCGTTGAGAGATGCGACGTTCACGATCGCGCCGCCGCGACCGCCTGCGCGAATGTGCCTGGCCTCGTGCTTGGTGCACAGGAACACGCCCTTCTGCACGAGGTCGACGGTGAAGTCCCAGTCCGCCTCGTCGAGGTCGACGATCGCACCGACTCGGGAGGCGCCTGCGACGTTGAACGCGAGGTCCACCCGGCCGAACCTCGACGCCGCGGCGGCGAGAGCGGATTCGACCTCCACCTCCACGGTCACATCGGCAGGGGTGGGCAGAAACGCGGTGCCGAAATCCTCCGCCATCCGCTCGAGGCGATCGGTCGCGAGGTCGATGCCCGCCACCGTCGCGCCCTCGGCGAGCAGCCGCGACGCGATCGCCTCGCCGATACCGGATGCTGCCCCGGTGACCACGGCGGTCCGCCCCGAAAATCGTCCACTGCTCACAGAATCGCCTCCCGCTCGGTTGTCACATGGTGTCGGATCATCGGGCGGCGCGCTCTCCGGCACGCAGGAACCGTCCGGTCCGTCGGCTGCCGAGGACGGTCGTCGGTTGTCCGTCCCGGACGACGCATTCGCCGCGGACGAACACCGCGGTCACTGCGTCGTTGTTCCGGTTCACCATCCTGGAGAGACCGTCGTACTCGGGGACCGGGCACTCGGCATAGGCGTCGAGCGAGGCGTCGAGATGCGTCGGGTCGATCACCACCACGTCGGCCCGGTCACCTTCGCGCAGGTGCCCGGCGTCGAGTCCGTACCAGTCGGCGAGCTCGCCTGTGAGCCGGTGCACCGCCTGCTCGACGGACATGAACGGTGTCCCCGCTTGCTCGGCGTCGCGGACGCGACGCAGCAGGCGGAGGCCGAAGTTGTAGAAGGCCATGTTGCGCAGGTGCGCGCCGGCATCGGAGAAGCCCAGCTGGATACCGGGATCAGAGGCGAACTTGTTGAGCACCTCCGGCCGGTGGTTCGAGATTGTGGTTCGCCACCGCACCTTGGTCCCGTACTCGACGACCAGGTCCAGGAAGGCGTCGACGGGATGGACCCCACCCCGGTCGACCCCGACCTGACCGAACGTCTTGCCGATCACCGACGGGTCCGGGCACTCGACGATCTCGGCGTCGAAGAAGTCGCGGTGCCACACCCGCGGTCCGTACTTCTTGTCGTAGTCCTTGCGGAACCGGCGGCGGTAGGACTCGTCGGCGAGCAGCGCGCTGCGCGCCTCCAGTTGGTTGGACAGGTCCAGCGCCGCGGCCCCGGACCCGAACTCCTCGAACACCGGCAGGTCGATACCGTCGGAGTACACCTCGAACGGCACGGGAAGGTGCTGCCACCGGAAGTCGCCCCGCAGCCCGTTGACTGCCCGCGCCATCGCCGGGAAGACCTGTGCGATCCCCGGTATCGCCTTCACGTCGGCGGCCGACAGGAGGCTCACCTTCAACGGGCGGCGGAAGAGCCCCACGCTGCTCAGCGCCAACGCGACCATGGACTGCGGGCGGCCCACGTCCGGGCCGGCCTGCAATGCCCGGCCCCGCCGCCGCAGGATCGAGGTGAGCCTACGACGTTCCTTCCGCGTCGAGTACGTGGACGGCAGCGTGCGGGACCGGCAGGTCTCGCCGTCGAGCTTGTCGAACAGCAGTTCCTGCGAGGACATGCCGATGAACCCGGCGTCGAGCGCTTCCTCGAGCTTGGCCGCCATCGCGTCGAGTTCGGCCGGAGTGGGCTTGACGTCCTTACGGGTCGCCCGGTCCAGGCCCATCTGCGCGGCACGGATGTCCGAATGGCCGATGAAGGAGGCCACGTTCGGGCCCAGCGGCAGCGCCTCGATCGCCTCGACGTACTCGTGCGCCGAGGTCCAGTTCTTGGACTCGGTGAGCGTCTCGACCACGAATTTGCGCGGGATGGCCTCGACGCGGCCGAACAGGTCGCCCGCGTCGGAGGGGCCGGCATGGACGGCCGACAGCGAGCACGACCCCAGGAAGATCGAGGTGACGCCGTGCCGCACCGACTCCGTGAGCCCCGGACTAAGGATGACCTCGACGTCGTAGTGGGTGTGGATGTCGACGATGCCCGGGATGACCCATTTCCCGGCGGCGTCGACCACCTGCGGACAGTCCGCCTCGTCGAGCGCGGCATCCGTGACGGCCGCGACCCGGCCGTCACGGATGCCGAGGTTGCGGGTCTCGGGTCGTGCGCCGGTGCCGTCGAACCACAGGCCGTTCTTGATGATGACGTCGTAGGTCATCGCAGACCACTCCATTCTCGTCGTGTGGTGGTTGCCGACCGGGGCTCCATCAGAGGACCACCTCGGTGCGCATCGTCTTGCCGGTTGCATTGCGGGGCAACGCAGTGGTGGTGATCCGCCAGCGGGCCGGAACCTTGAAGTAGGCCAGTCGTTCGGCCGCGAACTCGCGCAACTCGTCTTCGGTCACCGAGGCTCCGTCGCGGACCACGATCACCGCGGCGACCTCCTGGCCGAGGTCGGGGTGCGCCACCCCGATCACCGCGCACTCGAGGACCTCGGGGTGCTCGTCGAGGCACTGCTCGATCTCCACCGGGTAGATGTTCTCGCCTCCGCGCAGGATCAGGTCGGAGCGCCGTCCGGTCAGGCGGACCATGCCGTTCTCGAGGACGCCGAAGTCGCCGGTCCGCAGCCACCGGTCGGGGGTGATCGAGGCCGCGGTCGCGGTGTCGTCCTCCCAGTAGCCCAGCATCACGTAGGGGCTGCGGACACAGATCTCGCCCTCCACGCCGTCGGGAACCGGGTCGCCGAGCGGGTCCCGCACCTGCACGGTGACGCCGATGATCGGCCGCCCCAGTGTGCCCGGGAACGCCTGCAGGTCCATCGGCGTCGCGACGGACACCGCGGTGCTGCACTCGGTGAGCCCGTAGCTGTCCACCAGGGCGCCCCTGGCGAACGGCAGCTTCTCCCGCAGCCGCTGCTGGAACGCGGGGGAGGACGGCGCGGATGCCAGGGCGAACGCGGTCAGCGACGACAGGTCGTACCTGTCGAGCCCGTCGTGCTCGAGCAGCCGGTTCGCCATGGTGGGGACCGCGCCCCAGTTGCTGACCTTCTCGCGCTCGACCAGTCGCAGTACGCGGTCCACGTCGAACGAGCCCTGGTGGATCACGACGGCCCCGCCGGTGGCCAGTCGCGGGACGACCAGATTGTGCAGGCTGGCGATGTGGAACAGCGGCGAGGTCAGCAGGTACCGCAGGTCGCTCGGGCCGTCGCCGATCGGGGCGCCCGCGAACGCGGCGGCGAGCGCGTCGCTGTACCGGTGGTAGTCGATGACTGCAAGCAGGTTCCGGTGCGAGTGCACCGCACCCTTGGGGCGGCCGCTGGTCCCGCTGGTGTACAGGATCACGGCCGGGTCGTCCTCGGCCACCTCGGCGTGCGGGAGCTCGCCGCCGGCGAATTCCTCGATGAGCCGGGGAATGTCGCGCTCCATGGTCAGGACGGTGATCCGGAGGTCGAGTTCGCGGAGCAGTTCGGCGCGCTTGCTGTCGACGATCACCACGGTGGGCCGGGTGTGCGTGACCCCGTACTCGATCTCGCGTGGAGCCCACCAGGCGTTGAAGCCGACGGCGATCGCGCCGAGGGCCTGGGTGCCCCAGAACGACACAACCCACTCGGGTGTGTTGGCGGCGAGGATGCCGATGCGGTCACCCGGGTCGACGCCGTAGCGCTCGCGCAGCGCTCGCGCCAGCGCGTACGCGGCCCGGCCGTGCTCCGCGTAGCTCATGCGGCGATCCTCGGTGACCAGATAGTCGCGGTCACCGTGGGCGAGCGAGGCAGCGAGGACATCCCCGAGTGCGCGGTCCCGGTTCCTCATCACGGGGATCTCGGTGCCGAGAACATCCTCGGTGCCGAGTTCGAACCGTCCGCCCGGGCCCGTCAGCCCGGCCATCACGGATGCGATGTACGCCTGCGGGTCAACGGGTTTCGTCATTGTCGTTCCTTTCGATCACTGGGTTCACGTCAGGGGATGAGGACGGCACGACCACGAATCGTCCCCGCTTCGAGGCGGTCGAACGCGGTCCGGGCATCGGCGAGGTCGAACCTGTCGACCTCCACGGTCAGCCGGCCCGCCTGCGCCAGTGCGATCGAGTCGACGAGGTCGCTCCTGGTGCCGCCGTACGACTTCCGGACCGACGCGCCCCACGGCCAGCCGGGGCCACCGGACGGTTCGGCCGTCACTCCCGGGACCCCGCCGCCGAGGCCGACCATCCGGTAGGCGCCGTTGGGGGCCACCGACTCGACCGACATCCGTGCGGTGGCGTCGATCCCCACGAAGTCGAACACCGCATCCGCGCCGCGTCCCTCGGTGAGCTCGAGGATCTGACGGGCGGTGTCCGGCCCGGACTCGAGAGTGATGTCGGCGCCGCACCGCTTCGCGAGTTCGAGCTGCGTCGCGCCGACATCGACCGCGACGATCCGGGTGGCGCTCACCGCGCCGAGGATCTGCACGGCGACGTGCCCGAGCCCGCCGACGCCGATCACCACCGCGGTCGACCCGGGGCGCAGGTGGTCCCGGGCCCCACGGATCGCGTGGTAGCTGGTCAGCGCGGCGTCCGCCATCGGTGCCGCCTGCAGGAAGTCCAGGTCGCCGATCGGGACGAACGACCGGGCCGGGATCCGGACGTACTCGGCCATGCCGCCGTCCGGGCCGAGCCCGGGGCATGGCGGCATGGCGGTCCGGCCCGCGGCCAGGCAGACGTTCTCGTTGCCGCTGACGCACTCGCGGCAGACGCCGCACGACCAGCACAGGTAGACGATCCCGCGTTCGCCGGTGTGGCGGCCGTCCACCTCGCTGCCGACCGCTTCGATGGTGCCTGCGATCTCGTGCCCGAGGGTGAGCGGCTCCTCCCGCATCTTCACCGGGAAGTGCAGCAGGTGAAGGTCGGAGTGGCAGATCCCGGCCGCGCCGACCCGGATCAGCAGGTCCGACGGGCCGATCTCCGGAACCGGGACCTCCCGGATCTCGACCACGCCGGGATCGGTCAGTTGTAGTGCGCGCATCACGCCACCGCCTCGAAGGTCGCATTCAGGTAGGCGTCGGCACGGTCGGAACCGATGAGCCCCGGCGCCATCTTGTTCATCGCATACGCGAAGGTGATTCCCCGGTCGACGTCGTTGACGACGAACGACCCACCGACCCCGGCCCACCAGCAGACCTTGCCGTCGGGAACTGCGGGCGCCGTCTGTGCGTGCGGCAGTCCGTAACCGATCCCGAACCGCAGCGGCGTCATGATTCCCAGGTCCAGACCGTTGGACTGCTCCCGGAAGATCGCCTCGACGGTGTCCGGCGACAGCCAGGTCCGGCCGTCGAGGACGCCGCCGCCGGAGACGATCGACTGCAGTCGGGCGATCGATCGAGCGTTGCCGTGACCGTTGACGGCCCCGATCTCGGCCTGGCGCCACTGCGGGTCCGAGGTGCGCTCGTAGTCGAGCAGCGGGCAGGTGAGCGTCTTGACCAGGATGCTGTCCTGGTCGAGGGTCGCCATGTCGAACTCGAGCGCGGGCGGCGGCATCAGCGGCGCGATCCGGCCGAAATGCTCGGGGCCGGTACCGATGTGGAAGTCCGCGTCCAGTGGTCCGGCCAGTTCCTCGGCGAAGAACCGGCCCAGGGTGCGTCCGTCGATTCGCCTGACGACCTCGCCGATCAGGTGCCCGTAGTTGAGCGCGTGATAGCCGGACGCGGTGCCCGGCTCCCACCACGGGGCCTGCGCGGCCAGTCGGGCGGCGGCGGACTCGTGGTCGTAGACGTCCTCGAGTTCGATCGGCCGTTCCCAGCCGGACACACCGGAGGTGTGCGAGAGCAGGTGCCGGATCTCGATGTCCGCCTTGCCGTTCGCTCCGAACTCGGGCCAGTAGTGCGCGACCTTCTCGTTCAGGTCGAGAACGCCGCGGTCCACGAGCAGCAGCGCGCTGAGCGCGGTCATCGTCTTGGTGATCGAGAAGACGTTGACGATGGTGTCCCGCTGCCAGGCGGCTGTGCGGTCGATGTCGGTGTGACCGCCCCAGATGTCGACGACGGGTTCGCCGTCGACGGTCACGCAGATGGACGCCCCGAGCTCCTCGCCGGAGGCGAGCTGCAGCTCGAGTGCCTCGCGAACCGGCTCGAAGCCCTCCGCGCAGAGTCCCTGTGTCAGTGTCATCGAATCTCCTTATCAGGCGTTCTGCAGCGCGCGAGCGGGAACGGGCAACACGTTGCCGGCGGCCCGGGCGCGTTTGCCGCCGTCGGCGATTTCCTTCTTCAGGTTTCGCACGTAGGGGTCGAACTCGCACTGGATGGTGTGTCGCGGGGATTCGTAGTAGGGGCCGAGGTAGTACTTTTCGTCGGCGGAGAGGACGGACTGCATCTCGCTGGGCGACGGGGGCAGGTACTTGCCGGCGAGGTAGGCGGCGACGAGCTTGCTCTGCTGCTCGGCGAAGTTCACCAGGGTCGGCATCGGCTGCGCGAGGCCCATGAAGAACAGATTGTCGATGCCGGGCTTCATCATCCGCTTGAACAGCGGGAAGCGGTTCTCGCTGTCGGGCAACAGGTTCGGATCGGTGAAGAACGGGAAGCTGATGTGGTAGCCGGTCGCGCAGACGATCACGTCGACGTCCTCGGTGCTCCCGTCGGCGAAACGCACCTGCTTGCCCTCCAGCGCGGTGATGGCCGGCTTGAACGCGATGTCGCCCGAGCCCGCCTTGCCGAGGAACTCGCCGCTGGCGGACGGGTGCGCCTCGAAGGGCTGGTGGTCGGGCTTAGGCAGGCCGTAGCCCTCCATGGGGCCGAGGTTCTTGTTCAGGAAGCGTCGCTTGAGAGCGAGGCCGACGGGGCGGGGAATCCACGCGGGCATCGTCATCTTGTCGCCGGCCGTGCCCTTGAGGTACTTGGGCAGCACCCAGACGCCACGGCGCGCCGAGACCGTCAGTTTCTTGGCGAGGAACCGCTGGGAGAGTTCGGACGCGATGTCGAGGCCGGAGTTGCCCATCCCGACCACCACGACGTTCTTGCCGCGCATGTCGATCGGGTCGAACGGGTCGTTGTACTCGTGGCTGTGGATCAGCGTGCCGTCGAACTCGCCGGGGTAGTCCGGGGTCCGCGGATCCCAGTGGTGCCCGTTGCACACGATCAGCGCGTCGTAGGTGCGCGTCTCGCCGGTGGACAACGTGACGGTCCACAACCCGTCGTCTCCCCGTTCGGCGTGCTCGACGGAGGTGTTGAACGTGATCGTGTCCCGCAGGTCGAAGTGGGCGACGTAGTCCTTGAAGTACTGGAACAGCAGCGAATGGTGCGGGAAGTCGGGCCACTCGGCGGGGACCGGAAAGTCCTCGAACGCGAGCCGCCATTTGGAGGTGTCGATGTGCAGGCTCTGGTAGCAGGCCGACATTCCGTTGGGATTCTTGTAGTACCAGTTGCCGCCGACCTCGTCGGAGGCCTCGAAGCAGTCGTAGGGGATGCCGAAGTCCTTGAGCCGTTTCGCGGTCGTGATTCCGGACGGTCCTGCGCCGATGATGCAGACGCGAGGTAGCGGGGTGCTCTTCATGACGATGTTTCTCTCTGCGCGGGGTGGGCAGGCGCGGGATCGACGGTCGCGCCACCACCGTCGGAGGATGCTCGGTGAAGCCCAATCGGTGTGACATGCGCCATAGAACAGGTTTACTGACGGTGTGTCAAGTGACTAACGAAACGCACTGTGAATGTCGTTGCGTCGATTGAGTAGGTGCGGGGTAGTGTCAGCGTCATGGCGGACGTGGCGAGCAAGTCGACCGGTGCAGGGAAGGCGAGAAGGGGAACCCTGCGCGACGAGCAGAAGCGGGCAACCCGAGCGAGACTGCTCGACGCCGCGCGGTCGCACTTCGGCGCCCGGGGGTACGCGGCGGTCACCGTCGACGACATCGCCGCGGAGGTGGGTTGCAGCAGGGCGACCTTCTACCTGCACTTCCCGGGCAAGGTGGACGTCCTGCGCGCACTCAGCGAAGAGGGCACGGTGCCGAGCACACTGGCGATCTACCAGGATCTCGACCGCGTCCTCGACACCGGATCGCGCGAGGAGTTCACCGGCTGGATCACCCGGGCCATCGAGTGGTTCCGGGAGTACCGGGAGATGCTTCGGGCATGGGACGAGGCGACGGTGCTCGAACCCGAGTTCGCGGCGATCGCGAGGGACGGAATGCTGGCCCTGCCCAATGCAATGACGAACTACCTGGCGCGATGGCCCGAGTCGAGCCGTGACGAGGCGCGCCTGCGGGTCGAACTCCTGTCGACCCAGTTGGAGCGGTTCTTCACCCGCTGGGCGATGCAGGGGACGATCGACGTCTCGGCCGAGCGGGCCGCCGAGGTGCTCACCGACATCTGGTTCCCGGCCCTCTCGGCGCCCACTGCCGACTGACCGTTCCCGCTCGCCCGCCTCACCGCGGTTCACCACCGCCGTCCCGGCCTGAGAGTATGGGTCGGTGACTACCGGAGCTTGGATCGCCATCGCGGCCGTACTGGCCGTCCTCATCGTTGCACTCGTCGTCGGTACGGTGCTGTACCGCCGGCGGCAGGTCAGCCTGACGCCGAAGTCCGAACAGCCCGAGGCGCTCGGCGAAGCGAAGGACCGCTCCGGCGGGTACAAGTCGGCCGGCGGGTTCAATTTCAGCGAGGGCTCCACGGCAACTGCGCCCCCGAAGCCGCAGCCGGTCCCGGTCGAGCCCAAGATCGTCGAGAAGCCGCTGGTCGAAAAGCCCGCCGAGGCTCCCGTGGCCGAGCCGGAGGTTGCCGAGGAGCCGGTCGCCGAGCCGGAGGTCGCCGAGCCGGAGGTTGCCGAGCCGGAGGTTGCCGAGGTGTCGGTTGCCGAGCCGGAGGTTGCCGAGGAGCCGGTCGCCGAGCCGGAGGTTGCCGAGCCCGAGGTAGTCGAGAAGGTTGCCGAGCCGGAGGTCGCCGAGCCGCCGGTGGAGGCCCCGGCTGCTCCCGAGGTCGTCGCGCCCGAGCCCGAGGTCGCGCCGACGATCACCGCCCCCGCGCCGGAAGCTCCCGCGGCGCCCGCGATCGAGGAGATCGCGCCGACCGAGGGCCGTCTCGGCCGTCTGCGCGGCCGGCTGTCCCGCTCCCAGAATGCTGTCGGCAAGTCGCTGCTCGGCCTGCTCGGCGGCGGTGACCTCGACGAGGACTCCTGGGAGGAGATCGAGGACACGCTGATCATCGCGGACCTGGGCAGTGCGGTCACCGAGGAGGTCGTCGGCAAGCTGCGCGCGGAGATCGCGTCCGGCACGGTCAAGACGGAGGCTCAGGCCCGGGCGATGCTGCGCAAGGTTCTCGTCGACGCGCTGCACCCGGAGATGGACCGCTCCATCCGGGCGCTGCCGCACGACGCCACGCCCGGCGTGCTTCTGGTGGTCGGCGTCAACGGCACCGGCAAGACGACCAGCACGGGCAAGCTCGCCCGGGTGCTCGTCGCAGACGGACGCCGGGTGCTGCTCGGCGCCGCGGACACCTTCCGTGCCGCCGCCGCGGACCAGCTGCAGACGTGGGCGGAGCGGGTCGGTGCCGAGGTGGTCCGCGGCAAGGAGGGCGCCGATCCGGCCGCCATCGCCTTCGACTCGGTCACCAAGGGCATCGAGACCGGCGTCGACGTCGTCATCGTCGACACCGCGGGTCGCCTGCACACCAAGACCGGCCTGATGGACGAGCTCGGCAAGGTCAAGCGGGTCGTCGAGAAGCGGGCCAAGGTCGACGAGGTGCTGCTGGTCCTCGACTCCACGATCGGTCAGAACGGCCTGGTCCAGGCCCGGGTGTTCGCGGAGGTCGTCGACATCACCGGTGTGGTGCTCACCAAGCTGGACGGCACGGCCAAGGGCGGAATCGTCTTCCAGGTGCAGCACGAACTGGGCGTCCCGGTGAAGCTGGTCGGCCTCGGTGAGGGCGCCGACGACCTCGCCCCGTTCGAACCGGAGGCGTTCGTCGACGCGCTCCTCGGCTGACCGCCGCCCGTCCCGGACTCTGTTGTCGGCGGATTTCACGACGAAACCTGAAAGCAACAGAGTTCCGGGATGCGTTCACTTGCTCGAAACACCGGAGCGTCACAGCCGAAACACCAGGTGAGCAGTCTTCTCCTTAAGTCGAAAAGCCGCGAGCACGCGGGGCGACAGAAGGAGGAGGCACAAGGTGGAATTCCCGACTATCGGAGCGCCGGACGCCGGTGACACCGCGTGGATGCTGATGAGCGCCGCGCTGGTGTTGTTGATGACGCCGGGTCTCGCGTTCTTCTACGGCGGCATGGTTCGCGCGAAGAACGTCCTGAACATGATCATGATGAGCATCGGCGCGATGGGCGTCGTCGGTGTGCTCTGGGCCCTGTACGGCTACTCGATGGCCTTCGGTGACGACAAAGGCGGCCTGATCGGCGATCCGACCCAGTTCTTCGGACTCAAGGGTCTGTTCGGTGGCTCCTACCTCGCCGATGCCGAGACCGGCGCCGCCGCCGCGATCCCGCTCGTGGGCACCATTCCCGCGACGGTGTTCGTCGCCTTCCAGGCGATGTTCGCGATCATCACCGTCGCGCTGATCTCCGGCGCCGTCGCCGATCGCCTGCGGTTCGGTCCGTGGCTGCTGTTCGCCGGCCTGTGGGCGACGATCGTGTACTTCCCGGTCGCACACTGGGTGTTCTCCTTCGACGGTGTGACCGCCGAGACCGGTGGCTGGATCGCGAACAAGCTCAAGGCGATCGACTTCGCCGGTGGCACCGCGGTGCACATCAACGCCGGTATCGCCGGCCTGGTCCTGGCGCTGGTCCTCGGCAAGCGCCGCGGATGGCCGACCACCCCGTTCCGTCCTCACAACCTGCCGTTCGTCATGCTCGGTGCCGCCCTGCTGTGGTTCGGCTGGTTCGGTTTCAACGCCGGGTCCGCGGTGGGCTCGAACGGGATCGCCGGTGCCGCCTTCGTCACCACGCTCGTCGCGACCGCTGCCGCGATGCTGGCCTGGCTGCTCGTCGAGCGGATCCGTGACGGCCACGCGACCACCCTCGGTGGCGCGTCGGGCATCGTCGCCGGCCTCGTCGCGATCACCCCGTCCTGCTCCTCGGTCAACGTGCTCGGTGCCCTTGCCATCGGTGTCGTCGCCGGCGTGCTGTGTGCCCTCGCCGTCGGACTGAAGTACCGCTTCGGCTTCGACGACTCGCTCGATGTCGTCGGTGTGCACCTGGTCGGCGGCATCGTCGGCACCCTGATGGTCGGTTTCGTCGCCACGGCGGAGGCCCCGGCCGCGGTCGACGGCCTGTTCTACGGTGGTGGCTTCGACCAGCTGTGGCGTCAGGCGGTCGGTGCGGGCGCGGTCCTGCTGTACTCGCTCGTCGCCACGACCATCGTCGCGCTCATCGTGAAGTACACGATCGGTCTCCGGGCGAGTGACGAGGCCGAGGCCCGTGGTCTGGACGATACTGAGCACGCCGAAAATGCGTACGACTTCGTCGCTCTTGGTGGAGTCTCAGCAGGTTCGGCAATCTCGGCACCGGTGCGCACGTCCGTCAGGGAGGCATGAAAACAATGAAGCTCATCACCGCAATCGTCAAGCCGTTCACTCTCGAGGACGTCAAGACCGGGCTCGAGCAGGCAGGCGTGCTGGGCATGACCGTCAGCGAGGTCCAGGGCTACGGCCGCCAGAAGGGCCACACCGAGGTGTACCGCGGAGCGGAGTACTCGGTGGACTTCGTCCCGAAGGTCCGCGTCGAGGTCGTCGTCGACGACGGTGCAGTCGACAAGGTCGTCGAGGTGATCGTCGAGGCCGCACGCACCGGCAAGATCGGTGACGGCAAGGTCTGGGTGAGCCCCGTGGATTCCGTCGTCCGGGTTCGGACCGGCGAACGGGGTGCGGATGCAATCTGACCCGACTGGGTCCGCTTTCGGTGGCCCCGATCCCGTCGCACTGTCGGCGGGGTCGGGGCCACCCGCGTCTGCGGCCCACGAAGCACATGCGCACATCGTCGCCGCCGACGACCTGGCTCGGGCCCGGAAACAGCTGCTGGACCGAGGGCCCCGGTCGCGCCGGCTCGACGCGGCGACGTTGCGTCAGGCCATGGTCGAACTGCACGAGTTCTGGTTGACGACCAAGGGGACGGAACTCGGCATCACTCCGGACAGCGGGTTCGCGATCGTCGCGGTCGGGGGACTGGGACGGCGGGAGTTGCTGCCGTACTCGGATCTCGACCTGGTGCTGCTGCACGACGACATGGATGCCGACATCGTGTCCCAGGTGGCGGACTGCCTCTGGTATCCGCTGTGGGACGCGAACATCAAGCTCGACCACAGCGTGCGGACGGTGCCGCAGGCGCTGCAGGTGGCGTCCACGGACCTGACCGCGGCGATGGGCCTGCTCGAGGCCCGTCACATCGCCGGTGACGCGGAACTGACCAACCTGCTGATCGGTGGGGTGCGGCGGCAGTGGCGGACCGGAATCCGGTCGCGCTTCGACGAGCTGGTGGAGATGACGCAGGCACGGTGGTCGCGCAGCGGCGAGATCGCGCACCGCGCCGAACCGGACGTCAAGAACGGTCGCGGCGGCCTCCGGGACGTCCAGCTGCTCGACGCGTTGGCGATCGCGCAATTGACCGACGCCGCGACGAGCCTCGGTCCGGACGCCCCCGGCGGCGGTCTGGACGCCGCGCACGACCGGCTGCTCGACGTCCGAACCGAACTGCACCGGGTCGCGGGCCGGGGCCGGGACCAGGTGCGGGCACAGGACGCCGACGAAATCGGCGCCGCGCTGCGGATCGGCGACCGGTTCGATCTGGCTCGGACTCTGAGCGACTCCGCCCGCACCATCGGCTACTCGGTGGACGTCGGACTGCGCACCGCGGCCAACGGTCTGCCTCGGCGGGGACTGGCCCGACTGCGGCGGGTGCCGGTGCGCCGGCCCCTCGACGAGGGCGTCGTGCAGCACGCGGGGGAGGTGGTGCTCGCCCGCGACGCGAAACCGAACAAGGACCCGGGGCTGATCATGCGGGTCGCCGCGGCGGCCGCCCAGACCGGCATGCCGATCTCGTCGTCCACCCTGGGGCGGCTCTCCGACAGCGCCCCGGAGCTGCGGGAACCCTGGCCGAAGGAGGCGCTGGGCGACCTCCTGGTGCTGTTGGGTTCGGGTCCGCGGATGGCCGCGGTCATCGAGGCCCTGGACCGCACCGGCCTGTGGGGGCGGCTGCTGCCCGAGTGGGGCGCGGTGCGGGACCTGCCGCCGCGGGACGCGGTGCACACCTGGACCGTCGACCGGCACCTGGTCGAGACCGCGGTGCAGGTCGGGTCCTTCACCACCCGCGTCACCCGTCCCGACCTGCTGCTTCTGGGGGCGCTCCTGCACGACATCGGGAAGGGGCGCGGCGGCGACCACAGCGTGGTCGGTGCCGAGCTGGCCAACCAGATCGGCAACCGGCTCGGGCTGTGGCCATCCGATGTCGCGCTGCTCAGCGCGATGGTCCGGCACCACCTGCTGCTGCCGGACACGGCGACCCGACGCGACCTCGACGACCCCGCGACCGTGCAGATGGTCGCGGACGCGCTCGGACACGACTCGGTGCTGCTTGAGCTGCTGTACACGCTCGCCGAGGCGGATTCGCTGGCGACCGGTCCCGGCGTGTGGGGGGACTGGAAGGCGTCGCTGATCGGTGAACTGGTGCGGCGCTGCCGGCTGGTGATGGCCGGTGAGACGTTGCCGGAGCCGGACCCGGTCGACCCCGAGCACGCGGCGCTGGCCGAGACCGGGGGCGTGCACGTGATGCTGGCGCCCGCCGAGGGCCCGCACACGTACACGGTGACGGTGATCGCGCCGGACGTGCCCGGGCTGCTGTCCGATGCCGCCGGGGTGCTGGCCCTGCACTCGCTGCGGGTGTTGTCGGCCTCGGTCGGCAGTCATCAGGGATCGGCGGTCAACTCCTTCACCGTCTCGCCCCGGTTCGGGGCCCCGCCGCAGGCGGGGCTGCTGCGGCAGGAGTTGATCCGTGCCACCGCCGGGGAGCTGGACCTGGTGGCGATGCTGGCGGAGAAGGAACGGGTCGCCAACGAGGAGCAGGCGCTCGAGCTCGGCGTCGCGGGCGTGCCGGTGCAGTACGCGCAGGCGCCGCCGCGGATCATCTGGTTCGAGACGGCCGTCGACGGTCAGGTGATCGTCGAGCTGCGCACCGAGGACCGGCTGGGCCTGCTGTGCAGGCTCGCTGCCACCCTCGAACAGCACGGCGCGGACGTGCGGTGGGCGAAGGTCGCCACCCTGGGCAACGCGGTCGTGGACGCGTTCTGCCTGCACCTCGGCGAGGGCGACTCCCGGGTGACCCGGGAGGACCTGGAGACCGCGATCCTGGCGGTGGTGCCCGCACCGGCCCCGGCCAAGAAGGACGGGGAGGAGGGAAGCATGGCCGGCAGCGGCTAGTCTGGACGGAAGTGTCCGCGGACAGCCAGTCCAGACCGCCCCGTCTCACAGCCAGGAGCTCGATCGGTGTTCGAATCCCTTTCCGACAGGTTGACAGGTGCCCTCAAGGACCTGCGCGGCAAGGGCCGGCTGTCCGGCGCCGACATCGACGCAACGTGCAGGGAGATCAGGCTCGCCCTGCTCGAGGCCGATGTCGCGTTGCCGGTCGTCCGGTCCTTCATCGCCAGGATCAAGGAGCGCGCGAAGGGCGCCGAGGTCTCCGGTGCGCTGAACCCGGCCCAGCAGGTCGTCAAGATCGTCAACGAGGAACTGGTCGGGATCCTCGGTGGTGAGACGCGCCGGCTGCAGTTCGCAAAGACCCCTCCCACGGTGATCATGCTCGCCGGTCTGCAGGGTTCCGGTAAGACCACCCTCGCGGGCAAGCTCGCGTCGTGGCTGACCGGGCAGGGCCACACTCCGCTGCTGGTGGCGTGTGACCTGCAGCGTCCGGGTGCGGTCAACCAGCTTCAGATTGTCGGTGAGCGGGCCGGGGCCGCGGTGTTCGCACCGCACCCCGGCACCTCGATCGGCGGCGGGGAGAACGAGCTCGGCCAGTCCGCGGCCGACCCGGTCGACGTGGCCCGCCGCGGCGTCGAGGAGGCCCGCGCCAAGCACTTCGACGTGGTCATCGTCGACACCGCCGGTCGCCTCGGCATCGACGAGGAGCTGATGGCGCAGGCCGCAGGCATCCGCGACGCCGTGCAGCCCGACGAGGTCCTGTTCGTCCTCGACGCGATGACCGGTCAGGACGCCGTGCACACCGCCGAGGCGTTCCAGTCCGGCGTCGGGTTCACCGGCGTCGTCCTGACCAAGCTCGACGGTGACGCCCGCGGTGGCGCCGCGCTGAGCGTCCGCGAGATCACCGGCAAGCCGATCATGTTCGCGTCCACCGGCGAGAAGCTCGAGGACTTCGACGTCTTCCACCCGGACCGGATGTCGAGCCGGATCCTCGGCATGGGCGACGTGCTCACGCTGATCGAGCAGGCCGAGCAGGTCTTCGACGCCAAGCAGGCCGAGGCCGCCGCACAGAAGATCGGCTCCGGCGAACTCACCCTCGAGGACTTCCTCGAGCAGATGATGGCCGTCCGCAAGATGGGCCCGATCGGCAACCTGCTCGGCATGCTGCCCGGTGCCGGGCAGATGAAGGACGCCCTCGCCCAGGTCGACGACAAGCAGCTCGACCGAATCCAGGCGATCATCCGCGGCATGACCCCGGCCGAGCGCGCCAACCCGAAGATCATCAACGCGTCCCGCCGGCTGCGGATCGCGAACGGCTCGGGTGTCAAGGTTTCCGACGTCAACCAGTTGGTCGACCGGTTCTTCGAGGCCCGCAAGATGATGACGGCGATGGCCGGCCGGATGGGGATGCCGGGTGCCCGCACCCAGCGCTCCAAGAAGGGCAAGAAGGGCAAGAAGGGCGGCAAGGGCCCCACGCCGCCGAAGATCCGCGGAGGATTCCCGGGCATGCCGGGCGGATTCCCCGGTGGCTTCCCGGGCCTGCCCGCCGGGATGGACCTGTCGAAGATGCCGAAGGGCCTCGACGAGCTGCCGCCCGGCCTCGAGGGCCTCGACCTGTCCCAGCTCAAGCTGCCGAAGAAGTAGCCGGTGGCGCTCCGGCTGGCCGGCCGCGGCCTGCCAGACGAACAGGGTGTCGAGCTGTGGGTCGACGACGACGGCCTGATCTCCACCGACCCGATCCCGGGTGCACGGACGCTGACCGAGACCGGGTGGATTCTGCCGGGGCTCGTCGATGCGCACTGCCACGTCGGGATCCGGTACGGTGGCGGCCACGAGGACGAGAGCGGGCTGCTCGCGCAGGCCGAGACCGAGCGCGACTGCGGCGTCCTGCTGCTACGTGACGCGGGGTCCCCGGTGGACACCCGCATCGTCGACGGCCGGGACGACCTGCCCCGGATCATCCGGGCGGGCAGGCACCTTGCGCGCCCCAAGCGGTACATCCGTGGGCTGCCGATCGACCTCGAGGACGAGGCGCAGCTGCCTGGCGCGGTGACCGAGCAGGCGTTGCGCGGAGACGGCTGGGTCAAGCTCGTCGGCGACTGGATCGACCGCGAGGTTGGGGACCTGCGGCCGCTGTGGAGCGACGCGGTGCTCAAGGAGGCGATCGCCGCCGCGCACCGGGTCGGTGCCCGGGTGACCGCGCACGTCTTCGGTGAGGACGCGCTGCCCGGACTGATCGGTGCCGGCATCGACTGCATCGAGCACGGCACCGGGCTGACGGATGCCACGATCGAGATGATGGTCGAGCACGGCACCGCGCTGGTGCCGACGCTGGTCAACATCGCGACCTTCCCGGAAATCGCGGACTCGGCGGACCGGTTCCCGGTGTACGCCGCGCACATGCGCGACCTGCACGCGCGGGTGGGGGAGACGATCGGCGCCGCGCACGACGCCGGGATCCCGATCTACGCGGGCACCGACGCGGGCGGGTCCATCCGGCACGGCCGGATCGCCGACGAGGTCGCGGCACTGTCCGCCGTCGGGTTGGGGCCGACCAAGGCCCTCGGCGCCGCCTGCTGGGATGCCCGTCCCTGGCTCGGGCACCCCGGCCTCGACGCCGGCGCACCCGCGGACCTCGTTGTGTACGAACAGGATCCGCGTACCGGCCCCGGCGTGCTGTCGCAGCCGGACCTGGTGGTGCTGCGCGGGAAGGTCGTCACCCGGCGCGGCCGGTTCGCGTAGCGGGACCGGTTTCGGCAGGGCCGGTTCGCGTAGCGGGAGCGGTTTTCCGGTGGGGCCGGTGTCGGCTGCCGTGTGCCTCAGGGCAGCAGTCGTAGCGGGGGTTGATCGGAGGGGACGCCTTCGAGTGCTGCGAGCGTCTCGTCGGACGGCGGGGTGGCGAGGATGGCCACCAGGCCGTCGAGCAGTTGACTCACGTGCAGCGCATAGGGCGCGATGGGCAGTCCCAGGGTTCGGCGCCGGTGCCGGTCGGCGCACACGTGCAGGCACACCGACGAGACCTGGTTGATTCGGATGTCCCGCAGCGGTTGTGGGACGAAGTCCAGCATCGTGCGGAGGCGGTCGTAGTACGCGACTTCGGACCCGCGGTGGCTCGCGGGGAGATTCTCGAGTGGGTGTTCGTGCTGCGTCAACTTCTCGAGGAACGGCAGGTAGTAGCAGTTCTCGTCCTCGCCGAGTTCGATCAGTGGCAGCTGATGGGCTTCCACGGTGCCGCGGAGGTCGCCCGCCTGCACACGGGCTTCGAGAAGTGCGCGCCGTCTGGTGAGGTCGTCCACGCGGTTGAACAGGATGGCTTCGATCAGCCCTTCCTTGGTGCCGAAGTGGTACTGCACGGCCGATTTGTTCGCCATGCCCGCTTCCGTGCCGATACGCCGCAGTGGCACGCCGTCCAGTCCGTGGATCGCGAAGAGGCGCTCGGCAGTGAGCACCAGCTGCTGTTTGGCCGACAGGGCGACCGGTTCCGGCTTGGACATAACCCACATGAAACCACTCTGGACAACCTAAGTCTTAGGACTTAATCTTAATGCACACGAATTGAGAGTGGGTGTCCCGAATGAAAAGTCAAGTCGCCGAGGAGCTTCGGGGTGTGATGACCGTTGAGCCCGAACCGTCGGACACCCCGTTCGACGAGTTCAACCGGCGTTTCGTCTTCGGGCAGATCTGGTCACGCCCGGGCCTGAGTCGTCGCAACCGCCGATGGGTGACGCTGACCTGTGTCGGGGCGGCGGACGCGCCACGGCCGATCGACGATCACGTGTACGCGGCCCTCAACAGCGGCGACATGACCGTGGACGAGCTGCTGGAGTTCGTACTGCACTTCGCCGTGTACAACGGCTGGCCCAAGGCATCCCACCTGGAGGGTGTCGTGCGCAGGCAATGGGCACGCATCCAGCAGGACCGCGGCCTCGAACGCTCGCCCTTGCAGCCCATGGAGAACAGCACACTGGGGCAGGCCAACTGGGACGAGCGCATCGAGCGCGGCATCGAGGAGTTCGTCGACGTCAACCTGATCGACGCGCCGACACCCGACACCCCTTACATCCACGCCGGAATCCTCAACTTCGTCTTCGGCCACGTCTGGCAGCGCCCCGGCCTGACCCGCCGCGACCGCCGCTTCATCACCGTCGCGTCGGTTGCGGTGAACGACGCGATCACGCCGCTGCAGTCCCACGTGGGTTCGGCGTTGGAGTCCGGCGACATCACGAAACCGGAAATGGACGAGGTGGTCCTGCAATTCGCGGCCTACTCCGGTTTCGCCAAGGGGCAGGCCCTGCACAGCACCGCGAACGAGGCATGGGACCGAATCAGCCGCCGAGGCGCGCCGACATCCCGGGGCGTCACGAGTCGCAACCGATAGCCAGCCGATCCAACTCGAAACGGCACAGGTGCCGAGAAGGAGTCACAGAGCAATGCCCGGACTCGAAGGACGCGTCGCATTCATCACCGGAGCAGGTAGGGGACAGGGTCGAGCCCATGCGGTGCGACTCGCACGGGAAGGTGCCGACATCATCGGGATCGACATCTGCGAGAACGTGGCGTCGATGACCTATCCGAACTCGAGCGAGGCCGATCTGGAGGAGACCGTTCGCCTGGTCGAGAAGGAAGGCCGCACGATGGCCGGACTCAAGGCGGACGTCCGGGACTACGAACAACTCCAGAACGCCTTCGACGTGGGCCACGAGCAGTTCGGCCGCGTCGACATCGTCATCGCCAACGCGGGCATCATTCGGATGGGCCCCGAGTCGGAGGACTTCCTGGCCGACTGGAACGACGTGATCGACACCAACCTCACCGGCGTCTACCACACCGTCCGCGCCGCGCTGCCCGCCCTGCGCGCCGGTGGGCGCGGTGGCTCGATCGTCATCACCAGTTCCACCGCCGGGCTCAAGGCGTCCGCGTCGTTGAACGCGAGCGGGAACGCCTACGCCGCAGCCAAACGCGGTGTGGTCGCGTTGATGCAGGGTCTGGCCGCCGAACTGGCCCCGGAATGGATCCGGGTCAACACCATTCACCCGACCGGGGTGGCCAGCGGCATGACGATGAACGCCGCGATGGCCGCCCTGATGGAGGAGGCCGCGGCCGGCGGAGCGAACTCGATCTCCGGCATGCAGAACGCGCTGCCGCTGCAGATGATCGAGGCCGAGGACGTGGCCAACGCCGTCGCGTACCTGGTGTCCGACGAGGCGAGGTTCATCACCGGCATCCAGTGGCCGCTCGACGCCGGATTCATGATCCGGTGACCGGCCCGCGCGCTAGCGGACGCAGCCGTCCCCGCCGTCGCCGGCGCGGGCGGTGAAGCGGATCTCGCTGATGGACGTGACGTCGTTGAACGGGGCGGACCGCTCGCCTGCCCGGTTGGTGACCGGCTGACCGTCGACGGTGGCCAGCACGGTCAGTGTCGCGGTACGGGCAGTGGTGTCGACGGGCATCGTCTGGATGCCGCGGCGCGGCTCGACCTGCTGTTCGACGCTGCTGCCGTCGTCGAACGTCCACTTCACCCGGGTGACCTTGCGGTTCTGGGCGAACCGGTCGGAGCCGTCGGGATCGGTCTTGTCGTGGCCCGGGTCGATTCCGACGGTCGCCAGGTGGACCGAGCACGGGAAGCTGATCGCGAGGGTCTGCCCCTGCGTGCCCTTGCACCGCCAGGCGGTGGTGACGTCGCCGTCGATCGCGTTGGGGGCCTCGTAGGCGTGCGTGCGACCCGCCGAGTCCACGGCAGGCGGCAGGGGGGTGCAGGTGGGCAGGACCGCCGTCGGAGCGACGGCGACGGTGTCGGTGTCCGCGCCGAAGTCGAAGTCGTCCCCGGTGGCGAAGTCGCCGCCGCCGAGATCGCCGTTGTCGTCGGCAGCCGGCGCCGCGCTGCCCGTAACCGACGTCTCGTCGTCGCCGAGGGTCCGGTTGAGGAGATAGCCGCCACCGGCGAGCAGCGCGAGGACGGCGGCCGCCGCGGCCGCGACGGCCAGCCATCCGCGTACCGACAGCGGTGGGCGGGGCGGTTCGGGTGGGAGCGGGTTCGGCGGCTGCGGTGCGGGTGCGCTCTCGCTCATACGGTGTCGGCTTTCGTGGGTGTGGGCGCCTGGTCGGTGGACCCGGACGCCGGTGTGGGGAGGCGGCCGGGCGCGAGGAGCATCGTGCGGCGGGTCTGCACCAGCCCGACGTCGTAGGCGAGGGCGACGAACGCGGTGATCGCCTGCGCCACCGCCAGCGCGAGGATCGTGATCCCGGCCCAGCCGAGCCCGACGACGAGTTCGGTGTCGCGGGTGAGCCCGGAGACCAGATCGGTGGGTCGGGCGACGCCGACGATCACGATCAGCGCGAACGCGGCGAGCAGGGCACCGACCGTGGCGGCGGCCGTGGCGAGGGCGTGCAGGACCGGGGTGGCGCCGCGAACCTGCTTCAGACGGGGCAGTGTCGACAGTCCGGCGACCAGCCCGGAGAACAGCAGGCAGGCGACGACCAGCAGGCCCTGCGGCACGACGAAGGCACTCGCCGTCAGCTCGCCCGAGTCGGTCTGCACCCGAAGCAGCGGACCGAGCCCGGTCAGCAACGCGGCCAGGCCCAGCAGCAGCACCAGCCACGCCAGGGCGGTGGCACGTCCACGCTCGGGAACCGGAGGGCCGTCGGCGAAACTGGGGTACGGGTTCGCCGGAGGAGCCGTGACCGGCTCCGGTGGGGTGGGCGTGGGCGGCGTGGACGACAACGTCGAACCCCCTTCGAGACGTCGAACGAACCCGCAACGCGCGGCTGACCGGAGTCTAGGCAGCGACCCCGCCGAGGAGAGCGGTATCACCGGTGTTGGCGAGTCGCGGGGCGGCGGAACGGGCGATTCGCCCGTCGGCGTCCCCGTCTGGCAGAATGGACCGCTGTTCGCCCGTCTCCGGTTACGTACCGCGCGGCGGTCACGACACCCCCTCAAACGCAAAACCGGGTGCGCACGCCTTGCGCATCGCTGAATTGCGCCGTGACCATTCGAAAGGCTCCACCATGGCTGTCAAGATCAAGCTCACGCGGCTCGGCAAGATCCGCAACCCGCAGTACCGCATCATCGTCGCGGACTCTCGCACCCGCCGCAACGGCCGTGCGATCGAGACCATCGGCAAGTACCACCCGAAGGAAGAGCCGTCGCTGATCGAGATCGACTCGGAGCGCGCGCAGTACTGGCTCGGCGTCGGCGCCCAGCCCACCGAGCCGGTCGAGAACCTGCTCAAGATCACCGGTGACTGGCAGAAGTTCAAGGGCCTGCCGGGCACCGAGGGCACCCTCAAGACCAAGGAGGCCAAGCCCTCCAAGCTCGAGCTGTTCCAGGCCGCGCTCGCGCAGGCCGAGAACGAGCCGGTCGCCGAGGCCATCACCCCGAAGAAGAAGGCCGCCAAGAAGGACGCGGACGAGGCTGCTGCCGAGGCGCCCGCCGAGGCCGAGGCCGCCGCGGATTCCGAGGCTGCTGACAAGTGAGTGCCGTTGTCGCCGACGCCGTCGAACATCTCGTTCGCGGCATCGTCGCCAATCCCGACGACGTCCGGGTCGAGTTGATCACCGGGCGTCGCGGGCGCACCGTCGAGGTCCACGTCAATCCCGACGACCTCGGCAAGGTGATCGGCCGCGGTGGCCGTACCGCCACCGCACTGCGGACCCTCGTCACCGGCATCGGTGGCAAGGGGATCCGCGTCGACGTGATCGACACCGATCAGTAGATCGGTGGAACTCGTTGTCGGCCGTGTCGCCAAGTCACACGGCATCAGGGGCGAACTCGCCGTCGAGATCCGCACCGACGAGCCGGAGCTGCGCTTCGCCGTCGGTGCGGTCCTGCACGGCCGGAAGCCCCGTGATCGGAAACTGACCGATTACACGGTGGAAGCCGCCCGGGAGCACTCCGGGCGGCTTCTGCTGCGTCTGAAGGGCGTCGAGGACCGCACCGCGGCCGACGCGCTCCGTGGAACGCTGTTCCTCGTCGACACCACGGAGCTGCCGCCGTCCGAGGACCCGGACTCGTTCTACGACCACGAACTCGAGGGTCTCGAGGTCCGGCTGGGCGACGGGACCGTCGTCGGGACCGTGGTCGAGGTGCTGCACTCGGCGGCAGGGGAGCTGCTGTCCGTGCGGCCGGCCGGCGCCGTGCCGGATTCGTCGGCACCGCCGACCGCTCCCGAGTCCCAGGCACCGTCGGCGGGCGAAATCCTGATCCCGTTCGTCACCGCGATCGTCCCGGTCGTCGCTGTCGCCGACGGCTACGTCGAGATCGACCCGCCCGAAGGATTGCTGGACCCGGAGTAGCCGTGCGCCTCGACGTCATCACGATTTTCCCCGAGTACCTCGAACCGCTGCGAACGGCGTTGCTGGGCAAGGCCATCGACAAGGGTCTGGTGTCCGTCGGCGTGCACAACCTGCGCGACTGGACGCACGACGTGCACAAGGCCGTCGACGACTCCCCGTACGGCGGCGGACCCGGCATGGTCATGAAGCCCACCATCTGGGGCGACGCGCTCGACGCGGTCTGCCCCGACGACGCCCTGCTCGTGGTCCCCACCCCGGCCGGGGTGCCCTTCACCCAGGCCACCGCCCAGCGCTGGTCGCGAGAGAAGCACCTGGTCTTCGCCTGCGGCCGGTACGAGGGCATCGACCAGCGCGTCTTCGACGACGCCGCCCGCCGCGTGCGCGTCGAGGAGGTGAGCATCGGCGACTACGTGCTCATCGGCGGCGAGGCCGCGGTGCTCGTCATGGCGGAGGCCGTGGTTCGGCTGATGCCCGGCGTGCTCGGCAATCAGCAGTCGCACGAAGAGGATTCGTTCTCCGACGGGCTCCTCGAAGGGCCCAGCTACACCCGGCCGGTCAGCTGGCGCGGACTCGACGTCCCCGAGGTGCTGCTGTCGGGCAACCACGCGAAGGTCGAGCAGTGGCGCCGGGAGCAGTCGCTGCGCCGGACCGCGGAGCGGCGGCCGGACCTGCTGCCGGACCACGGCGACGGCCGGTAGACCTCCGCTACCCGATTCGCCCCTCCGGGAACAGGGTTCGCACCACCAGGGTCATCGTCTCGCGGGCGTGTGCGGCACTGGCATCGTCCGCCGCCGAGTCCAACGAGGTGTCGGGCAGCGTCGGGTACGCCTCCTGTGCGCCGCCGTCGGCACCGCGGTCGGTGGCGTCGGCGTAGTCCACGTTCTCGTGTGCCGCGACGACCAGCACGTACCGCGAGTCCGGCCCGACCACCGCCGTCGACACGTGGACCCAGCGGCCGGCCGTGCAGCACATCCAGCCCTGTTTGACCGCGACATCGCCGTCCTGTTGCGCGCCCAACGCCTCCGGGATGCCGAACCGCTGGTCGTAACCGTCGGCGGCGACGGGAGTGGACCGGCGCAGGTGCCCGAGGATCTCCGCGGTCGCGTCCGGTGCCAGTCCGCCGCCGCCGTCGAGGAATTCGGCGTAGTAGTCGACCAGATCGGCGGTGTTGGTCTCGGTGTTCCACCAATTGCCGTCCCATGGCGGGCGGGTGTCGGGCAGTTGGTAGCGGTCGGCGACGGCGTCGACGATCGCGCTCCCGCCGTATCGGAGCCACAAGCTGTTCGCGGCGTCGTCGTCGGACCGTTCGAGCATGCGGACGAGCAGGTCCTCGTCCTCCTCCGAGATCGACGCGTCCTCGTGCAGCATCTCGTCCGCGATGAAAAGCTTGGCGACCGAGGCAGTCTCGACGACGTCGGTCTCGGCGGTGCCGAACCGGTCGCCGGTCACGCGGTCGAGCAACGTCACCGACGTGTCCGCGCCACGGGCAGAGGCGGCGGCGGTCGCAGCGCCGATCCGGGCCTCGATGTCGGCCGGCAGCGGACCCGAGGCGCGGGGCACCGGAGTCCACGTCGCGGCCATCGGCGGTGGCGGCGCAGCCGTCGCGGAGGATGCGGGTGGTGCCGGGACGGGGGGAGGGTCGTGCAGCGTCGGCACCTGCTGCTCCGCCTGCCATGTCGGCGCGTCCGGTCGGGCGGGGAGGGTGGCCTGCTCGGACTCGGTCGGCACGGTGCATCCGCAGGCCCCGAGTGCGATCGCCGCGGCGAGTGCGATCGCCGCGAAACGCGCGCGCATGGGTGCCTCCTCGGTGCCGTGTCCGTGCCGGTGTCCCAGGGTAGGGGGCGGGCAATGGTCGCGGATCGGAATCCGGCCCGCCGCCATGGGACCGACCTACCTTGCTCGTCTCATCCTGCCGGACACCACCCGTCCGAGTACGGCCGCCGCCGCGGCGGCGCCGGCGCCCTCGGCCCACAGCCGCGGATTCGTGGTCCTCGGCTTCCTGTGCGCGGAGAGCGGCATCATCTCCAGGTGCACCGCCATGACGCCCGAATCCGGGTCGCGACCGAACACGACCGGGAAACTGCCCACGCCGAACTCCGAGAGGTCGAGCCGAAACGCGTAGGGGTCCGCCGGGTCGTCCGGGTGCAGCGGCAGTCCGCGCAGCAGGGGCGGGACCGGTCCGAGGAATCGGAAGGTCAGCCGGCCGCGGCGGACGAGAACCTCGAATCCGGCGCCCATCAGCGACCGCACCCGGGTGTCCGTGAGTGAGCCGGGGAGCTGATACCAGCCGCACAGCTCGTTCCAGAACTCGGGTCGCTGTGGGACATCGGTGCGGATCCCGTCGTCGGGCACGTCGATCAGCCGGCCGAGCAGGCCGCCCACCTCGACCGGCAGCCACATCCCTCCCTGCCGGGTCCCGTTCGTGAACGCCATGATCGCGACACCGTCCTCCGGCGCGACGACGATCTGCGAATCGAACCCCGGCAGCAGGCCCTGGTGTTCGACGACGGCGTGCCCGCCCGGGTTCTTACGAAAGAACGCCAGGCCCATGCCCGGAATGCGGGGGTGGGGCCGGTACTGGGGCGCGAACATGCTCGCGAGCGTCGCCGGCTGCAGGACGCAGCCGTGCTCGTTGCTGCCGCCACCCAGCAGTGCGGCGAGGTACCGACCCATGTCCCGTGGAGTGGAGAGCACATTGGCGGCGCCCGCTGTCACCCACTCGCGGAACGGGACCACGCGGGCACCGTCGGGACCGAGTGTGTACCCGGTCGCCAGTCGGGCGGGGTCGACCTCGGAGCGCAGCAGGGTCGTGTCCGTCATGCCCAGCGGTGCGAAGACGTGCTCGCGCAGATAGCGGTGCAGGGGGATTCCGGTGACGTCCTCGACGATCTGCCCGAGTGTCGCCGGACCGTGGTCCCCGTACCGGAACATCGTGCCCGGCTCCGCGTCGAGGCGGACGCCGCCCCGATAGTGCTCGGCCAAGGTCGGCACCGGCCGCCCGGGCGCGATGCTCTCGCCGAAATCCCGCCGGAGAAAACCGGATCGGGGCGCCAGCTCCCCGATCCCGGCGGTGTGGGTCAGCAGGTGACGCAGGGTCGCGGGCCGCCATCCGGATTTCGACGGAACCAGTCGGTACGCACGCAGGTACTCGTCGGCGGGGGCGTCGAGGTCGACCAGCCCCTGCTCCTGCAGTTGCAGGATCGCGATCGCGGTGAAGGTCTTCGTGATGGAGGCGATCCGGAACACTGTGTCCTCGGTGATCGGAGCGTGCGCCGCGATGTCCGCCAGGCCGCTGGTGTGGAGGAACTCGGTCGACCCGTCGCGCACGATTCCCAGCGCGAACCCCACGGCCGGCTGACGGCCCAGGATTCCCTGGACGTGGGACATGGTCTCGGTCGGATCGATTCCCGGCATCCACGGACCTCCGGTCGGTTGACGAAACGACGTTCCGCGCCTCGCGCGCCGCACTCTCGAATCGTCGCACGCACCACCGTCGGTGGTGGCCGTACGCGACGGGCGTCGCGCGAGTGTGGTGTCGGTCGGCACCGGTAGGGTTCCCCGATGTGACGACTGCTCTCAAGACCGTGAACCAGCGCATCGCCGAGGAACTCGACGTCCGGGAGGAGCAGGTCCGCGCGGCCGTCGATCTCCTCGACGGCGGTGCGACGGTCCCGTTCATCGCCCGGTACCGCAAGGAGGTCACCGGTGGCCTCGACGACGTGCAGCTGCGGCAGCTGGACGAGCGCCTGCGCTATCTTCGTGAACTCGACGAGCGCCGGGCCGCGGTCATCGAGTCGATCCGGTCGCAGGACAAGCTGACCGACGAGCTCGAGGACCAGCTGATGCTCGCCGACACCAAGGCGCGGCTCGAGGACATCTACCTGCCGTACAAGCCGAAGCGGCGCACCAAGGCCCAGATCGCCCGCGAGGCCGGACACCAGCCGGTCGCCGACACCCTGCTCTCCGATCCGTCCGTCGACCCCGCCCAGTACACCGCCGAGCAGCTCGACGGTGCCCGCGCGATCCTCGTCGAACAGTTCGCCGAGGACGCCGACCTGGTCGGTGAGCTGCGCGAGACGATGTGGCGGCGCGGCCAGGTGAGCTCCTCGGTCCGCAAGGGCAAGGAGACCGAAGGCGCCAAGTTCGCCGACTACTTCGAGTTCTCCGAACCGTTCGAAAAGCTGCCCTCACACCGGATCCTCGCGTTGCTGCGCGGCGAGAAGGAAGAGGTGCTCTCGCTCAGCCTGGACGCCGACACCGAGGAACCGGTGCCGGGGGAGCCGTCCGTGTACGAGGGCCGCATCGCCGCCCGGTTCGGTGTCGCCGACCGGGGCCGTCCCGCCGACCGCTGGCTGCTCGACACCGTCCGCTGGGCGTGGAAGACGAAGCTGGCGGTCAGCCTCGGCATCGACACCCGGATGCGCCTGCGGCAGTCCGCCGAGCAGGACGCCGTCGACGTGTTCGCGGCGAACCTCAAGGACCTGCTGCTCGCCGCGCCCGCCGGCACCCGCGCCACCATGGGCCTCGACCCCGGATTCCGCACCGGCACGAAGGTCGCGGTGGTCGACGCCACCGGCAAGGTCCTCGCCCACGAGACCATCTACCCGCACCAGCCCGCGAACAAGTGGGACCAGTCCCTGGCCACCCTCGCCGGGCTCGCCGCGAAGTACCGCGTCGACCTCGTCGCCATCGGCAACGGCACCGCGTCCCGCGAGACCGACGCCCTGGTCGCCGACCTGATCGCCAAGTTCCCCGATGCCGGGCTGACCAAGGTGATGGTCTCCGAGGCGGGGGCGTCGGTGTACTCGGCGTCCGCGTACGCCTCGCAGGAACTGCCCGACCTGGACGTGTCGATCCGCGGCGCCGTCTCGATCGCGCGCCGGCTCCAGGACCCGCTCGCCGAACTGGTGAAGATCGACCCGAAGTCCATCGGGGTCGGCCAGTACCAGCACGACGTGTCCGAGTCGCTGCTCGCGCGGTCGCTGTCCGCGGTCGTCGAGGACGCCGTGAACGCCGTCGGCGTCGACGTCAACACCGCATCGGTGCCGCTCCTGTCGCGGGTGTCGGGCATCGCGGGTTCGCTCGCGGAGTCGATCGTCGCGCACCGCGACGCCAACGGACCGTTCCGGACCCGCGCCGCGCTCAAGGACGTGCCCCGGCTCGGGCCCAAGGCATTCGAGCAGTGTGCGGGCTTTCTGAAGATCACCGACGGCGACGACCCGCTCGACGCGTCCGCCGTGCACCCGGAGGCGTACCCGGTGGTGCGGCGGATCGTCGACGCCCAGGGCTCGACGGTGAAGGAGATCATCGGCAACACGACGGTGCTGCGGTCGCTGCGCCCGCAGGAATTCGCCGACGACCGGTTCGGCGTCCCGACCGTCAGCGACATCATCGCCGAACTCGAGAAGCCGGGCCGCGACCCGCGACCGGAGTTCAAGACCGCGACGTTCGCGGCGGGCGTGGAGAAGGTCGCCGACCTCAATCCCGGCATGGTGCTCGAGGGTGTCGTCACCAACGTCGCCGCGTTCGGCGCGTTCGTCGACGTCGGTGTGCACCAGGACGGCCTGGTGCACGTGTCCGCGATGTCACACAACTTCGTCAAGGATCCGCGCGAGGTCGTCAAGTCCGGTGACGTCGTCAAGGTGAAGGTGATGGAGGTCGACGTGCCGCGGCAGCGGATCGGCCTGAGCCTGCGCCTCGACGACGAGCCCGGTGCGCCGAAGCAGTCGGGTCCGCGTCAGGGCGGCCAGCAGCACCGCTCGGGCGGCAACGGTGGCGGTCAGGGTGGTCGCAACGGCGGTGGGCGCGGCAACGGCAACGGCGGCGGTCGGGGCAACGGCGGGCAGCGTCAGGGCGGGGGCCGGTCCGAGCGGCCGGCCAACGGATCGATGGCCGACGCCCTCCGCAAGGCCGGCTTCGGGAAGTAGGCGCTGCGCACTCGTGCGCACTTGTGGTGGCGGGAGCCACCACAAGTGCGCACGCGGCGGCGTGGCCGCTAGTACCCGCCGATGCCCTTGCCGATCATCACGACACCGATGACCAGCAGCAGCGTCGCCATCACGGCGGCGTTGTTCGCAGTCAGCCACACCTTCAGGTTGTTCAGCCAGCCGGTTACCCGCTCACGCGCCGCGAAGTATGCGATCACCGGCACCGCCACCGTGCTCGCCGCGATGACGGTGAACACGATCCCGGCCACGGTCAGCACCGAGCCGCTGACGCCGAGCTGCGCGACGGCCACCGCCGCGCCGACGATCATCAGCAGGTTCTTCGGGTTCACCACGGAGAGCACGACACCGAGTCCGAGTGCCTTGCCGGGCGTGACCTTGTCGATCGCGGCGAGCCAGGCCGGCATCTTCGGGTCCTCACCGGGCGCGGGGCGGTCCTTCCACTGCTTTGCGGCGAGCAGGAGCAGCAGCACACCCAGCACGATCTTGATCGTCGCCGTGGTGGCGTTGCCGTCCGAGGACGAGCTCAGTCCGACGGCGCTCGCGATCACCACGAGCACCGCGTAACCGACCGCGATACCCAGGACCCAGCCGGCGGTGAAACTGGTGGCAGTGGTGCCCGCCTTCGGGGTCAGGAGCATGAGGATCGCCGCGATGATCGGGATCGGGCTGATCGCGACGCCGAGCGCGAGGGGGAGGATGTCACCGATTGCAGTACCCATGCCCAGATCTTCGGCGGAGGGTCTCGTACCGACACCATCCGTGATGGGTGAGATGCTGTGGCAATGGTGACCAGCGGGGCGCGCAAGGACATGTCGTGGGTTCCCGGTGGCGTGTTCTGGATGGGGTCGGAGGATTTCTATCCGGAGGAACGTCCCGTGCACCAGGTGCAGGTCGACGGGTTCTGGATGGACACCCACCCGGTGACGGTGGCCGAGTTCCGCCGCTTCGTGAAGGACACCGGGCACGTCACCGTCGCCGAGACCGCGCCCGACCCCGCCGACTACCCGGACGCCGACCCGGGCGACCTGGTGCCCGGTTCGCTGGTGTTCACCCCGCCGCCGGGGAGGGTCTCGCTCGACGACTTCCGGCAGTGGTGGTCGTGGGTGCCCGGGGCGGACTGGCGCCACCCCGAGGGGCCCGGCAGCAACGTCGGTGGGCGTGAACGGCATCCGGTCACCCACGTCGCCTACGCCGATGCGCTCGCCTACGCGGCTTGGGCGGGCAAGGAGTTGCCCAGCGAGGCGGAGTGGGAGTTCGCGGCCCGCGGCGGCCTCGACCGCAAGACCTACGCCTGGGGCGACGACGTCACGCCCGGCGGCCGGTACCAGGCCAACACCTGGCAGGGCGAGTTCCCCTGGCAGAACCTGGCCGAGGACGGTTTCGTCGGCACCTCGCCGATCGGGTCGTTCCGTCCCAACGGGTACGGCCTGGTCGACATGGCCGGCAACGTGTGGGAGTGGACGACGGACTTCCACACCGCCGACCACGGCGCGTCGGGACGCAACGTCGCGCCTGCGAGTGCCTGCTGCATTCCGCGCAATCCGCGGGTGGAGGCGGCGGAGGTGCGGGCCGGCGAGGTGTATCCGCGGCGGGTGATCAAGGGTGGCTCGCACCTGTGCGCGCCGAACTACTGCCTGCGCTACCGCCCCGCGGCCCGGCAGGGGGAGACCGAGGAGACCTCCACCTGTCACGTCGGCTTCCGGTGCATCGTCAGGGGCGAAGGGCCGGCCTGATGCGGCACTGGCTGGAGGACGAGATCGTCGCACGCGGCCGGTTGCCGCTGTTGTTCTTCCTGCTCGGCTTCATTGCCGGTTTCGTCTTCATCCGCTTCAGCGTCCGCATGATCCGTGCGAAGGTCCGGTGGTGGCCGGGCAACGTGACCCCTGGCGGTCAGCACGTCCACCATGTCGTCTTCGGGGTGGTCGCGATGCTCGTGTCGGGGGTCGGGCTGATCGCGATCTACGAGGACGGCACGCAGGCATCCGGTGCGGTGCTCGCCGCGTGCTTCGGCATCGGTGCCGCGCTGGTGCTCGACGAGTTCGCGCTGATCTTCTACCTCAAGGACGTGTACTGGGCCGAGCAGGGGCGTGCGTCGGTGGACGCCGTGTTCGTGGCCGTCGCCGTCACCGGTCTGCTGCTGCTCGGGGCGCGGCCCGACGCGATCGTCAACCCGTCCGACTTCCGGGACAATCCTGAGCTGTGGGTGCGGGCCGTGCTGGCCGTGCTGTCACTGCTGAGTCTCGCGATCGCGGCGGTCGTGATCGCGAAGGGCAAGATCTGGACCGGTCTGTTCGGCATGTTCTTCTTCCCGATGCTGCTGGTCGGCGCCATCCGGTTGAGTCGCCCCGGGGCGCCGTGGGCCCGATGGCGGTACACGGACAAGCCCAGGAAGATGGCGCGGGCTATTGCACGGGAGAAGCGGTACCGGCGGCCGATGATCCGCGCGAAGATCTACGTGCAGGACCTCATCGCAGGCAAACCGAGCGTCGAGCACGCGGTGACGGCGACCGAGCAGGAGTTGGAGCGGACCGTGCGGGCCGCGCCGCCCGTCGGGCACGGCGGCCGGGACGGCGTCTGACGGGTGATTTCGCCTGGGAACAGCCCGTCTGGCACAATTGACGGGTTGCCTGCACAGGCGCACCCATTGAATCGGAGTACGAACCAGCCGAGCATCGCGGATCCGCGGTGCCGCTCGGGTCCTCTGCTCGTGCGAAGAAACGCAAGGATGGATCAACCGATGAACACACTGGACTTCCTGGACGCCCAGTCACTCCGTAGCGACATTCCGGAGTTCCGTCCCGGCGACACCTTGAACGTGCACGTCAAGGTCATCGAGGGCTCGAAGGAGCGCGTGCAGGTCTTCAAGGGCGTCGTGATCCGGCGTCAGGGCGGCGGCATCCGCGAGACCTTCACCGTCCGCAAGGTGTCCTTCGGCGTCGGTGTCGAGCGCACCTTCCCGGTGCACAGCCCCAACATCGCCTCGATCGACGTGCTCACCCGCGGTGACGTGCGTCGCGCCAAGCTGTACTACCTGCGCGATCTGCGTGGCAAGGCCGCGAAGATCAAGGAAAAGCGCTGAGCGTTCGCGCGCAAGCGCACTGAGCTCTGGCTCACAGTGTTGGCCCGGCCCGGAATTTCTGGGCCGGGCTTTCCGCTTTCGAGCGAAGGTCGACGCGTGGGGGGTCGAAGTGCGACGGGAAGCCGTGACCACGTAGCCCTCGTGCTGCTGGGCCAGTAGCAGCAATCGGAAGTGCGCAGACGCTAACCTGTTCCAGTGGTAGATACCCCGCAGGAATCGACGGCGCCGGGCAGCGGCGCCGATGGCCCCGACAGTGCGTCGGAGCGGCCCAAGAAGAAGCCCCGCTCGTTCTGGCGGGAACTCCCCATCCTCATCGTCGTCGCGTTGCTGCTGAGCTTCGTGTTGCAGACGTTCATCGCGAGGGTGTACCTGATCCCCTCCGAGTCGATGGAACCCACCCTGCACGGCTGCGCCGGCTGCACCGGCGACCGGATCCTGGTCGAGAAGATCAGCTACCGCTTCGGGGACCCCGATCCCGGCGACGTCATCGTGTTCAAGGGTCCCGATTCGTGGAACGGCGAATGGTCGTCCACCCGGTCCGACAACGTGGTGATCCGCGGCGTCCAGGAGTTCGGCTCGTTGGTCGGTCTGGTGCCGCCGGACGAGAACGACCTCGTCAAGCGGGTCATCGCGACCGGAGGCCAGAAGGTGGAGTGCTGCGACGAGCAGGGCCGCGTCCTGGTCGACGGCAAGCCACTCGACGAGCCGTACGTGGTCAGCGACTTCCCGTTCACTCCCGGCATCCAGACGTGCGACACCCCGATCAAGTCCGGCCGCTGCTTCGGCCCGTACACCGTGCCGGAGGGCAACGTGTGGGTGATGGGCGACAACCGCAGCAACTCGGCGGACTCGCGCTACCACGTCGGGGACGAGTACAACGGAACCGTGCCGATCGACAACGTGATCGGCAAGGCCGTCGCGATCGTGTTGCCGCCGTCGCGGTGGGGCACGATCTCCTCGCCCAACCCCCAGACGAACTGATCCCGAGACGAACTGACACAGAAGAATTGACCAGTTGGCCACCGCGCACCGTCATCCGCAGAGCATCCGGGCTGCGGACGATGGAGTCTGCGCTGATCCGGACGGGTCTCGGCCCGGTCGCCGGGGTTGACGAGGCGGGCCGGGGGGCGTGCGCGGGACCGTTGGTGGTGGCCGCCTGCGTCCTCGGTCCGAAGCCGCATCGTGCACTCGCCGGGCTCGACGACTCGAAGAAACTGACCGAGCGGGTCCGGGAGGAATTGTTCCCGGTGATCCAGCGCCTTGCCCGAGCGTGGTGCATCGTCGAGATCCCCGCCGCCGAGGTCGACGCGCTGGGCGTGCACGTCGCCAACATCGAGGGCATGCGCCGCGCCGTTGCCGGCCTGTCCTCACCGCCGGGTTACGTTCTGACGGACGGATTCCGGGTGCCCGGACTGGCCGCGCCGTCGCTGCCGGTGATCGGCGGTGACGCGTCCGCCGCGTGCATCGCGGCGGCCAGCATCCTGGCCAAGGTGTCCCGGGACCGCACCATGGTCGCGCTGGACGAGGACCTGCCCGGGTACGGCTTCGCCGGGCACAAGGGGTACAGCACACCCGTTCACACCGCGGCGCTGAGCGCCCTCGGACCGAGCCGCGAACACCGCATGTCGTACGCGAACGTGCGGGCCGCCGCAGGCGTCGGGACGGGTGCGATGTACACCGCCGCGGTCGGTGCGGGATGATGGGGCGTCAGGTCCGGACACCGGGCTGCCTGGACCAGCGAACAGCAGGAGGACAACGAAACCGATGAGCGCCGAAGATCTCGAGAAGTACGAAACGGAGATGGAGCTCTCGCTCTACCGTGAGTACAAGGACATCGTCGGCCAGTTCGCCTACGTCGTCGAGACCGAACGGCGGTTCTACCTCGCGAACTCCGTCGAATTGGTGCCGCACAACGCGGACGGGGAGATCTACTTCGAGGTACGGATGGCCGACGCCTGGGTGTGGGACATGTACCGGCCCGCCCGGTTCGTCAAGCACGTGCGGGTGATCACCTACAAGGACGTCAACATCGAGGAACTCGAGAAGTCCGACCTGCGGCTGCCCGACAACGGCCCGTTCGGATCCTGAGCTCCGCGCGGCCCGGGATCACGCGGTCGGGTCAGGCCAGCCGGACTCCGTTCTCGACGAAGACGGTGCGCAGTACGAAAGCGGTCTCGCCGCCGAGGATCTCCTCGACGAGCACCAGGTAGCGGTCGACGAACTCCGGGCCGTGCGGCGCCAGATCGGCGCCGTCCGGTTCGAGGTGGTGCGCCAGCTCGTGCAGGACGACCAGTTCCCGCAGTGCCCAGCGGGATCGGCCGCCCACGACCGGCACGGCGAGGGTGGCGGTACCGGGTTCGTAGTGCGCCGCCTTCGCGCCGGCGCGCGTCCGCACCGTCACCGGCACCGCGGACCGCGGCCAGCGGGCACGGACCCAGTTCAGGGCCAGCACCCGGTCCGCGTAGTCCTGCACCGACTCCACCGACGCGAAGCGACGCTCGACCGGCAGGGTCAGGTGCGAGCCGAACAGTTCGAGCTGCCGCCCGGTGCCCCGGTCGGCGCGGTCGAAGATCCCGCGCACCACCGATTCCGCGTCGTACACCAGCGAGCGTTGGCTGTCGCGGACACTCACGCGAGCCGCTTCCGTGCACCGGGCAGTTCCGGATTCGCCCCCAGCCGGGCGTCCCGGCCGGCCCGGTCCCCGGCCCGGCGGGCCTTGTCGGAGCGGGCGACGCTCGCCTGCGCGCCCCGCCAGGTGCCACGCGCCTTCGACGTCTGCGAGTAGAAGTCGCGCAGCTCGATCTGCTTGTCCCGCAACACGAGTGCGGTACCGGTCGGATCGGTGTTGCCGGTGTCGGTCCGCACGGCCTCCGCTTCGGCCTCGCGTTTGGCGGTGGCGAGGCGTTCGCCGATCCGCGCCGCGAAGGCGAGCTGGAAGTTCAGCCGGGCGGTCACCCCGGCGACGGGGCGGTGCGCCCCGGACCGGATGTACGCGTCCGACGCCCGGACCATCTGCATGAGCAGCGAGGCGTACAGCGTCTGACAGGCCTCGATGTCGGTGTCGAACCCGTACGCGAACACCTGCGTGGAATTGTGGGCGACGTCGCACTGCACGTCGTTGGCCGCGGCGATCGCCACGAACAACTGCACGTAGGTGCGCAGTCCCTTGCGTCCCGGTTCGCCGATCGAGATCGCCCGCTGCACCGGGGTGGCGCGGCGTTCGCGGGACGCGGTGTGCGCGCGCGCCACGGCCAGGTCAACGGCGGTGGCGGTCGCGAGCCGCTGCGCGGCCTCCATGAACGCCTGCGCCTCGTGCGGGTTGTCGGTCGACTCCGCCTGCCGTAACAGCCCGCCGATCCGGACCAGCATCTTCTCCGAACTCACCCGGTCGAGAGTAGCCGGAGGGTGCGACAGCGGTGCCCTCCCGCGAACCTCGCGGTGCGGCACCGGTGCGCCGGCGTGAGGTCGGACACGGTGCGTCAGGACGCGAAACCCGCCAGATCCGCGATGAGCTCCGAGACGGTCGCCCTGTCGACGTCGTCCAGGGTCCCTCCGCGAAGGTTCACCGAGACGAGCTTCTGGTCGGGATACCCGTCGTACGGGCTGCCCGTTCCCATCCCCGGTTCCAGTCCGAGCAACACCGACACCTCGTCGCTGAGCCGATACAGCAGCCCCTGACCCCAGGACGCGGGGTTCTCCCACACGGGTTCCCATCCGCGATACGTCAGCCGCAGGGCCTGACTCGGTGTCGCGGTCACCCCGGTGAATCGCGACAGTCCGCTCCCGTCGGTGTCACCGGGCAGGGGGTGGTGGACGGTACGGCCGAGTTGGGGAAACGGTTGCGCAATGTCGTGAGCGGCGAAGACGTCGGACCAGGCGCCCACGGTGTCGGGTATGTGGGCGGGGTGCACGAGCCCGATCGGGCCGTCCGGCAGGGCGACCGCGCGGTCCTCGACGTCGGCGAGCGTGTTGTCCTCCGCGACCCGGAACACGACCACGGGACGGGAGTTCTCGTCGAACGAGGCCCACAGCAGGCGGCGTGCCATGTGCACGAGCACGGGATGACCGAGAACGAAGTCGGTGAATTCGTCTCCGCTCCAGCGGCGCCCGGTGACCATCGACCGGTTGAACCGCTTGATCTGCTCCGCGGCGACAGTTTTCGCCTCACGTTTCAGTTCCGAGAACCGCTTCTTCGCTTCCTCGGCCAATGCCGGGTCGTCCCCGGCGCTCGCCTTGGGGAGTCCGGCCGTCTTCGTGCCGGCCTCGTCGAGGACGAACGGCACCAGTGCCTCGGTGAAACCCACGGCGAACGTGCGCGATCCGAAGTCGAACGTCATCGTTCCCTCGGGCGTGAGATCGAGATCGGGCACGGTGCGGTCCGCCAGTTGCTCGGGGTCGAGTCCGAGATCCTGGGCCACGTCCGCGACGCGTTGCCGGGCGCCGTTCTTCAACGACTTGAACTTCATCTTCCGCGAGATGCGATCGAGTTCGGTCAACGCCCGCGCCGACCCGCGTGCGGCGAGCGCATCGAGCCCGAGTTGAGCTCGGGCGGTGCCGTTCTCGCCCGGCCACCGCCGGATGAGTGGTGCCAGCCTGGCGACGGTCGAATCGTCGCCCAGCCAGCCAAGGGCGAGGATCACCCAGTTGTCCTTCGCCGGGGCGCCGGCTCCCCACCAGCGTTCGAACAGTTCCCATGCGGCCGCGGCCAGCGATGTGCGATCACAGAACGCGGCGACGACGTCGAGTCCGGCGTACGGGGCGTCCGCGGTCCCGATCGCGCACATCGTCAGCAGGGTCGACACGGCGGAGGTGGGGAGCGCCGCGGATCGATCGGTCGTCAGAATCGGCGGCAGCGACTCGATGTCCGCCCACGCGGGAATCTTGGGGATTCTCTTGGGTAGCGCCTCGAGCGGGTCGAGATCGACCAGGTCTCCCACGATCTTCGCGGCGTCGGTTCCGTACCGCTCGGCGCCGTCGACCACCGTCTCCCGGGCGGTGGCGCGGGCCAGCGCTCGCAGGGCGGCCGTGGCGTGATCGCGTTGCGTCCCTACCGGTCCCACCGCATCCGGAACCAGCAACGTCACCGCGTCCGCGGCGTGTCGCACGAGCCACGACAGTGCCGGTCTGCGGAGATTCTTGCGGGTGGCGAACATCGTCGCATGCAGCCGCGCAACGTCGATATCGACGTACGGCATCAGGTACGGGGCCGCGGCGCCGGGATGCGCGCGGGCGAACTGCAGCATCAGCGGTAGGGCGTCGAGTTCGTAGCGGGCCACGACGCGAAGCGGGTCCTTGAGCGACGTTCCCGCCCAGTCCGTGAGCAGCGGTCGGGCAATCTCGTCCGGGGCGATCAGGAAGATCAACCAGGCGTCCCACTCGTTCACACCCTGCGCGGTCGTCTCGCGGACGTACTGCCGGTACTGCTCCCACGTGGTGTACCAGTAGTCGTGCGGAGTATTCCGCAGCTCTTCGAGTTCGCCCGGTAGCCAATCGATTCGGCGAACAGCGGGGGCGACGAGCCCGTCCAGTACGGTCGGCGGGGTCGGCTTTCGCCTCTTCGACCACGGCGGGCTGACCAGGATCGCGGGAAGATCGGTTGCCTCGGGCACCGTCGTCGTCAGGTCCTCGACCCGGCGCCGGGCCCACGTGGGGAGGGTGTCCGCCAGCTCGGCGGCCAGGGCAGGTTGTTCCCGGACGTGGCGGTCGAACAACCCCGAACCGGATCGGGCCAGGATCCCGAAGGCACGGCGCGGGTAGTGTTCCATCGCGTGCAGCACCGCGGGAAGTGCGTTCTTCAGCTGCGCCCGGTCGACCAGTGCGGCGAACGCGTCCTCGGTGGGGATCGACGACAGTGCGTGCAGGATGCGCAGCCGGATCTCGTCGTCCCGAACGCTGCGGTAGGGGAATTCCGTGTCGAAGGCGGTGGTCAGTGCCGTCGCGACGTCGGCGCCGACACCGTCGACCACGCCCGCCAGAACCGCTTCGTCGTCGAGCCACGCGTGGCGCCCGTTCCGGCCGATCACCCGCCCGAGTTCGGCGGTCGTGTTCGACGACACCACGAGATGGGTGCGCCAGTGGTACGGGACCTCGTCCATCCCCATGATCAGCTCGTTCGACCAGTCCCGTTCGGTCGGGAAGAGGTACGTCGCGGTGAGGCACCGGATCGTGTTCGTGCGCAGCCCCGATGCCGCGTCGCGCGCCGCGGCGTAGTCGTCGTCCGACGCGGCGGCCAGTAGTGCGCGCATGCGGTCGAGCATGTGTTCGCGGACGGTGTGGCGCACCTGCTCGTTCAGGTCGCCGGTCTGCGTGAGCACGTCGCGCATCACGTGGCTCGGCGGGCCGACTTCCGCCGACGACTCGCGATTCGATCCGATGCCCCCCACCACGAAGGTCACGAAGACGAAGTCGGCGTTCTCCGGCACCGGCACCCGGGTGCTGACCTGCCGCATGTCGGATGCCTCCAGCAGTGCCTCGACCGCGAACGGCACTCCGTGCCTCGCCGCCCACCCGTCCACGACGAGTGCGCCCGTCTCGGGCGTCGTGAATCGCGTGAGCAGGACCATCAGTGCGGCCGCACCGACCGGCGAGTACTCGCCGGCCTGGTAGCGGCGCGCGGCGGCGGCGAGCGCGTTGGGATTGGGATCTTTCACCAGATCCCAGGCGGCCCATTGCAGATGCTGTTCGTTGGACTCGATCTCGTGGTCGAGGACCGTGCCCGCGTCGGGGTCGACGGGGGCGACGTCGGCCGCGAAGCCGCCCCGCCGCGGATACTTCACGGGAATCCACGAGGCGGGTGGCGCGAAGGCGGACTCGTCGTCCCGGGCGTCGGCGGTCGTCCTGTCGCTCACGAAGCTCCTCGAGGTCCCGTCCGGTTTCTTCGGACGCTTCCCGCGAAGGTAGCGACGGGGTCCGACAAGAGATCGCTGTTGCGTCTCGGTCGTCAGGCGCGGAGGTAGGCGAGCACCGCGAGGACCCGCCGGTGACCCGCATCCGACGCCGACAGTCCCAGCTTGGCGAAGATGTTGCCGATGTGTTTGCTCACCGCGGTGTCACTGACCACCAGTCGCGCGGCGATCGACGTGTTGTCCAGGCCCTCGGCCATCAGACCCAGGACCTCGGACTCGCGTGGGGTGAGGGACCGGATCGGGTCGTCG
Source organism: Rhodococcus sp. NPDC004095 (assembly GCF_053604015.1). Lineage (NCBI taxonomy): Bacteria > Bacillati > Actinomycetota > Actinomycetes > Mycobacteriales > Nocardiaceae > Rhodococcus > Rhodococcus sp. NPDC004095. The sequence goes on from NZ_JBSGGS010000005.1 coordinate 374,056, forward strand.
GCGCGGCGCCGGCTCATAAGCTGCGAGATCACCTCGGGGTCCATCACCGTCCCGCCCTCGGCGACGCGGCGCAGAGCGTCGGTGAACTCGGCCACCCGGCCGACGCGTTCCTTGAGGAGATAGCCGAGACCGCTCGCGCCGTCCGCGAGGAGCCCGCTCGCGTACCGGTCCTCCACGTACGCCGAGAGCACCAGAACCGGGAATCCCGGCCGGCGCCGCCGCGCCTCGGCCGCCGCCTGCAGTCCTTCGTTGGTGAACGTCGGCGGCATTCGGACGTCGAGCACCGCCGCGTCCACCGAGTCGAGGGTCTCGAGGAACGAGTCGGGATTGTCCACCGCGGCAACGACATCGAACCCCTCGCTGCGCAGCAGCAGGGCCAGGCCCTCCCGCAGCAGGGCATCGTCCTCGGCGATCGCTATGCGCACGGCAACTCCACTCTCAATGTCGTCGGTCCACCGACCGGGCTGTCCAGTTCCACTCTTCCCTCGAATGCCCGTGTCCGGCGACGGATCCCGGCGAGGCCACCGCCGTCCCGTTCTCGCGCGTCGCCGCCGCCGTCGTCGACGACCCCGATCGTGAGGACGTGTCCTGCCTCCGCCGCTTCGGTCCGCACGGTCACCGCGACCCGGGCCGCGCCGCTGTGCTTGACCACATTGGTCAGGGCCTCCGCGACCACGAAGTATGCCGCGGACTCGACGGCGGCAGGTACCCGCGCGAGCTCGTCCACGTCGAGCACGCACGGCACCGCGCAGCGCCCGGCCAGCGCCGACAGGGCGCCGTCGAGGCCCAGTTCGTCGAGGATCGGGGGGTAGATGTCGTGCACCACGGTCCGCAGGCTCGCGAGCGCATCGGCGGCGGCCTCCTGCGCCCGCGCCAGCTGCGGCAGTGCCTGCGCCGGATTCGTGGTCAGGGAGCGTTCGGCGAGACCGAGCATCATCACCACACCGACGAGTCGATTCTGGGCGCCGTCGTGCAGATCCCGTTCGATGCGCCGCAGTTCGGCGGCATGCGCGTCCAGCGCGGCCGCCCGGCTCTCGGTCAGCTCGCTCACCCGCGCCGCCAACTCCGATTCGCGTGCCGGCGCCAGGAGCCTGCGGGTGAGCGCGGACAGGCCGCGAGCCATCGCCGGGACCAGCCACAGGGCCAGCCCCGCGTAGAGCGCCGCGACCACGGGCATCGCCGCCGCGGTCCACCAGGACGTCACCGGGAACGGGTTGGTCACCGGCTCCTCGGGCGGCATCGTCGACCAGTAGGCCGGGACGAGCAGCGAGTTCAGGACGCCGAGGGGGAGACCAACGGCCAGCGCACCGGCAATCGGCGCGAGGACGCCGTGCAGGACCACCCACCACGCGTCCCGCCGCGTGGACGGTGCCGTCAGCAACCGTCGTGCGTCGGCGAACGTGGGCTCGCCCGGGATCGGGGGATACCGCTGCGGCACCGTCTCGCCGACGAACCGACCGATACGAAGCCGGGCCAACCCTGCCCACCACCGCAGCAGTCGCACCGCGTGCGGTGCCGCCAGCCAGCCGGGACCGATCACGGTGAACACGACGAGCAGCACGCCGACGGGGAGCAGCGCCAGGGACACGAATCCGGCCAGCCCCTCGATGACCAGGAAACGGGTCGCCCGCCACCACCTGCGCAGGATCCCGGTCATCGACATGGACCCCAGCATGCCGCACCGGGCCGGGCCGGACGGTACAGCCAGCTACACCATTGATCGGGTACCACGGTGGATCGGCAGGATGCAGCAGCGTCAATAGCGTTGGGAGTCATGCAGACATCAGCAGTGACCCCGGTCCGGGTCCCGTCCGGGACCGCTCTCCGGCTCGACTCGGTGACCAAGACGTACGGCTCCGGCGCGGCGGGCGTCACCGCCTTGCGCGGAGTGGACCTGCATCTCGCGCGGGGCTCGTTCACCGCGGTGATGGGGCCGTCCGGATCCGGGAAGAGCACCTTCCTGCACTGCGCGGCCGGCCTCGACCGCCCGACGAGCGGATCGGTGTGGCTCGGTGGCACCGACATCTCGCGGTTGAAGCCGAAGGCGCTCACCAGGTTCCGCCGCGACCACGTGGGCTTCGTGTTCCAGGCCTACAACCTGCTGCCCGCGCTGACGGTAGAGCAGAACATCACCCTGCCGTTGTTGCTGGCGGGCCGGTCCGTCGATCCGGCCTGGCTGGACTTCGTGGTGGACGCTGTCGGACTGGCCGAGCTCCGTGGGCGCAGGCCCGCGGAGATGTCCGGTGGTCAGCAGCAGCGGGTGGCCATCGCCCGCGCCCTCGTCACACGTCCCGACGCGGTGTTCGCGGACGAGCCGACCGGAGCACTCGATTCGCGGACCGGCCGCCAGGTGCTCGACCTGCTGCGGCGGACCGCCACGGACCTCGACCAGACCGTTGTCATGGTCACCCACGATCCCGTTGCCGCCGCGCACGCAGACCGGGTGGTGTTCCTCGCGGACGGCGTCTTCGTCGGTCACCTGGACCGGCCGACGCCGCAGCAGGTCGCCGACCACATGACCCACCTCGGGGAGTGGTGACGATGAGGGCACTCGCGAGGGCCGGTGTTCGCGAACACCGCGGCGGCTTCGTCGGCATGTTCGTCGCGGTCCTGTGCGCCGCGATGCTCGTCACCGGACTCGGGGTGCTGATCGAGTCGGGCATCCGCGGCGGGGTGGCGCCGCAGCGCTACGCCGGTGCGGACGTCATCGTCGGCGTGTCACAGCGCCTGGCCGTCCCGGCGGACATCGATCAGGCGCTGCCCGAGCGGGCGACGTTGCCCGCCGGTGTGGTCGGGGAACTCGCGGCGCTGCCCGGCGTCGGCCGGGCGGTGGCCGACACGACCGTCCCGCTGTCCTGGGCGGGGCGGCCGGTGCAGGCGCACGGCTGGTCCGCGGCGGCGATCACCCCGTACGAGATCCGGCAGGGCCGGGCCCCCGGGAGCGCGGGCGAGGTGGTCGTCGACGACCGGCAGCCCGCCCGGCTCGGTGACCGGATTCCGCTGGCACACGGCGGCATCGGAGCGGAATACATCGTCGTCGGCGTCGCCTCCGTGCGGGACGGCGACACCCCGGACCGGGCGGCGCACGTCTTCGTCACCGACTCGCGTGCCGCGGAATTGTCACCGCACCCGGACACCGTGGACGCGATCGCGATCGATGCGGCCGACGGCACGTCCCTTCGGGTCCTGGTGGACGAGATTCACCGGGCCGCGCCCGAACTCGAGGTCCGCACCGGCGCCGCCCGAGGCGACGTCGAGTTCCTCGACTCCGGAGCCGCGCGAAGCGAACTCGTCATGATCGGAACGTCCTTCGCGGGCACCGTGGTGCTGATCGCGATGTTCGTCGTGGCCACCACCCTGTCGCTGACCATCGCCGGGCGCAGGCGCGACTTCGCGCTGCTGCGCGCGGTCGGCGCCACCTCCCGGCAGATCCACCGGCTCGTCGGCCACGAGGTGCTGCTGGTCGGCGCCGTCGCGGCCGCTCTGGGCACGGTGCCCGGGTATCTGCTCGCCGGGCTCCTGCGGTTCCGGTTCGCCGCCGTCGGGATGCTGCCCGCCGACTTCGACCTGGCGTACGGCCCGCTTCCCGCCGTCGCGGCCGTCGTCCTGAGCGTGCTGACCGCGCGGGTCGCCGCGGCCGTCGCCGCCCGCCGACCCGCACGGATCGACCCTGTGGACGCGCTGCGGGAGGCGTCGGCCACCCCGGCCGCGCTCGGCCGTGGTCGGGTGATCACCGGGCTCGTCCTCGCGGCACTCGGCCTCGCCACGTCGATGACGCCGGTGGTCGTGCACGGCCCGGCGGCCGTCGCCGGCGCCGCGAGTTCGGCTGTGCTGCTGATGATCGCGGTCGGACTGCTGGGGCCACGACTTGTCGCGGGGGCGGTGTCGCTCGTCGGGGGACCGCTGCGCCGGTCGGGCCGGCCCGCACTGTTCCTCGCCGCCGCGAACACCGGCAGCAATGCCCGTCGGCTCGCGTCCGCGATCACCCCGCTGGCGCTCGCGATCGGGCTCGGGTGCGTGCAGGTGTTCGCCCAGACGACCGTCGCGGCGGAGGCGAACCATCAGGCGAGGGACGGCGTCACCGCCGACTTCCTCGTCACCGCCCCCGGTTCCGGCCTCTCACCCGGCGTCGGCGCCGCGGTCGCCGCGCTGCCGGGAGTGTCGGCCGCGAACCCGATCACCCGAAGCCAGGTGTTGATCCCGCACGGGGTGGGGGAGGAGTCGGTCACGGAGCGGTACGCGCTGCAGGGCGTCGACCCCGCCGCGACAGCGGACACCATGGACTTGAAGGTGGTCGACGGCAGCCTCGACGGGCTCGCCGCCCCGGACGCCGTGGCGCTGAGCACCGATGCCGCGCAGACGATCGGAGCCCGCATCGGGGAGACCGTCGACCTGCACTTCGGCGACGGCACCCCGGTCGCCGCGACGGTGGTCGCCACCTATGGCCGGGGGCTCGGATTCGGTGACGTCACGATGGCCGGCACCATCGTCCGGGCGCACACCACCAGCGGGCTCAACGACTCGATCCTCGTCCGCACCGAACCCGGCAGGCAGGCCGAGGTCGGGCAGGCGCTGACCGCGGCCGGGTTCGTGGCAGTCGACCGCGCAGCACTCGGCGCCGCAGGCGAGCAGGAACGGGATGCGCAGTCGTGGACCAGCCTGATCGGACTCGCCGTCCTGCTCTGCTACCTCGCCGTGGCCGTCGTGAACACGCTGGTGATGTCGACCGTGGAGCGAGGACGCGAGTTCACACTGCTTCGGCTGGTCGGGTCGAGTCGGCGGCAGGTGCGGGCGATGATGCGGGCCGAGTCGGTGATCGTCGTCGTGATCGCCGCGGTGGTCGGCACCCTCATCGCGCTGCCGCCGCTGGTGGGCGTGAGCATCGGGATCTCCGGGCAGCCGATCCCGGCGATCTCCCCGGCCGTGTACGGCGGGATCATCGCCGCGACGGTGTTGCTGGGAGCGCTCGCCATCGCGATCCCGACGCGGGTCGCGGTCCGGAGGACCTGACCGATTCGGCACGGCGTGGTCCTTGTCCACAGCCCCTGATTCCATCCACAGGCCCGCCGAAACCCGCTGGTGGCTCAGGCACTTCGGGTGGTGGTGGGGTGCAGGGTCGTGGCATGGCACGCAATGTGGAGTTGGGGGCGTTCGGCGAGGAGCTGGCGGTCGAGCATCTGGTCGGGCGGGGGATGGTGGTGCTGGACCGCAACTGGCGGTGCCGGTACGGCGAACTGGACGTGATCGCCGAGGAAGGCGGTGCGGTGGTGTTCGTGGAGGTCAAGACCCGCACCGGGCGCGGTTTCGGGACGCCGGCGGAGGCGGTGACGTATTCGAAGCAGGCGCGGATTCGGCGGTTGGCGGGGCTGTGGCTGCGGGAGCAGGCCCGGGGGTGGGCGCGGGTGCGGTTCGACGTGATCTCGGTGCTGGCGACGCCGGGATGCGCGCCGGAGCTGACCCATCTCGAGGCGGTGTTCTGATGGCGCTGGGGCGGGCGCACTCGGTCGCGGTGCGGGGTGTCGAGGGGGAGCTGGTCGAGATCGAGGCCGATCTCGGTCGGGGTCTGCCGGGGACGCATCTGGTCGGGTTGCCGGACACCGCGTTGCAGGAGTCGCGGGACCGGGTGCGGGCCGCAGTGACCAATTCCGGTGAGAAGTGGCCGGATTCGCGGATCATCCTGGCGTTGTCGCCGGCGACGCTGCCGAAGGGTGGCAGTGCCTACGATCTGGCGCTGGCGTGTGCGGTGCTGGCGGCGGCCGGGGTGGTGCCGGTCGGGGATCTCGAGAAGAGCGTCCTGCTGGGGGAGTTGGCGCTCGACGGGCGGCTGCGGACGGTGCGGGGCATCCTGCCCGCGGTGCTCGCCGCGAAGCAGGCCGGATGGTCGACGGTGGTGGTGCCGTATGTCGCGCTTGCCGAGGCCGGACTCGTCGACGGCGTCGATGTTCTCGGCGCGCGTGACCTGCGCGAGGTGGTCGAGTGGCTGCGCGGTGAGCTGGTGCTCGCGAAACCGGGTGCGATCGACCGTGATCCGGTACGGGTGGTGCCGGATCTGAGTGACGTCGCCGGGCAGGAGGAGGCCCGGCTGGCGCTGGAGGTCGCCGCGGCCGGCGCGCATCACCTGATTTTGACGGGGCCGCCCGGGACCGGGAAGACGATGCTGGCGCAGCGACTTCCGGGGATCCTGCCCGCGTTGAGCGAGGAGGAGTCGCTGGAGGTGACGGCGATCCACTCGGTGGCGGGACTGCTCACGGCCGACCAGCCGCTGATCACCGAGCCGCCGTTCGTGGCACCGCACCACACGTGCTCGATCAGCGCGCTCGTCGGCGGCGGGTCGGGGATGGCGCGACCGGGGGCGGTGAGCCGGGCGCATCGGGGTGTGCTGTTCCTCGACGAGTCTGTCAATGCCGAAACACCCCACGGAACCAGGCCAGGATACGTCGCCTGGTCCGATACGGCACGTGACCTGCCGGAATCGCTGATCCCGTCGGAGTTGCTAACTCGGACTCGGAACCCTCCGCAGAAATCGTCAGGGTCTGGGCAAGGTGTCGGGCGGGCCGCATAGGGTATCGGCCAGTTGAGTGTGTGGATCAAATCGGAGGTAGCGGTGGGGAAGAAGCCGGGGCGCCGGAGCAAGGATCGCGGGCCAAAGACTGTCGCCGTCGCAGAGCCTCGGCTCGGCCCCGTTATCCCGATTCGGGACGACAAGTACATATCAGTTGAATATGGACCGTCCTGCCTGATGTACAAGATCACGGGCACTCAGCGCAGCTACCCCGACAACTCGATCAAGGTGAACTCGATTCAACTCGAGGACACGATCCGTCCCGTCCCTTTGAAATTCGCCGCTCCGCTCCGCGATCGTGCGGCTGACCCCAAAGGGTTCGACTACCACTGGGAGCGATTGACGTACCTGTTCGATCTCGATGATCCGGCCAACTTCCCCGGTCCGTTTGCGTCTCTTCAAGGCTCTGAGCGAGACGCCGCGGTCAGATTCGTGACCACCTGCATGAACTTGGCGGGTTACTCAGTCCTTAGTGCTGACGGCCGGATGTCTATGCATAGCTCGGGAGGGGAGAGATCGTTCAGTTCCGTCCTCCCCAGTCATGAGGCCTTTGCCGGCTTCTCTGCGACTTTTCGCCAGCTTCACAACGACATGGAGAACGCCAGCTTCACGAAGGTCTGGAACTCACTGAACAAGGCGGCGGGTGGACTCAATGAGAAAGAGGCTGCTGAGGCCCGTGCCGTTCTCAAGTCGTGGAAAAAGGCGCGGGCGCAACTCATGCAGAAGATGTCGGCCACCCTCGTGTGCGAACGCCTTCGGCCGAAGGGTGCCAACCCTGACGCCCCGAAGAGCTTCATGGGCGTGGTTCCGGACGACATCATCAAAGCGTACAACTACGGCGACAGCCTGCACTGGGGAGACCAGCGTGAAACGCTCACCGTGCTCGCCAAGGATTCGTTCAGTACAGACTTCTACAAGCACGTCTGCGTGTCTGCCATAACGTCGCTAAGTCACTTCTACTTTGGGTTCGCGTACCTCGTCGCAGTAGCACTTGGCCCCGCCCGCGCCATGAGCGCGTAGTGGCAGACCTGCTGTTCTGCATATCTTCCCCGACCCTATGATTCGTCGGGACACAAGGAGACGACGTGGAGTACATCACCACCGCTGAGGCGGCTGAGAAGAATGCCGCACTACGGATGCGTGAGATGGGCTTCACCGATGCCAAGGTGACCAACGCGGGATCTGACGGCGGCATAGATGTTCGTTCTAAACGGGCTCTTGCGCAGGTGAAGTGGCAGGGTGCTCAGGTTGGTCGTCCCGCTGTGCAACAGCTCTACGGTGCACGGGGGAGTCGTCACGAGGTCGAGCTGTTCTTCTTCGCCGCGACGGGCTACTCGCAGCACGCCGTCCAGTACGCCGATGAGTGCGAGATCAAGTTGTTCACCTTCGACCCACTTGGTGTGACCACGCCGGCTAACCGAGCTGCACGACTGTTCCTCCAGGCTAAGAAGCGGGAGGAAGCGGATAAGCGCGCTGCTGAAGAACGCGCCCGAAAGGCCGAGCAGGATCGCAGGCAACAACAGAAACGTGAGGCAGACAACGCTCGTCGACAGCGTGAGGCTGAGGAACGCCGCGCTCGTGAAGTCAAGGCGCGGGAGGAGAGCGTCAAGGCGGAGACCCGTATTTCACGCGAGCGGTGGATCGCAGACAAGAACGCGGAGATCAAAGCGGAGTTTGAGGCTCAAGAGAGGAAGTCGGCATCGGCTCCGCAGACGGAGACTGATCAGCCGAAGGTTGCGAGCTGGCCGAAGGGATCGGATAACCCGCCGTTGTCAATTCAGCTGGGGGCTATCTTCTTCGTCGTGGTCATGATTGCGTGTGGCGTACTCAGCTTCCTTTTTTTCGGTGCCGGCATCACTGGTATCTCACAAATAGGTGGTGATCCCTCAGTGATACCACCCACAATTATCGCGTTCCTCTTGTCGGCTGCCTTCTTTTGGGTTGCCAAGAGGTCGGTTAAGTCAGTCAAGAAACGAGGAGGATTCTAGTTCGACGGTATAGTCGAATTAAGTAGTCTTGCGACCGAGACGAGGGTGTGAGAGTCCTTGACTTTGACCGGCACTTTTGATCTGCGTACGGAAGCGGCGATATAGCATTCTAGGTCGAAATCCTTTTTCATCTACCCCCATTGTATCAACTTTTGTATTTACTTGAAACAGGATCTGTGCGTAAATAAGTGCAACGTGATTGCCGTCCGGCTATTGCGAAGCACTATGCCTCTAAGGGGGTGAAGATTATGGGTCTACGTTCAGTGAAGTTCTCGGACGTCACAGGAGATGAGCTCAACGAGCTCGAAGCGCTCCGCGTGATCGTAAGGAATCACCCTGACCTCGATGAGGACAAGCAGCTCGATGCGGGTCCGAAGGAACTCGACGCGCTGAAGACGGTCTCCAACTTGGTGAACATCACGGTGGAGTACCCGGATGGGAAGCGTGTCGAACTGGCAGCAACCGCCGCCGAGGTCAACAAGGTGATCCCACTGGACAACCTCAAGCAGGCCGATGGCTTGCGGGGGCGTCGAAGGAATTTCCGTCCTGGTCAGGACTGACTCGGAGGTGATCCAGATCTACTCACAACTACATAGGGCAACGCCCACTGCACATCCAACGGGGAGAGCGTTGGCAATGTGCAGTGGGCATTTTCACTCCTCAACCCAGTACGACCCCCGTGTCCGCTTGAGCACTCGCTCGTGGATACGGGGGTCTTTCACTTGGAACCGGCGGCGATACGGATGCGTCTAACAGACATGGATGAGCCGATCCCTCCCATTGAGTACGAACCTCCGTACTCGCTGGACTTCCTCGCCCACTTGCACGGTGAGTGCTACGACGGGACGCACGACTTGTCACAGGTATGGGCTAGCGTCCTGCGCGACGCCAGTGCTGCACAGATAGTCCGCGAACTTACTGAGGTTCAGATGGCGCTACGCGGCTTCAGTGCCCGTCGTACTCATCCATGAGGAACGAGTCGACGTCGTCGATGGCGCTGTCCAATAGGAGCTGGTTCATTCGCTCGTCGGTGATGCTGACCGCCAGTTTCGCCAAGCCTGCATCGGTAAATCTAGACGGCTGCATGGTTGCCGGATCGAACGGCGGGCTTATCGCTTCGTTGGCCGTAGCCGTGGCGAGACCCTGTGCAATTGCCTCGTTCACTTGCTTCAAGTTCTCGTATCCGCATCTATTGAGCTGCTCAACAAACTCGGAGTAGTCGCGGTCGGCAGATTCATCCCGATCGACGAATAGACGCCGCAGTAGTCCCTTGACAGTGGCTAGGTTCAGCGGGAACAGGTGTAGATCGCCCGGATTCGCTGCCGCAGCCTTTGCCTGGATATCCTGAAGCTGAGCGTCGATCCCTTGAAACTGCTTGTCGGCTACGTGAAGCAAGCCCTTCAGTGCGCTCAAGTCTCTTCGGATCTCGCGGGGAATGCTGGAGGCTCCCTTGTATGCGAGGTAGTGCTCGATGCTGGCCCAAGCATCCGTCAACACAGTCCTAAGCTGTACCTCGAAAGTGATGTTGACTAGGTGGTAGTTCTCGGCGTCGACATGGGTATGCTTCAGTCCGCAGTCGTAGTGAATAGACGTGTAACTGAAGTTCTCTGGCTCAGCCTTCCGCTCTTTGTCATCGCGATCCATCACCTCGAAGCAGCTACGGATTGCACGGTCTGCCGCGCCGAGGTCAGCACTTAGTAGCGTGACGACTCGCGCAGCAACGAGATCTTTCGTCTGCGTGAAGGGATCGTCATACCCTTTGCGTTCGATCTTTTCGATGAAGCTCTTTCGCTCTTTGACGCGTCCAGTGATTGAGTGCGTCTTGATCCCCGTCGAACCGACTGCGGTCTTAAGTTCCTGGACGACAATCGCTGTCAGTCGCTCGTAAGTGTCGAGACTCTTGTCGTACTGATCCGCGTACTCCAGAAGCTTCCGCGCCTCATCTTCGCTAGTCACCACAGGAGTATGGCCGAGGCAGGCGCGTACCCGAGCATGAAAACGCCCGCCACTGGATGTGGCGGGCATACCGGATGGGATCTAGCAAGCAACAACACGCAGGTCGGTTACGAGCAACCAGCGCTCCATGAGGCCCAAGCCAGCGTTAGCTGCCTTAAACAGGTCGTCGTACCGCAGGTTGTTGCTCGCCCAGCTGTCGCCCCCTGTCTGGACCTCGACCTTGTAGCTATCGACGTCCATGATCAGCGCGCGCAGTTCCTCGGGGATGCTGGTGGAGTTTCCTTCTTCATCGGGTGCACCGATGATCAGAACGTCGCCCATGATGACATCGGCGTTCCTCCACCGGGACTCGAGAAGCCAGAGAAGAAGTGTGGCCCTCCGATTCAACTCAGAACCGTTGAGCTTCCCCTCTTCGTCAGTGATCATCGAGGCTCCGTTGCCGAAGTCGACGAACTCAACGATGTTGCAGTTGGTCAGCGAGTAGATGTCACGCAGACTGCCAGCTTGGTACTCGACTTGCTGTGGCTTGCTCGCCTCGTCGGCGCGTACGAGCACCGCCTTGATCCTGGTCATCTCTGTCACCTTCTAGATCGTGGAATGTACTTGGAGCCGGATAGCTCCAAGATTCAGCCCGCGATCTAGGCCTTCTTGACCTTGGGCTTCTTGTAAGTGGATGCGTACGGGCACTTCTTGTCGAGGCACCTGTTCGAGCCAGGGGAGACGATGTGACCGTTGCGGCAGGTTGAGACACCGGATGATTGCTTGATGGCAACGGCCTTCTCAACCGCTTCCTCTACAGGGAGCACGACCGGTGTCCGCAGATCTTTCAGTTCGGCTGTGAGGTCTCGGATCTGAACCGCAAGATCAACCAGCGCATCGAACGGCACGCAGGCGAGCACGTCATCATCAGCCGCGAAGACCACCGTAGGAACACGGTTCGGGCTCGCGCCGGCCTTCGCCTGCCGCATCCACTCCTTGATCGAGACGGTCTTGTGGTTCTTGGCCTCGATGTCGAACGGTGTGTCTTGGAAGTAGTCGGTGATGTCGAGCTTCTGGTGGGAGCCTGCACCACTCCGCTTGTCACGGGTAACGCGGGCACCGAGCTTCTTCTGAAGGGTCTTGGCGATGTGACTCTCGAGGCTGACGCCCTTGTCGGAGGATGCGCTCATGATGCCGTGTCTTCCATGAGCCCACCTGCTCTACATCGCTCTAGCATCTCCTGCATCTGGACTTTGTTCCGCTTGCCTACCTTGGGGTCCTTGATGTCGCGGCGCAGTTCGCGGATCATGTGGCAGTTGCGACAGACGACGGAACAGCCGTTCATCACTCTCTGAAACATCTCGGGGTTGTAGTAGAGGATTGAGTTCAGCGTCTTGGCGTTCTTATTCTTCGTCGCGGCACGGCGATCGATGTGATCGAATGTCATGCAGTACGGATGCCATTGGAGCTTGCAGTCCGCGCAGGGGCTGCACTTGGCATCCCACATCTTTCGCGCGTTGATCTCGGTGTTCTGGCGTTGCCGATCGATCTCAAACTGGGTCAGTAGGCGAGTCACGCTGGGCCTCCATCAACCAGGAAGTGCTCTGGAAACTCCACCCGCTTTCGCCGGCTCTTCGCTTCCTCACCATCTGCAACCAGCATGTCCGTGAGTTCGTACATGATCGCGAGGTTCGTCATGACGACACGAGCCAGATGCGCACGGAGATCGCGCTTTTGATGCCGATCAAGGTCCGCGTAGCAGTCAGTGGGGGAGATGAGTTCGTACTGGTGGGATGGCGGTACCTCGCCAAAGGGGGCCGTCATTCTGCTGTCCCCATGATCTCCGCGTACAGCGTCGCTGCCTGCTCCACGGCGACATCGCGGGTGATTACTGCCTTGTCGACAGCGTTCATGACGTGCTCGAACATGACGTAGGTTCCGAGCTTGCGCACTCGCGCCTCGCGGCCTGGATCGTCGTGTTCAAGGGGTGATAGGTGTTCCACGTTGTCTCCTCTATTTAGTTGTTGGTAGCGTCTGGAAGATCCACCGACCGGAATCAAGCAGTGGAAGCGAATAAACCAAGGAGGGCCGCTTCCATGTTTTGCATCGGTGAATCGTCTAGATAGAGGACTCGATCGAGCGGGTGGGTTCCCGATCAAGTCCCCAGTCACAAGGGCGAAGTTACGAGCGAAACCTGCTCCGTCTGCATCGTCCCCATGGCTGGATATCATCACGACCATCACGGGACCGGCAAAGGTAGTTGCTAAAAACGATTAAGTGTTTCAGGTTTGCCGGCCCGTCTTGCCGAAAGGTAGAAGGGGCGAAACTCGTCCCCCGTGATAGTCATGATGATCCAAGTTTTCAAAGTGCCTCGAATGCCCTCGCATAGCATTCGAGCTAGGTGACCAGGTGCCAGGTCATCCATAACCACTGTTGCCGTGAGTGGAGTCACGCGGTCTTACCGTTCTAGACGGGGTTTTGCGGGCAACTAGCGGTGTCTAATTTTCAAAGCGAGTCCGATGATTGGGACAGCTACAATGAGCAGTGCAAAAGTTAGGTAGAAGGTGATCCCGTCCCTAACTGGCTGCCTCCTTTGGCTGTCGTGCGGCTCGCTGTCGGCGGTAGCGTTTGTACGCGCCGATCATCCGTAGAAACGGTACGTCGTCCCCGTGCTCGAAGTGCAACTGGTGCTGTGATAATAACGATGGTTTGTCTTGGTTGTTCATGTTCCCCTCCTGTAAAAGACTATGAGCCATTTGCAGGAAGAATGCAACACCAATCTTTTCCACATGTGGATAAAGATGATGGAGAAGTCAGGACTTCTTGAACGCCTTGTTGATTGCGTGATGCGCTCCACCGGGAACTGAGAATCCACCCGCAGTCAGGAAGTTGCTAAGCGTGCCACTGACATCCTCCGGTCCGTACTGTAAAACGTAGAATGTCACCGCGAAGCTGGTGATGTACATGGTCGTAATAACGATCTTCCGGGCCGTCTCCTTAGAGACCTTCAGGCGCTTCCTAATCGTCTTTACTGCAACGTTGAACGCCGCAAGCCTGCTCGGATCAGATGCGAGCTGATCTTCCACTGCATCAAGGAGATCCTGGTCGACAAAATTGTCCGCCAAGTCCTTGAGGCCGAAGAAGTCCGGGAAGACGTCAAACTGAGGAACGAGGGTGCGCATGGCGTCTGCAAACTCTGCGCCGAACGAGTCACCGAGCCCGCTCGCGGCGATGACACTGACTCCGGAGTTCTGAGCGATGGCTCCGATCGTCGCAGATGTCTGCAACTGAAGCTCGCGCCAAGATTCTTGGGTGTTGAACAAGTCTCCCGTAATCGCTCGGATCTGTTCACCGAAGTCAGGTACCAGAGAGTGAGCGTCAAAGACTTCCTGGATGCCGAAGCCGATCTGGCTAGAGTCGATCAATCCGCTCATGAGCGCCGAATCGATCGGCATGATGTCTGGCATGTTCTGCCGCCAGATGTCATTGATTGCTGGAATTGAGTCCATCACCGACTGCTGGAACGGAAGCACTGACACTGACGCGAGATCGCCGATGCCGGCGAGATCTGGATGCAAGTTGTACTGAGGGAGCAGGCTGACGCGGCCTGCGTCAAAGATCCCCTGCATCAAGTAGCGGTCGCCCATGAGGTTCTTGAATGCGAACGAGTCGAGAACATCCCGGATGGAGGGCGACGTGAAGAAGGCATCGGTAGCGGGCCGAATGCTATCAGCGACTCGCCGCCGGTTGACTTCAGTCGCAGCCTGCATCGCTGCCTTGATCGGGTCGGTCACGGTAGATCCTCTCGTCGGCCGAGGCCAATCATATAGAGGGTGTCCGACGTCGAGTCCCGTTACGGAACCTGGGCGCTAGAAGAAGCGCATGTGGAGGAGTAACCAGTAGGCGAACAGTCCAGCCATGGCGAACGCGATGATCGTCCAGATCATGAGTATGACCGTCGTGACTAAGGCGTCGACGAGAAGGAGCCCGAGGGTTCTCAGCCGTGGACGGCGGCTCATGACGCCAGCTCCACCAGCCTGAACTCGTAGAGCTGTCGTGCTGGCCTGTGGAACATGATGTCGACGACGTTTCGACGACCTGATCCGATGTAGACGGTGACGATCTTGTGCCCCTCGTCCCGGAGGTCGTAGATCCGAGCGGAGTACCGGGGGATACCCATCCGAAGCAGCTCGTAGTTGGTGACAGATCCCTTGCTCTTCAGGAGCTTCAGGATGATCGTGCACTGTGCGGTGGGGCTGTGCTTGTCCCTGGCCGGCTGACCCGCTTGGTCGATGGTGTGGGGGAGGGTCATGACTCCACCTCTACTTCTTCACCGCCTTTGAATCCGAACTCCTTACTCTCGGGCTCATTTGCCTCGATGTACTCGATCATCACGTTGCACAGTTGCTTCGTCTCAAACGACTGACTGATATCGGCGATGGTCTTGAGCTTGGCGATTGTGATGTCGCTGCTCATGACTGTGCCCTCCGCTGCTTCTCGGCGCGAACCTTGTCGCCCAGTTGCGCTGTGTCGGTCATGAGGTCTTCTAGAAGCACTTCGGCTCGATCAAGTTCTTTGTCCGACAACGTCTCTGGGTTGAGTAGGTGTTTGAGCGCGCTGATGGCTTCGACCGTGGCCTTGGTGACGGGGCCGTGTTCGAGGGGGAAACGTTCGCCCATCAGCGCATCCTCACGCAACTGATACTTGGGGGAGTATCACTGTTCCTACGACCTGTAACGACGTAGCACTTGTTGCCACGGTCATCGAAGGTGCTGACGGTCCGCGGGTAGCACTCCGCTCCGTCGCAGTTGTTCACCTCGTTGCTGGAGACCGAGTAGATGTTCACTGTCCACGGCAAGTACCTCACGGCAGCGACAGTCGCAGTAGATGCGATGGCTGCCGTCACGATTAGAGCAGCGGCTAGTTGGATCTTCTTCATATTCAGTTGTTCCTTGGCGGTTCGAGCCGCCTGTTAGTTCACTTTTGCGGCATCAGATCGCCGTCGTATG
Source organism: Rhodococcus sp. NPDC004095 (assembly GCF_053604015.1). Taxonomy (NCBI): domain Bacteria; kingdom Bacillati; phylum Actinomycetota; class Actinomycetes; order Mycobacteriales; family Nocardiaceae; genus Rhodococcus; species Rhodococcus sp. NPDC004095. Next base: position 389,550 of record NZ_JBSGGS010000005.1, read on the forward strand.
CTTCGCGGGCATCCGCGATGTACTTGTTCGTGCTGATCCAGAATGCGTCGCGTTGGCCATCGGGCTTCTGGGTCCGCGTCCCTGACAGCAGTTTGTCCACCGTGCCGGAGTAGGCAGACGCGGCGTCATCGAGCGCTCTCAATGACTCGTTCAGCGCTGCGGGTCCAGCCAAGAGGGCTCCTGCCTGTGCAACCTGGAACTCTTCCCACGCGTTGTGGTAGCGCTGAACAAGGTCGGCCGGCATCGCGGAACGATCGTCGTGGTAGTCGTAGGCCACCTTGCGGGTGATCTCACCGAATGCGAATGTGGCCGTGACCATCTGCTGATGAACTGCGTAGCGGCGATTGATCCTCTCTTCTCGCCGTGCCTGGACAGCCTGTCTGCCTTGATGCTTGACGTTCAGCCAGGTGCCCGCGAATGTCGCAGTACCGCCGACTACTGCGCCGATCAACGCGCTCAGGCCGCTCCCGATGTCCCACATGCGTGGAAGGTAGCAGTCGTCCCGCTGGACCACGGCAGCCGTCACGGGCTGGCCTCGATGTGCTTGTACGGCACCACGTGGTACTCAGCGTTCTCGATATCACCGCTGACCTTCGTGTACCAGCTGCCGCCGTCGATCGAGAGGCCTCCACACTTACACGTCTGGTTTTCGTGACGGTTCCGACTGCGGATGTACCAGCCACAGGTGATGTGCCGTACCTGGTTGATGTAGATGTCGCCCACGTCGAGCTTGCGTCGGTCAGCGACGGGCATGTCGTAGGGGGCGAAGTCGATGTAGTCGGTGACGGGGAGGGGAGCGGTCATAGCTTCGCCTCCGGTTTCGCGATCTCCTTGATCACCGCGATCAATGGCCTCAGCTCGTGGTTCCTGAACGCGCTCTCCGCGTAGACAACTCCGCCACCGGTGAAGTGGTAGTGGTTCGCCTCGCGGTACTCCTCGGCGGCCTTCTCGGTCAGGAAGGCAACGCCGTCGTAGCCACCAATGGCCGGCAGAAGCTTCACGGCGTAGGTCCAGTGCGCGTCGTCAAGTGAGTCGCAGTAGCAACCTTCCTCGCCTAGCGGTGGCAGAGCCTCCTCGTCCCAGTCTGTCTCTTTCCAGATCTTCTTGCAGGTATCGCACCAATGCTCCTCAGCGCCTTCGTAATCCAATCGGGCCATGTGTTCGCCGCAACCATCACGGCGTTCGACCTTCTGGTTCTCGTAGATGCGGAAGATCGGGGTGTCCGTGTGCCGGTTGTTCTGGGTCTCCAGCTCGTGCGCAGTACGTTGGATGAACTCGTACGCTTCGTCGCTGATTGTGATTGTCTTGACCATTTTCAGTTGTACCTTGCGGCATAGCCGCGATTAGTTAGTTGTGACCCACCTCCGATCACCGCGCTCCCATTCGATCTCGCCGTTCTTGAGCTTCCCGAACTCCCGCAGGATGGTCGGATGGATCGCGGGGTTGCCTCGTTCGTTGGCGTGCTCCCACTCTTCGCCGAACTTCTCGGTGATCTCGTGAACGATGTGTTCCTGGTAGACGGCCTCCTCAGCCTTGATCTGCTCGACCATCCAGGACGCGATGTCCTTCGCCGTGTGTGTCATGCGGGGGAGAGTAGTGGCGCGGTACGACACAGACTTCGCCGATCCGGTGTTGTCGATTTGACTTGTGGAAAAGTCGAGGTTGCGCTTGACGGAGCATTCGAGGTTCTATCTAGCACTCGGTGTAGCGTCTGCCGCCTACATCTTCTTATCGGTGGTTTTCTGGAAGCGTCGCCATAGCAACTCTTTGTCCAGTTCCTGCCGTTTCATGTAGCGAGCCAACGTATTCCGGTTCACGTCAAGCATGGATGCGATCGCGGTCCTGGACACGCCGTGCTCCAGCCATTCAAGGATCTGCTCGTCTGCGCCATGAAGCTTGAGCTTGTCGGGAGTCGACGAACCTACTGGCCGGCCGAGCTTGACGCCCTGAGCCTTCTTACGCGCCAGCGCCTCGCGGGTCCGAGCCGAGATGAGACTGCGCTCGATCTCGGCAGACAACCCGAAGGCGAAGGCCAGCACCTTGGAGTTGATGTCGTCCTTGAAGACGATGTTCTCCTTGACGGTGATGACGCGGATACCGCGGTCGATGAGCTGCTGGATGATGTTCAGAACATCTATGAGGCGGCGAGAGATACGACTAGTCTCGCTGACGATGAGCGTGTCGCCCTCCGCGAGGCTATCGAGTACGTCGCTGAACCTCCGCTCGGTGATGGTGCTCTTGTAGCCCGAGATCGTCTCACCGACGATCTCCGTGATGTGAAGGTTCTCCCTCGTGGCGTACGTCTGAATGCCGGTGAGCTGGTTCTCGGTTTCTTGCTTGATTGTGCTGACGCGGATGTAGGCGACGACTCGCGCCATGACCTACTTGCTCGCTGGGATGTTAAACAGCAGACCGCCGTTGTCACCGGCCGTGGTCGTTGGTAACTGCCCGTTCCACTTGTCGATCGCCTTGTTCTGATTCTCGATCTCTTTGAGGTGGAGGTAGTTGTCGGTCAGCGTCTCGGCTTGCACCTGCTGACTCTGTGCGTCGAGCTGAGCCTGCTGAAGGTTGTACTGCGCACGCTCGGCGTTCTGTTGCGCTACCTGGCGCTGCTCAATCGCCTTGGTGAACTCGGGACTGTATTGAAGATTCGTGATTGAGACGTCTTCGATGACGATCCCTCGATCGCTAAGTCGCTTCTTGAGGCCAACCACAACATCGCTCTTCACCTTGTCGCGGTTCTGCTGAAGCTCGACTGCGGTGTACTTCGCGGATGAGGCCTTGAAGACTTCCTGGATGGCAGGAGTTACGAGCACGTCCTTGTAGTTCACGCCAACGCTTCGGTGGATGTTCGAAACCTTGCCACGCTCGATGTGGTAGTTCACAACCACTGTCGCTGACACGTCCTGGAGGTCGCTCGTCGCTGCGGCTGCACTCTGCTCTTCCTTCTGGGTCTTCACGTCATATAGAGAAGCGTCCTCGACACCCCACGGCGCAATCCATGACAGGCCTTCGCTGAGTTCTCTACCGGTCACCCGTCCGTAGTTGGTGACGACGCCAACCTGGCCGGTGCCGACACTCTGCATTGAGCTGAACAGGGTGATGAGCCCGAGTAGAACCACGACGGCGGTTAGGCCGAGTGAAGTCCACATCTTGATCTTGCTTCTTGATTCTGATTCGTACATCTACTTCTTTCTCCTTTTATTCTGTTGTTTGCGTATCTCACCTTCTTCCTTGAAAACTCGACTCATGATGATGAGCACGGCGGCCGAGCAGCTGGCGAGCACTATTGCTGCGATGACTAAGGCTGCGGCCATCATGCTGCCTGCCGCTTTCCGTAGGTCGACTGCCGGAACTCTCGGTACTCGTCCTGTATGTCGGACAGATGCACCTCAAGCTCCTCGCCGTCACTGGTCTTGAACCGGTAGGTCGGGAAGGCAGCTGGTGCCACCAGCTTTAGCCCGTGCTGCAGCTTGTACCACTGGATAGCTTTGAGGTCGGACGCCTTCACCTCTCCGGCTTTCGTGCGGGGGATGGGGCGCTTCTCTGGCTGGGGTGCCGCAGTAAAGAGACTCTCCTGCATACGCCTAGCTCGCTTTCGCGGCCTCTCGCTCGTGCCTATTGATGATCGAGTTCAGTTGGGCGACTTCGATCTGAGTAAGGCCAGACCTTCGACCAGTCTTCTTCGGCACCTTGACCCCAGCTTTGCGCAGGATCTTGATGCGCGCCGCGAGCGACGCTGGGCTGATCCCGAGAGTCTTCGCGGCTTCCCCAGTTGTCTCGCTACGCAGGTAGGTGACCAGGGTCTCGCGGTAATCAACGGCGGCCACTATGCGGCCTTGGTTGCCTTCGTGGAACGGGCCGCTCGTTTGCGCGCAACCGGTGCCTTGGTTGGTTTCTGGACCTTCTTGAACGCTTCGAACTGGTCCAGCTCCTCGCGAGTCATGTACTCAGGTGAGACCTTGAAGACCTCCACGAAGTTCTTGGGGTCGTCCTCGACTAGCGAGCGGTCGTAGATGCGTTGTGTCTGTTGTGGATCTTTGTTGAACGACTGGTCGAGGAGGATGTACTCCTGTGTGTCGTCGTCACACGCCTCTTGCCAGCGAGCGTCCTTCTTGACTGTCACAGAGTCCTTGAGTTGTTTGAATGTTCGTCGTTGGTATGGCATATCACCTCCTTCTGTTGCTAATTCTAGGTACTCGCTGAACACTCCGCAGTTGCCCTTCCCGCCGTAATAGCAGGTGTCGCTCTCGCCACGGTTATAAGAACTCACTTCATTGATCAGATAAGTGAGACCGACTTCCCAGCCTGCACCGGCATACGGTTGAGATGGCGAAGACGGATTGATACACCGAACCTTATCGCCTACTTTAAACTTGCTCATCTATCACCTCCTTCTTCGTTGATTTACCTCGACGACTCTTGTGTCCGCCTTTTGTCCCAGCGAAACTCGCCAGCTTGGGGTTGGCCGCGAAGCCCTTCGGTATCTGGGTTGGAGTAGCCCCGCCCTTAGCGCCGATCTTCTTATAGAAGTCCTCGCCGTGAAGCTCCTTGTTCTTCCGGGCTGCTTTCAACCCTCCGGCCTTCGTGCCGCTCACCTGGAGAACCGCTTCACAATCCGACCGATGAACGTCTTGTTGAACTTGCGGCGCTTTGCTGCCTCGGCCGCATCGCGCCGCTGGATCTGCGCTACCGCTTCCTTCACTTCTCGGAAGTCTTTGCAGAGTGGAGCGAACTCTTGGTCGTAGAACTGATCCCAGACGCCCACGTAGTTCTTGATGTGTGTATCTAGTCGGTTTCCGGTTTTGATCGAGTGCTTGCTGATCACGTCGAGATCCCTCTTAACCTCTGGTGGGACCTGGCCGGCTGCTCGTGGTGGGCGGCCTAGTGGTTTCATCAGGGCTGGCGCTGCGATCGCCTGCTTTGGGGCGACTGCTTTCACGGGCGCTGGTGCGGGGTGAAGCGCCCTCTCCGCAGACACTCGGCGTGTGCGCAGTTTGCGACGGCGCTCGTATTCCGCATAGGTCTTCGCCTGGCGGATCGCCTTGATGGTCGACGGCTTGACGCCTACTCGGGCGCTGATCACGTCGTCCGGCTCGTCTGCCTTGTCGCGTCTGATTACCTCGTTGAACTGTTTCTCTGTGATTCCCTTCTTTGGCATGTAGTCCTCCGTGCTGAGCACGGCGTTAGTTAGTTGGGTGGTCCGCTCCGTTGCGGTCTCACGCGGTTGCTTCTGGTGGTGTTACGTCTGGCTCATCCCACTCAGGCGGGATCTCGAATGTCCCAGCCTTGATGGCATCGATAGCCTCCGCGACACTGACGCGCTCCTCGTGAGTGCAGTTCCTCAGAAACGGCTTGCCCGTCACATGCCGCACTAGAGACCGCTTGCCCTTTTGACTGATCGGCAACTCGACCATCTGCGATTGCAGGTTATCCACGGTCGATTCGTCATCGGTCGATATACCGAACTTCTCCCTCGCCTTGTTTGTGACCTCGATCGGAACCACTTGATCACGGCTTCCGGTGAAGACTGGGATCGCGTCGTTCTCGCCGTTGATTTGCTTGGCGCGCTCGCTCACATTCTTCCGAAGGTTGGCGATTGCGACAGTTGCATGATCCTCTGTGCGCAGTGAGACCAGTCGAGCCGCTACCTGATCTGGTGGGTACTTCAGATCGACGCAGAGCTGACGAACTTCGCTGATTTGGTCAGCGGTCGGCCTGGACTGTCGATTGGCCGCCTTATTTCCGTCGTCATCGTCCTCGGCGGATAGGCCGAGAATTGCCATGGTGGTCTGGCGCCGTTGGTAGGTGATGGCTGAACCGAGTCCTTGCGGATCGTTCTTGGTGAGTAGTAGATCAATGTCGTCGACCATGCCGACGCCTGACGTGTGCACCAGGTAGCTCCGCAGGTAGTGCTTGCCACCCTCGGTACGCGGCCACTGGGTGAGTGCCAGGCCGTGCTTGCTGAGAAGCGGCAGCGCCATCGTTTGAACGTCCTTCAACTCGGCGTATGTGTTGCCGAAGTGGTCGTTCTTCGCGCCCTTGATGATCGTCTTTACCTCGCCCTGGAGCTTGACTAGTGCGGCTGCGATCGCAGGGGGGATCAGTTGGAGGTTTGCCGGCTGCTTCTCGGCTGGAGCGCTAGGCGCTTCGGTTGTGGCTGGTGCCTCCGTTCCTTCTTTCGACATGTGTGCTTGATTCCTGTTTAAGTTGTTTCTCCGCGACGGCCTTCATGCGGATCATGTCCGGATGATGATCGAGCATGTCTTGCAGGATCAGGGATTGCGATATGTCTCGCCCCGTTCTGTCCCTAGCTTCTTCCTGCAAGAGCTCGATGGCTCGCTTCTCTACGAGTGTTACCCCGAAGGTTATGCGTATGAGCTCATGACCCCACCTCATCCGGCGCTGTCTGTACCGTTCTATCGCTTGACTCATATAAATGTACCTCTACCTCAAACCCTCCCGTCTATGTTTGACTCGTGCAATACGGTCTGCTGTCCAGCGCTTAGTGCTGCGTCGATTGCTATAAACGATTATGAGTCATTTAGTGCAAATAATCAATAGTGATTTGACGCAAAGTAGTTACGTCTGTGGATAACTGGAATAATTCGTCGAATGTGCTTAACTGGTATCAATATGACCTGTCTGTCTACACCCCTTCAACCATCCTGCTCGGCAGACACCATGCGCGCGGCTGACCAGGGGAGACCGTATGGCTGCGGCCGCCGCTGACTCTCCGTACTCTCTTCGGATGGAGATTCTTCACCGGGACATGGAGATCCTGCGCCTGGTCGCTAGGTTCGGGCAGCTGACGACGGCTCACCTTCAAGCTCTCGTCTTCCATCAACTGACCACGGACACCCAGTGCCGGCGACGGCTGACGCGACTGGTTGAGGCTGATCTACTGGCGCGCGTGCAGCAACGTGTGCCGGGCGGTGTGCGTGGGGGATCGCCTCAGTACTGCTACCAGCTCGGGCGTAAGGGCTGGCGGTTGTTCTTCGATGAGCGCTACAGGTTCTCGACGGTGGTCAAGCTGCACACGCTCTGTATTGCAGACCTGTATGTGCGGGTCGTGGAGCAAGAGCGGGTGGGGGCTATCGACATCCTCGACTACGCGACGGAGCCGGATAGTTGGTTAATGGTGGCGGGGGAGGACTTGCGGCCTGATCTCTATCTAGACCTTGGGCTTCGGGAGCGGGCTGAACGGGTCGCGCACTGGATTGAGGTTGATCTCGGGACAGAACGGCGTCGGCAGATTGTTGAAAAGCTGGGACGATACAAGCGCGCTTACGAGCGTTCTCATGAGTTCCCCGGCGACATCTTCCCGCAGATCGTGTTCCTGGCTACAACGTCTGAGAGGCTGCGAGAACTACGCACAGCGGTATCTATGGCGCGGTTACCGGAGGGGTTAGTAGTTGTCGAGCCGCTCGATAGCTATCCACAGTCTTTGGTGCGATAACGGGGGAGAAATTATTGATCTTTTAGGGTAAATGGCTCATAATAGTTTGTGGAATCAAGCTAAACGGAGAACAACTTAATATGACATCACGAACGCGCAAGACATCAGTCGGTTTGACTGACGTGATTACCGGCGAGATACTCAATCCTCACATTCTATCTCGGCCACCAAGGGTCACTAACCGGCGCGCAACCGCAGCTAGGCGATCACGTCCTGCTTACCAGTTCACTAACACCCGGAGCGTCATAGCGAACTCATGGGGCGTGACGGTACTCATCGTGAGCGGGTTGGCGCTTGCGGTAGCGATAAGCAACTAACAGCGAGAAGCCCCCGCTAGTTTGGCGGGGGCGAACTTGTATTTGTGTCATGCCCGAAAGGAAGAACGGGCGCTCATGTGTTGGGAGGTGTAGGTGTTTGAAGAAAGGTGCTAGCTGGGTGAACTACCCGGCTTACTTTGATTGTAGCGCTTCGGATCGTATATGCGGAATACTTTGTGCGTTCGTTTTCTCTCGGCCTCGTCGAGCTTGCGTGCAGCCTCTGTCGTTGGTAGCGGCTCTTGAGGAATCTCGATGCGTCGATTAGTGAGGGGGAGTTCTGTTTTGGTAGTGCCCATGACGTGATTATGGCATGGTTTCGGTATTGGTGAAATAGCTTGGTCGTGATTAAATGGAAGATACCAATCGCTGTCTAGATAACGGCGTGCGGGGTATAAGGGATGAGAAAGAACCGACATGCAAGTGCCGGTCCTGTTCGCTGTCTAGATATACCTCCATTATATCAAGTGAGTGACCTTATGCAAATACCTTTGCAAAAATCAGTAGCAGTCTGATTGTGAAGATCGGAGCTCGCGAGAGTGTGACGCTTCTTCGAACAAAACTGTACCGCGTGTCAGTAGCCCCTCCCCGTTGTGGATGAAGAATGAAGTGAACAGACGCGAAAGAACTTGTATGTGACGTTAAGTCCAGGCGCTGATACATTGCCCCCTGCTACGTCAACCTGGCCAATGCGACGCATATACAGTTCGGGAAGCTTGCACCCAGTACTCGGAGAGGGAGCGGTCGCAGCAAGCAATTGCACTGGGTTCGCGCACGTCGGTTTCGTATAGCTACGGAAGGGGGGCTATATGGCTTCTGTATCGAACTTCCGTAGTGGTCGACTTCGGGTTAGGTGTTCGCGCACTGTCTTGATCATGGGGTCGCGCATCTTGTTGAGCTTGGACTTAGCGGCGTTGATCGCGACTACATCGGCTGGTATGCGTTCGCCCAGTGAGTCTTGTACGGACGCATTTATGATCTTTCGGAAGTCGACGAACGCTTGGTAGGTCTTCTCCAGCGCCTCGAGCGTGTTTGGCTCGTTAACGACCATCATCGCAGTAGTGAACGAAATTTCGGCTGCCATCATGGTCGGGGCGAACTGTTGGATAGTGTCTTCAAAGTCACGTCCTGCCCTTCGGACTTTCTCCTCGATGTCGGCATAGGCCGGCGTCCCGGGGTCGGCGCCCAGGTATCTCAACTGAGCATTTGCGACCCTGGTGAGTTGTACGGTCATGTTGTTCGCCGGAACCTCGATCGCGGCGATGGCGTTCCATATGACACCAAGAGCGTCCACCTGCCTCATGCGTCGCTGCTCGTCGAGTTCTTGCGTTAGTAGTTCATCTGACTTCTTGAGCTGACTCTGGTGTCGCTCTTCGGCAGCAGCCAGTTCATCGGAGAGGCGCTTATTAGCGTCCTTGATCTCGTCGTCGTGGCGCTTCTGTAGATCGCCTTGGATCTTCTTGTTCTCTACTGCGTCTGCTTCCGCCCGAGCCTTCGCTTGCGATGCCTGCCATAGAGCAACGGTTACTGCGGCAACCGCACCGATACCACCAGCCCATCCGCCGGCCGCCGCCCACTGATCTGCTGTGTAGCGGGGGAACCAGATGACTCCGCTGAAGTATGTGGCAAGGAAGACCACGACCACTACAGCCGCGATCCCGATAGCGAACCGTTGCCAGTGCTTCTTCAATCGGTCCCACAGAACCGTCAGTGTGCTGCTCACGCCACGCGTTGTATCACGCTCGGCCGCTCCCGGATGACACACTCTCCCTTATGGAGCTCGATCCCACCCTCAAGCCCTTCCTGCCAAAGCTCGGTGCACGCAAGCGGCTTCATATCTGCGCGGGCGCACCGTACAAGAAGGCGCTGCGGGAGCTGTACACCGGGAAGTACGGCGGCAAGTACTGGAAGGTGACCGACAAGATGCAGACGGGGGACATGGTGCTGTCGCTCGTCTTCACCTCACCCCGCATGATCATCGCGCTCGAGACACTGACCGCCGACTACGACCCTGCCGTCGACAAGCCAATGTTGGTCGACACGGATACCGCTGTGGTCTTCGAGAACGGGATCTTGGCGGATGCGGTGGCTACTCGCTGCGGGCGGGATAGCCTGCCGGAGGCCGGCTACATAAGTGGGCCGGAGGCGCGTCTACTCCTCGACTGCCTGGAGGATGAGTACCAGCTCGACATCCCGTGGTTCACGCCGGATCGGTGGCGTGAGGTGTCGGGTTCGTAGCGTTCGTCCCAGGCTCGGTGCTAGCCCCGTCCGCGTCCGGCCTTGGCGCCACTTCCTCGACCTTCGTGAACTCGGCAGTTGGGTCTACTGGTCCGCTTCGATCGAGAAGGTCTTCGTACGAGCGGAAGGTGATCGGCGGACTTTGAGTCAGATGGAAGCGCATCAGTTGAAGCATGATTCTTCGGTGATTGGCCATGTTCTTCACTAAGGCGTCAGATGCTTCCGTGTTCGGTGGGGTGTGCTGTCCTACGCTGTGCAACGTGGCGTTGATCGCGTCGCCTAGAGCAAGGAAGTCTCGATAGGTGTACTCCAGCTGAGCTACCACGTTCTTCTGTGTATTCAGCAGCAACGCTCGTTCGAAGTGGAGATCGAGCTGGTTGGCGAGGGCACTCCATTGAGCCTCTAACTCAGTCAGCTTGTCTCGTCCGGCATGTGGACGCGAAGCACTTGGGGCGATGATCCCTCTGTAGGCCTGCTCGATCCCGTGCTTGTAGACCGCGAAGTACCACTGACGCGTGTCTGCAACCGCGTGCCAGATCGGGAGGATTGATTCGATCTGGCGCGTCTCCTTCTGCACCTTCAGCTGTTCCTGGTGCCGCCGTTCAACGTCCGCAGTTTGTTGGCTGGCCCGCTCAAGTTCCTGTGCGTGCCGATTCCGCTCTTCCTGAAGCCGCTTCTCCGCCTTCTCGGCATCTTCGAGCGCCCTCCGCTTCGCTTCGTTGGCCTGCCATAGCGAGACAGACACGGCGGCCAGGGTGAGCGCTCCAGACACCCACGCAGCGAGCGGTCCGAACTGTCCGACGCCCCATCCGCTGACGAGGCCCACCACGGCGAACACCCCGATCACGACGACACCAACGATGCCGGCCACCCAAGCAAGAACCTTCAAGGACATCCGCACATCGTAGCGGCGCTCACCGAGACCATTTTGAAAAAGTCCTAAAATAGTTTTCCACAGGTCATTGCACGATTTCATATTGACTTCTAGTACGAAATGGCTCATAGTCATTTGTAGAAGTTAAGCAAGGAATCAAGCATGAATGTGAAACAACTGAATAGCATGATGAAATCGAGTAGAGGTTTGCAACTCATCATAGTTGCCGGACTCGTGGTAGCCGGAACATCGTCTGTCGCAGCGTTCAACGCAGTCACGAGTACCGACGCCAGCGATACCCCACTCGACGTCAAGGTCGAAGACCATGAGCAGCGGATCTCGAAAACCGAGAGCGACATCGCCCAGGCGAACGAGCGCGTAGGCCAGGTCGAGCAGAAGTCCGACGAGAACGCCGCAGCGATCCAGCAGGTTGAAGAGCGCGTGGTCGTCGTCGAGCGTGGTGCGCAGGCATCAGCCGGCCAACCTCAGCAGATCCCGCAGCCGCAGGCTACTCAGCCCTCAGCTCCAGTTGCTTCCGCTCCGGCACCGATCAACCCGCGCCTCATTGTCGGCCTGGAGGTAGGCCTCACGCCATCGAGCGACGCTCCGCTGTACCGCTGCACTTACACGCTCGAATCTGGCCGGGTGATCTCGAACCTCCAGCCAACCGGATGCCTTGGCACGGGGCAGGAGATATCCGACGACCTCGCCGCGATGCACGGGGTGGGGCGCTAGATGAACCGCGAGATCAAGTTCGACTACCTCATCCAGAGCCTCGACGGCGAGATTTATCACTGCCCGTACACCCTGGACCAACTCGAAGAGAGCACTGGCCTCGCGTCAAAGCGACTAGACGGCAGAGTAATTGCCCGACGTCAGTACACCGGACTCACTGACAAGAACGACGTGGAGATCTACGAAGGCGATATCGTCGCCTTGTGGGAGGTCGGCAGCATCTACGCGAGCGCCTTTGAGCTTTCGACCGAACCTCGTGTCATCGGGCGCGGCCAGTTCAAGTGGAATGCCGAGTCCGCAGGGTTCGTCCACTCCTGGCTCGAGTTTTCTGGTGACGAGTGTCTTGGGACGTGGAGACCGAGCAAGCGGCTCTGGCTGGCCGAGGACATCACTTGCCAGCTCGAAGTCATAGGCAACATCCACGACAACCCCGAGCTACTGGAGGTTGCGGGATGAGTGACTACAAAATCGAGACCAAACCAACGCTCTGGGAAGTAAGCCTTAACCAGGGCGCGTACAGCGACCGCACCGAGGAGCATTACTTCCTCCGGGCGAACGATCGCCTTGAGGCATGGAACCTGTTCAAGAAGTTCTGGTCGGACATCATCGACGTGAAGGACACGCACAGGTACAGCCGGGGAAACCTGCTTGTATACGTCGACGCCGACGGCGTAGAGGCTGAGCGGTTCAAGCCTGAGAAGTGGGCCGCTAGTTGGAATGACAACGATGACGAGCCGGACTACGACATCTACTACGGGAGCGCATGGGAGGTACAGCTGAACCAACTTGCCGTTGTGGAGTTCCTGCGATGACCCTCACCTTCACCCCCGAAGAAGCTCAGCGCCTCGCCTCACTCCTGCGCATCTCAGCAGACGACGATGCACGCGAGACCCACAACGTCACGGTCCAGCGAGCTGAGCAAGAGGCGCTCGACATGGTCAGAAGCAAGATGCCAGAACAGATTTGCGAGTCAGGGGGCTTTCATGACTAGTCACCGAGTGCTCGACCAGTTCGAAGGCGATAAGTCGGCCTCGTTTCTAGTGGACTACGGCGACTTCAGGAACAAGCCGGCTTCCGAGTGGAGGATCGACACGATGATCTGGTGGAACGGCGAGAAGTGGGTCTGCATGGATTCGACGTTCGAGAATGCCGTTCGAGTCCCGATCCACTACGTGATCAAGCAACAGATGATGGCCGGTGGAGATACGAAGCCATGACGGTATCGGTCTACTTCGACAAGAGAAAAGGGAAGTGGCACGCCCGCGTCTACCACAAGCGTCGGCACTTCCATGTCGGGAGGTTCGCGGATCGGCAAGAGGCAGTGACTCAGGCGGAGGCTGCGATAAAGCGTATGGATGTCATCGAACCCGTGAGAACGCCCGCTAACAACAAACTACTAGAACAGATCAGACGAGGAGTGTATGGAACGACAACAACCAAACGAACATGAACGCCGCCTTGGCGATGAAGACCTAGTCAACCTGGAAATCCAGAAGGCCGCAGAAGAAGAACGCCCCATCGGCCACGCAGGAGCGCGTGTACTGGCTTCTTTGATTCATGATGGACAACGAAGCGCGATGTACGCCTTGGCCTCGTCAGGCGCGCTCGTAGAGGGCTTAGAAGACGAAATTGCCTACGACGCTGACATAGCTGCACGACTCGGCGTCGACGAGATGCAAATGTGGATGGCTCAGCTCGCACACTACGTCGAGACGCGCGAGGACCGTGAACCGGTCGAAGGCTGGTCCGACCTATGGCTCCAACAACCTGAGACCACCTACGGCGACGAGAACCGTTGCAACGCTTGTGGATCACACGTCGCCGAACCTCATGCTGTGGGTTGTCCACTGGGGGATGAGGAAGAGCCGGCCGAAGACGCACTGGCTGCTGACCGAGCATTCAACTCGAAGCCCGACGATGAACTCACCCTAGAAGAGACGATCCGCCGCAAGTTCGTGGGTATGAGCACCGCCCGGCTGATCCAGCGTATGGAGAGGGCCGCTGATTTCTCAACAGATGACGAGGAGATCGAGCTGAACCGCCGGCTCAAGGCGAAGGGGCAGACCTGGAAGTGGTCGGAGAGCTTCTCGAGTCCGCACATCATCGTGGTTGATGTGGTGGAGGGGGAGTGATGAGCGATCGCGAAGTACTTGAAAGAGCCATACAAATCGCTATCGATGGTGGATGGACGCTATATGCGGGAGCAGGGGCCAGTTATGCAGTACAGGATGCCTTTAACTTCGGCCGAGTCGAATGTATTATCTTCAACCGCGACTTCGCCATGGCGCTGTGGGGGACTCAATCTGAGGCTCTCGATTATATCGACGGAATTTATGTAGACGGAGATGGTGAAGATTCGGCCGCGCCGGTTTATGTGAGGTGCTACGAGAAGCATTTGATGCAGATGGTCATCGCTGACGATCCGGTCAAGTACCTGGGCGAGAATCTGCCGGGGGCCGAGTCATGAGGGTGCAGGTTATTGCCAACACAGTCGATCGGCCGAATGAGTCAATGGTTGTCTGGGAGGGTGATATAACTACCATCCCACGTGAGGGCGACACTGTATTCGTCTTCGAAGGTTGGGGCGGCAGACGCGCTCAACGGGTCTACTGGTGTTTGGAATCCAAGGTCGTTGAGATTCATATTGACGACCGGACTGGGGAATATGCAAAGGAAGCCAAGCGGAGGCTAAGTGCCTAATGGCTGGCCGTTCCTTCAACAGGCCGAAAGCCGAAGTACCTCCGCACCTTGAGAACATCACCGCCGCCGAGACGCTAGAGCAGATCCTCAAGATGCCTGGCGAGGCCGGGGACACGTACAACCGCTACAAGATCCGTCTGAGCATGGGCAACATGGTGCTCCTCGCGGTCCAGGGCCTCTACGAGTTCGGCAACACCCTGCCTCGCTGGAACAACGACTTCAACCGCTCCGTGATCAAAGGCGAACGGGCGCACTACATCCGCCGTCCTGCCTTCAAGAAGGTGCTCAACGAAGAGACCGGCGAGAAGGAAGAGAAGCTGGTCGGCTTCCCGCTGACGAAGTGCTGGTTCGGAGTCAATCAGACACAGGGCGACGACATGCCACCGTGGGAGTCACCTGAGTACAGCATCCCTCAACTGTTTGAACAGAACTCGATCATCGAGGAACCGTTCATCCACGACGACGGGAATTGCCAGGGGTACAGCTACGGCAACATCGTCGCGGTCAACCCGATCGCGAAGTTCCCCGACAAGACCAGGCTGCATGAAGCGGCGCACATCCTCGCAGGCCATACCAAGCCTGAGTTCCACGAGGAGTACGTGAAGCACCGCGGTCGCGCCGAGTGGGTCGTAGACACGGCAGCTCACATCGCTCTCAAGATGGCCGGCTTGACGTACCTGATGAGCGAAGCAGAGAGCCGGGCATATGCCGACCGATGGACGGGCGGACAGAAGCCGCCGGAAGAGGACTGCAAGCAAGCGATCAGCATCGGAGAGAAACTGCTCAAGGGGATGCGAGTAATCAATGAAGATGTGCCGATCCTGGGGACGGCAGAAGGCGGAACGGCATGACCCCAACCGATAGAAAAATACTACTGAGAGGAGATTGGTAATGAGCATGTTTGACAGATACAAAGCTGGGTCACTGTACGTTTTAGAGAAGGATATGCCGCAGCTAGCTGCCGGAACGATCTTTGAACTTCGAGAGCCGACTGAAGAGCGAGGGAGTACAGCTTGTGGCTTCCTTACGAACATATGGGTAAATGGCAACTGCCAAAGTGGGTGGGCTGCCGAGACTCATGTCCTGCCGGGACAGCTTTGTGATGACAGAGAGTGGTTCACTCCGGTAAAGCGCCACAAGAGTAGCAGTCACATATTTACCGTAAATGGGGTCAGATTCAGTAGAAAGAGGGGTAAGTAATGACAGCTACAAATACCACAGAAGGTGAGCTAGACAAGATTCCAGACCAGTACTTTGCACATGGCGAAGGATGGAACGGTAACGGTAAAGAAGCTATCCTATCCTGGCATCAATCCCAACTAGATGAAGCAGCGAGAGAAGCAAAGTCAGTAGGAATTAGCCAAGTACACGAGGTACTCGCGGCCTATGGAAAAGCTTGTGAAGATGAGGGGTGCTTGTCTGATCGTGCAGTGCGAATCCGCATGGACTTGTCGGCTTATTATCACGATGTCCAACTCACCAAATCAAAGGAGGATAACGATCTATTGCCTGCCTTCGACACTATCGACTTAACACCTAGTCAAAAGAAGATACTGGATGACAATCTATTGGAGTTACTATGAGTGATACACAAGCAGAGCTACGAGAACAGATCGCGCTTGATTGGCTATGGCTAACCCATACGTGTAGTACTCACGAGCAAGTGAGCGTTGAGCGCACGCTAGATAAAACTATGCAGAACATCGCCGCCCACACCAACAAGCAAATAGGCATAGCCGAACAGCTGAACCTAGCGAAGATCAAGTTTCTCGAAGACCGCTATGAGATGAAAGTTGATGAGCTAAATATGACGCGTGCTGGTGCCGACAAGCAAATCAAAAAAGCAGAGAAACGAGCATACAAGCAAGGCTGGGATAGTGCTGGTGGTGAACTCACTGATGTGAAAGAGCAGGTGGAAGCGGTACTGGATAGGCTGGAGGAAAGCGCGGTGAAGTATGGCGGGAACAATGTGATGAACGCCGGGTCGCCAAATATTGCCGTGCCCATCGAGGCTGTCGAAGCAGAACGTAAAAAGCTACGAGGTGAGTCATGATCACATGGCTAACGATACAGATGCATCAATTCATGTTTGGGGTGCGGATCGACAGTGAAACCCTTTCATACCTACAAGGAGTCGGGTTCACTGAGATGGCGATTGAGACTATTCTTGACGGCGATGGCAGCTGTGGCTGTAACTTACTCGGTACATAAACGATTAAACGAAAGGAAGTAGTGTATGAGCAAAGAAACGCATATAGGTAGGGCACTGCGCTGGTACCTCAGTACGCAAGGTATCTCGCTACGTCAGCTATCGAAGGGTACGGGAATCCCCCACGCCTCGCTTCATCGATTCCTGAAAGACGGTGACAGTATGAATGTTCAGAATTACCTAAAACTGATGACGTGGGCTAATAGCGCGATTGATCCGCCGATCACGGAGAAGTCATGACCCAACCTAAGTCAGATGATGAAATGCGCAAGGCAATACTGCGCTTTGATCTATCGCGTGCTAAAACAGGGCGTGACTTCGTATCAGGCAAAATTACGCAAGCGCAAGCAGACGCGAGGTTTGATGCCGACGCGCAAGAGCTTCTCGACCTATTCAACACCGAAAAGAAGAAGTGGGCTGATTATGTGGTGGGCGGCAACGTAGAGTGCTATTGTTCACCGCAGCTCGACGGCGAGTGTAGTCACTGTATATTCGGCTACCTTCTGACCGAGCAGCGCAAGAGGAACGTATAGCTAGCGACCCCCGTACTTCGCCACCGACCGTTGATCCCAAAAGAAGCACCACTTCGGCTCGATCTTGAGCCGGTTGACGGTTTTCATCGCCCAACGATGATCGCCGTTAGACACGTACCAAGTCACATTCGTGATCCCGCCCCGTATCGGCGCAAGGTAGAAGGGTGTCGGGTCGAGCCCGCCTAGTGGCAGATAGAACATCGCCCAGCCCTCGACGCCGTCTCGAGTCATCCGAGCGTATCCAGCCACCACTCCACGTTGGCGAAGTTGGCTTCTATCCCAAGTGCCTGCTCATTCGACATCACCATCCGTGCGTACCTGCACATCGTGGTGATGTCCTTTGCTTTAGTTGCGATCAGTTGCACCACTGCATGATCGAGCGGACGGGGCCGTGTCCACGCGATCGCTCGTACCAGCTCCATGCGCAAGGAGAGCTCGTTCTGATTCACCGTGCCCCCTCCGATTCCAGCAGCGCCTTGATGCCAGCCGGCATAGTCGAGCACGACCCCTCGCCGCGACTGTCGGCATGATCCGCAGCGTCGTCGTCGATCCCCATCCTCTCCATCAGTGGCTTGTATCCTCCGACAAACGCCAGATCGTTCGGTGCTTTGGTGTAGACCTTCCAGTTGAACTCGGCACTCGACTTCTCGCCCAGGACATAGAGGCCACCACCAACGGCACGCCTGGCCTCGCTAGGAAGCGGCAGGATCGCCATGAGCTGTGCTGCGTGGTATTCAGTCATGTCCCAAGGGGGACTGTTGAAGTAGTACCAGGACGCGGCGCACACGCCGTAGATCCGCGGTCCGAACTGGGCGTAGTTCATGTACAGCTCCATGATCCTGCGGTCACTCACAGTGAAGCTCATAGCCATAGAGAGCAAGGCCTCGGGAGCCTTGCGCCACGCTGAACGATCCTCGCTGAGGTACATGTTCTTGACGAGCTGCTGCGGGATCGTCGAGCCACCGTCTGGGTTGTGACCGGCCATGTGTTCTCGAGCCGTATCGATGAACTTGCCGATGTTGAACGCCATCACCCGAGAGCCAAAGTCGATGTCCTCCAGCACGATTGCCGCTGCGAGTGCGTTTCGACTGATGTGGTCGAGATCCACCCACTCGTAGATGACCGGCTGCTGCGCATTGTCGCGCATGAACGGGGTGTCTTCCATCTCGTGCCAACGGTACGGAAGCGTCATTCCGACCAGGCTGACTGTCACGGTGACGAAAAGGGAGGCGATGATCCTGAGGGCGAGGAACGCCAGGTATCGAACTCGAATTCGCCGTTTGGCCGGCTGTGGGGGTGCGGGATCTGGAATATCCGGGGGAAACCACGGATCGGGCGGCTCCTGGCCGTCGAGATCGTAGTCCGGGGGAGTGTACGGGGTGCTGTAGGTAGGGTCGACTGACTCGCGCATGGCGGGACTCCGGAGTCGTGAGGAGACCGGCCACGGGATTGGGCAGGTCGATACCCCTCAATTCTCCTGTGCCCAAATTAGATTGGCAACGAGGTGCAGGTTGAGCGACAGGATAATGCGGCAGATAACAGCGGGGTGGAACACCGCGTTTCGGCTTCCCTCCGAGTCGCAGTAGAACCGCCCCGCTTGGGTAGTGACGCTACCACGGCATCGAACGTATGATCGAACGGTGGCAAGGCTCACGTGGACAGTGAAGGGGTGGATTGAACGTGCCCCTTCGCACTGCCCGAACGGGCACAAGCTCGGCGCGAACCGTGCGCTAGTCGGTACGTATCACTGCGACTGCGGGGCGATGCACCGGACACACCTATGCCGGACGTGTGAGGCGGTGGTTTACACGCCGGAGTTGGGTGAGCGGTGTAGAGGGAGATGGTTTGACGACCGTGATGTATGACCTGCGATACTGCTGCGATGCTTGGTGAATTGTGGGCGTTCCCATTTCGAGTAGAGGTTTGGGGCACTGTTGGACAGTGGATCTCGTCAATCCTCACAGCTGGCTCACTGGCGCTAGCGTGGTACGTCATCTTCCGAGACCGCCGCAGGGTCGAGCGTGAGCACGTTGTTAAGGCGATGTGCTGGATAGAAGGTAGTGACGGCCCAACCAGCTTCAGGAAGGATGTGCACTTCGTAAACGTCTCTGAACAACCGGTCATTCGTCCACGCCTAGTTCTAGTTCCGAAGCCTCGTCGCAAGCTGGACGCAATGAATGCAAAGCTCCCTCAGGCCAAGTGGATTTCCAACATGGACAGAACGTCGCTGCTTACGATGAAGTACCATTTCCGAAAAGAAGATGAGTCCGTCACCTTCCGCGAGGACGAAGGGGCTGTACGGAAGTGGATAATCCCCGAAATGCCCCTTGAGATGTACGACGGCTATCTGGTCTTCCTGGACGCTAACGGGGAGGAATGGGCAAAGACTGTTCCTGGCGGCGAAGTTATCAGCGTGAGGAAGCTTGCATCTATCAACGCGAGAATGAAGAACCTTGCGGAAACCTGGACCAACTCAGATGCGCTGAGAAGGGAGATCGAGGAGCTGAAGAGAGACAATACGGATGACATAGCTCGCGGCGCCTCTGAGGACTGAGTGAGTGTCGAGTCGCGCTCTACTTGGTAAGGATTGCGAGTAATAGAGCGAGGGGTACGAGGACCACCGCGCCTATCAGAACGATCGCAATGAGCACACTGACGATCACGGGCAGGATCTTAAGAAACAGCCACCCCAAGAAGACGACCACCGCGAGTGCTACTGCGGCCACGAGCAGAACGATCAGATTCAGCTTGGTTTCGCTTCCGGCCGGCTGATCTTGGATCGCTGGCGTACCGGTTTCGCGTACCGGCGGCCGCATGTGCGGGTTGCGCTCGTAGTAGACCTCGATAGGTGACTTCTTCGGGGTCCCGCTCGATCTCGCCACCTATTGCCTCCGTGTCCAGTTCCTGGTCTATGTGACGGTGACATCGGTAGCAGTCTGAACCGCGTTACTGGCTGTCGATTGTTTGGATGATGAGGTCGCGACAACGTGCTTCGGACCTGGCATCGTATGCGCAATGAGCGACTTCAAGTGGGGCATCCCGCGTACCTACATCAACCAGTCTGGGAACGAGACGACTGAATGGCCGGACGGTCTCAAGGTCGTTCGGATGGCAGATGGCCGCGTGAAAATCGGTCGTGAGGGTGCGCAGTTCCGAGGTGGCACCAAGGGCGTGAAGACTCAGCAGTTCGCGAGTGGCAACAACCCGACAGCGCACATTATCGCGGCATTCGACGACGTTGAAGAGGCTGAATAGCGGGGAGGCCTACCGACTGCCGGCCTGCGTGGTGAAGAAGCGATCGATCGAGTCTGCGACGTCCGATCCGTGGTCGTGAATCCATTGCTTCGTCGAGGCGATGGTTGTTTGTTTCAGATCTAGCTGATTATTTCGTGTGACTTTCATATCTATACTTACATTCTAGCATATTCCATTGACAATGTAAAGAATTTCACGTAATACTATAGAATATGAAGATACTGATAGTTCCCTATAGGCGTCGCAACAAATTGGAAAGAAACTTAGAGATTCGCCTTGATGATGATATATACGAGAAGCTAAAGAATGTCAGTATCAACGTTTCTTGCCAGCTTCGAGACGGAAAGCAAAACTACTATTTCACCCTCCGCGTCGACGGAAAGAGGCAAGCTCTCCATAGATATATAATGGGAGCCGACCGGGCCCATGTGGTTGACCATATCAACCGCGATACCTTGGATTGCGTGAGGTCGAACATGCGCTTGGCGACAGTTCAGCAAAACTGTTTCAATCGATCTACTGCAAGCAATTCGACCAAAGCGGGGGCTAGGGCGATATACAAGAATGCTACCGGCTATAGTGTCAGGTTATCGAGTTTCGGTGTTCTCTATCACGTCAAGTATTTCGATTCAGAGTCTGCTGCGATTCAATCCCGAGACGAGCTAGCTAAAGCATTATTCGGTGAGTTCAGTCCGTATGTATAAATTCTAGGGGTTTGCGCAGTCTGCGAACGCTCGGGGTCTTGACGCGCTCGTTACAACGGCGCATCTTACGAGTAGATGAATCAACCAATCATCCTCCACCGCAGTCTCATTGGCCTCGTAGCGATCCTCCTGGGTGGGCTTCTATTCGGTGCCGGCATACTTGCACTTGCCTACTGGTACGGCGAGACAAACCAGGGTGACGCCTTCATTCCTCCGCTACTGTGCCTCCTGGCGCTCATCGTGCTCTTCGTGTCGCTGCTGTGGGCGCTGGTCTATAACTGGCACACGATGACGTTGACCGATACCGGAATCACGATCAAGTCGTGGCACGGCCTGCTGTTCAGCTCGACGACAAGCTGCGACTACGACGAGATCCAGGAGCTGAACGTGCGCCGTGGGGGATTGGCAGCGATGGGCCTTGGATACGGGACGCTCGTCATCCAGACCGCATCGGCCCGGCCTGACCTGCGCTTCGACTACCTGCCTGATCCTGAGCGGTGGAAAGCGTGGATTGACGAGAAGAGCTAGCCGAGAGTTGCCAGTGGGTTGCGAGTCGTTTGGAATGGACACGATCGTGCAGATTTGCTCCCCATGGGTGGGAGGTCCAATCGAGTGTTTGTCTCTCAGGGCCTTGTCGAGTGAATAGATGAATATGATTCCAGTGCAGTGCTTTTAGCGGGATTGGTGGTACTCTGAGGCCCCTTTGCGTCTACCGCTGGAGTCCAGATGAAGCGTTTGTCCCGCTGTGCCTTCGGCTTGTTGCTGGCACTCCCTCTCGCCGCTGGGTGTGGGGAGAACTCGGCCACCGATGTGGTCTCCGATGCGCTGCCCAATTCGATCGGTGGTTCGGAATGCGCGGATGCGAACCTCGCCCAGAATCTCACCCCAGACGAGTTCGCTCGGGAGAACACGAGCCTTCAGTACGCGATCCAAGGGCCTGACTCATTCGGTCCTGATCAGGGAGGTCCAGCGAAGTCCACGCGCGCCGAGGTCGAAGCCGTCCAGCTGGCTATGTACGGCGAGCTCGTGGCTGCCACTCCAGCGGGTCAGCAGGCGAAGTTCGCTGACGTTGCATGTGCAGAGGTTCGTGACTTCTACGGCAAGCCAATGGATCACCTCACTGCGGCACTGGAGTACGGGTATGGCGAGTGCAAGGGCGCGCTGTTGACTCAGGGAGAACTGGCGAACCCTCAGCACGAGCCACTTCCACCCGTGACCGATTCTCTTGAGTCGATCATCAGCTCGGCGGAACTCGTGCGACTGTCTGGCGCGATGGATGAAGTTGTCGAATCTGGACTAGGCAAGGCGCAAGCGGCGGCATTCGAGTACCTGTGTCCGCAAGTCGAACCGCTCGCAGCGAAGCCCGGGTCGAATTGGGATGTGCGCGAGTACTGCGATGCGACCGTGGACGGAAGTGGCGGGAACCAGGGTCTTGTTCTGGTGGCCTTCGGCGATGTGAAGTGTGAAGACGCGGTGGCAGTGATAGAGGATGCCTTCGGTCAGCTTGAGCGCAACGTTCCGGGCGGCATCACGGTCAAGAACAATGGCCAGGTTCAGTACATCTGCGGAGGTCCCATCCCGACGTCGCCTCCAGTGGAAAGCCCGTGGGACTACAAGTGTGAGAGTCCGATGGGTGACACGGTCATCATCTGGAACAACACGGAGGCCTAGGCACGGCTACGAGATAAGCACAACGAAGACAGGGACCGATCCGGTGTGGATCGGTCCCTGCTCGTTTAAAGTAGTACAATTAGTACTAGGGTTATAAGGGCCTTGCTGATAACGAACTCAGCAGACCAGCTATTTGTTTTTATTTTTATCTTCATTAACTGCACGCTCGGTTGGATGTCGAGCGTGTTACCTTCCATAAGAGTCAGGCGAGAGCAAACTCGCCTGCATTACCAATTATATCAGTTATGGAAGTATCCCGCTTGCGGTCGCTGCCTCTTCACAAAAGCCCTCTAACGTGCATAAATAGGTGCACATATGGCAGACAGTGACAATCAGGAAGAGAAGAATCCAGTAGGCCGACCACTCAAGTACAAGACGGTCGAGGAGCTTGATCGCGCGATCAGCGCTTACTTCGACATGTGCGATCCTCACACGCAGCGCCGAGTTGTTGACTGCGGGATCAACGAGAAGGGCGAGACGATCTGGCGCGACCGCGAGGTCATGACCGAACAGCAGCCCTACACCGTCTCTGGCCTTGCGCGGGCACTCGGGATCGACCGTGACACCTTGATCAACTACAAGAAACGCGACGAATATTTCGGCTCGATACAGGCTGCATATGACCGCTGCCACGAGTACGCAGAGTCGCAGTTGTACGGTCGGGCATCTGCTGGCGCTGCCTTCTCCCTCAAGAACAACTGGAACTGGCGCGACAAGCAAGAGCACGATCACACCTCGGGCGGGAAGCCAATCGCACCGGTCGTGAGGATCATCGATGAGCGACAAGCCACCGGAAATCCTGATTCCGAGTGAGTACGCGCCGATCCTGGACAGGAACTACCGCGAGGCGATCGTCGAGGGTGGCCGCTACTCGCTCAAGTCGCACTCGATAGCACGCATCATCCTGATTTGGGCAGTACAGGAGAAGACCCGCGTCCTCTGTGGGCGTGAGTTCCAGAACTCCATCAGCGAGTCGGTACATCAGCTCTTCGCTGACCTGATCGAGTACTACCAACTCACCATGTTCGACATCACCCGAGACTCAATCGTCAATCGTGAGAACGGCTCTGACTTCATCTTCAAGGGTGTCCGTCACAACGCTCAGTCGATCAAGTCGATCGAGGGTGTGGACGTGTTCTGGGGCGAGGAGAGCCAGACGTTCTCGAAGGAATCCATCGACATCATCACCCCGACGATCCGCAAGCCGGGATCGCGCCTCATCTGGACGATGAACCGACTTCTCGAACTCGACCCGATCTACGAGCGCCTGGTGGTCAACCAGATGCCCAACACGCTGCACATCAAGGCGAACTACGACGTGGCCGAGAAGTACGGGTGGCTGCCAGACGAGATCAAGACGGAAATCGAGTTCGACCGCGTGAACAACCCGACCCTCTACACCTTCAAGTGGCTGGGCGAGCCGATGAGTCAGCTCGACAACGCGATCATCGGTCGCGACAAGGTCATGGAGGCGATGGGGCGGAAGGTCGACGACACTGGCGCGGTCGAGATCGGCGTGGACGTAGCGCGCATGGGCAACGACCGCACTGTGTTCTACAAGCGCAAAGGGCACAGACTGACCGACCACAAGGAGTACACGAAGCTACGCACGACCGAGGTGTGCGATCGTCTCGAAGAGTTTGCCGGCCACGACAAGAACGTAGCGATCAAGGTGGACGACACGGGGGTCGGCGGCGGCGTGACTGACGAGATGTTCCGCCGTGGCTATCGGGTCGTTCCGATCAACTTTGGAGCGACGTCCGCGGACCCCGATAAGTACCCGAACCTCATCAGCGAGGCGTGGTTCTACATGGCCAACATCATGGATCAGATACAGCTCGACCTAGACAGTGATCTCCTCATGGAGCTATCGGGACGACTCTGGAAGATGGACAGTAAGGGCCGTCGTGCAGTGGAGAAGAAGGACGAGTACAAGAAGCGTGGCTACCGGTCGCCGGACAAAGCCGACGCCTTGATCCTCTGCTTCTTTGACCGCGACGTCCAACCGTTCCCAACTGACGACACTGAAGACGAGATACGCGGTGACCCAATCACTTCCGGCCTGATCGGCAGCAACTTCTAGCGTTCACAAACCGTGCTCTCTGTGCTTAATTAGTGGTAGATATGGAAAGCACGACCAAACGAAAGTACGCAACCGAACTCGGTGATTCCGGCGTCCAGATCTTCAACGGGATCATCTCGAGCGATGAGTACCGACCTGAGCTGCGTGGCCGCTACGCCTTCAAGACGTACGACGAGATGCGCCGAGGCGATGCCACCGTGCACGCCGGCCTGATGGCGGTGAAGTACCCAATTATCTCCGTGCAGTGGACTGCTGAGGCTGGTGGTGATGACGCCGGCGATGAGGAAGCCAAGGAGCTTGTCGACTACAACCTCAAGGAGGTGCTGAACTGGCGTGAGACCCTGACCGAGATGCTGACCATGCTGGAGTTCGGCTTCTACGTGGCTGAGTTGGTCTTCGACTGGCGCACGGTCAACGGTGTCGATCGGATCGTGCTGACCAAGGTGGCCTACCGCAAGCAGACCACCATCGAGCGTTGGACACAGGAAGACGGCACTCCGGGCATCGTGCAGCGCCTCACTGATGGCAGCACCGTTTCGATCCCGTGGGACAAGTTGGTCGTATTGAGTAACCAGAAAGAGGGCGACAACTGGGAGGGGATGTCTATTCTCCGATCGGCGTATCAGAACTGGTACTACAAGAAGACCTTCTACCAAATCGACGCGGTGAAGCACGAGCGCCAGGCGCTCGGCGTCGTGAAGATCAAGTACCCGAGTGGTGCCGATACCAAGATGCGTGACGAGGCGAAGCGGGCAGCGGCCAACGTCCGCGCTAATGAGCGTGCCTACCTGGAAGAGCCAGAGGGCTGGGAGATCGACTTCATGGACATGAAGTCGAACACGACCGCCGACCCGAAGGAATCAATCGCTCACCACGACCGTCAGATCCTCAAGAACATGGCCGTCCAGTACATCGACATCGGGGCGCAGGGGAGCAGCGGCTCATTCGCGGCTTCAAATGACCAGCGCGCACTTCTAGAACAGCAGGATCAGGCCATCGCTGAGCAGATCGCCGCGGTGGTGAATGAACACGTCATCAAGAAGATCGTCGATCTGAACTTCAGCGTCACCAACTACCCGAAGTGGAAGCCGGGCCGTGTAGCCCGTGAGGACATCGAGATCCTGGCAACCGCAGTCGAGAAGTTCAAGGGCGCGGGCATTCTCACCCCGAGCGACGAGGACGAAGAGCACGCTCGCAGCGTCCTGCACTTCCCGGACATGAGCGAAGAGGCGAAGGGTAAGGACCGGCAGACAACCACCTCCGTAGCGGATGGTGACGATCTCGACGTAGATGCCCCGGAGAAGCCGGCCAAGTCTACGAAGGACGACAGCAAGACGAAGCCTGAGGACGTGAAGGTAGACGCGTCGGTTCAACTGATCGACACTGCCCGCCAACTACGCGCTGCGATCACGGAGAAGCTGTATGAATCGCCTCGCGCTGCTTGAAGCCAAAGCGGAACTCACACAGGCAATCCGAGCAAGTGAGGAGTGGCATCCGTCCTATAAGGACCATCAGGAGACGTTCAAAGCGCTTCTACTGCACGAATCCGAGCTCGAGCGACAGACTGCCGAATACCTCGCTGGACTCGCTGAGAGAGCACCTACGTACGTCGACTGGAGTGTGTACACCACCAAGCTCCTCGCCTCTGCGGATGGACAGCTCGACAAGGCCGACGAGGTCTGGAAACAAGAACACCTCGACTTCACCAAGGCCGTGCTCGACGCCATCGAGAACCTGGTCGCGACCGGCGGAGTGGCAGGCGAACTCACGTACGGGATACCTCTCGGTACGACGACGCTCAGCGAATCGGTGATCGTGGCCGCACGGGATCTCGTCGCGGAGCTGGTGAGCGGAGTGACCGACACGAACCGCAAGCTCATCCGTGAGGCGATCAAGAGCAGCCTGGCACGTGGCGAGGACATTGCAGCAGCCACGGAGCGGATCAAGAAGGTCATCAACAACCCGCTGCGAGCCGAGATGATCGCGCAGACCGAGAGCGTGAATGCGTACCAGACAGGACTCAAGAACTTTGCAGTTGAGACGGGTGCCGTGAGCAAGGAGTGGGAAGCGTTGGCCGGCGCGTGTACTCAGTGCTCTCCACTGGACGGTGAGAAGCGGAAGATTGACGAGCTGTTCAGCAACGGGAAGGATCGACCGTCGGCCCATCCTCGGTGTCGGTGTGGTGTTATATACAACTACTGACAGTGAGCTATCAGAGGTGCATGGCGACTTATCCACAGTCGCCGTTCTTTTTGGTCTTGTGCTACATGTGATACATGTGTCACAATGAGCGCAGTTCAGGGGGCATAGAGGGTTCCTATCATCATTTGAATTGACATTACCCTCCGCCCTACCTGATTGTTCATTCTGTGGGCATAAGTGGTTCCTCCTTTTGCTTTGGGAGCCCGGTGTGCAGGTTCGAGTCCTGCCCTCTCGACCATTTCGGGGGGTAGCTTAACTGGCAGAGCACGGTTTTTTACCACTCGTCCACATTGATGCGACTATAAAAACTAAGGGCATACGCGGTTCCTATCAACATCACATTGCATTTGAACTTACCGCCCGCCCATTTAAAGGATTAATACATGTTATCAACCATTCGACTATTCAAAGCTGTGCCCGTGGACGAGCTGCGTCCTGACTTCCCAGAGAAGAACGACGAGCTGACGAAGCAGACCCTCGCAAAGGGATTCGTGTTCGCACCAGAGGTGCTGCATGCCCACCGAGATGCCAGAAACCTCGTGGATCTGGTCAACCAGGCGTACGGGCGAAGCTCCGAAGAGTTGAATGCGACCTTCCACAAGTCGTTCGCCAAGGTCCGCGAGGCCTCGATTCAACAACTCGCGTTCGAGCAGATGATCCACTACCTCACCACCTACGGCGCGGAAGCCGCGGGCGTCTACAGCGAGCAGTCGGTCTTCATCCCCGGTGAAGCGCTCGAAGCTCCAGAACTGAAGGACGGTCTACGCCTGGTCGTGATCCGCGGCCTGACGAAGGATGAGCTGAAGGCCGAGCTAATGAAGCTGCTCGGTTCGGGTATCGCGTTGGGACAGCAGACACTTGACGATGCACTCGATGTTGCGCAGTTCGTCAAGCTGTCTGTCGATGACATCGAAGAGATCAGGAACAAGGAGATCAAGGCTGCGCTCTACGACCACTTCGGAGTGTTGCCAGACAAGCCAGTCGAGTTCCTGCGCTACGTGGTGTACCGAGCAACCGAGAAGTCGCTGCTGATCAAGAACCGCGAGCTGATCGATGAGATCAAGGCGCGGCGCAACACTGACATCAGCAAGTACTTCGACCTCTACGAGGAGGAGTACGGGCTCCAGCGCCTGGCGGAGATCTTCTATCGATACAAACCCATCTTCCTGGCGTTCCGAACCAACCCGAAGCTGAAGAAGACGATCAACCGGATTCGTCGGCTGGCTGTCGCCAATCACAGGCCGATGGAAGAGGACCTGCTCAATACGCTCACGGCTCGGTTGCAGAAGCGCGAGACCCCTGACCTGGACAAGCTGAATGCTGCGCTCCAGGACGCAACGATCTTCCGCAAGATCCGTCTGGCGTACGCGCTGAAGTTCCGCACTACGGAGGCTGACTCGATCCTGTACCGGGTCCGCAACGGCAAGTCGTTCGCGACTGACTTCTCGTTCGACAACCAGCAGGGCGCTCAGATCATCTACGAGAAGGTGCTGGCCAGCATCATCAACGACATCAGTACCAACGTGGAAGGCAAGAAGATCTTCATCCCCAAGGGACTGAAGTACGGACTGCCGGCCACCGAGAAGCAGTTCACCGGCAACCTACCGACAGGCACCTTCGTCGAAGTCGCTGAGGACATGGTGGTTGGCGTGCACTGGGAGAACCTGCCTAACTACCGTGTCGATCTGGATCTCTCGATATCGAACGCTGGCGGCAAGGTGGGCTGGGATGGCGCGTACCGCGATAGTCAGAACGGCGTCTACTTCTCGGGTGACGTGACGGACGCTCCGAAGCCAAAGGGAGCAACTGAGGTGTTCCACATCGGTGGACAGGCTCGTGGCTCGTGGCTAATGAATCTGAACTACTACAACTTCAGTGACGACGAGGTGCCGTTCAAGATCGTCGTGGCTCACGATGAGCGATCAGCAGTCGAGAAGAACTACACGATCGATCCGAACAAGATTGTTGCCCTGTCTAATTCGTCGATCGATGTCAGGCAGAAGACGCTCGGGGTCATCGTCGCTGACGAGAAGTGCACGAAGTTCTACTTCGCTGAGGCTGAGTTCCAGAGGGGGATCAGTGCTCGTCACACTGTGGCTGCCGAGCAGGCGCGCCAGTACCTGCTGAACTACTACACCGACTCGATCGTCCTCAACGACGTCCTGGTGGCGGCGGGTGCCGTTCTCGTCGACCAGGTGGCCGAGGCTGACATCGACCTATCGCCTGAAGCTGTCGACAAGACATCGATCCTCGCGCTGTTGGAGAAGTCTGTGTGAAGCGGACGGTGATCTACGTTCCTATCGCTCTGCTGCGCCGCCTGAAGTCGAAGCTGGCGCTCGAAGGCAAGAGCGTTTCGGAGTGGTTCCGAGAGAAGGCTGAGCAGCACCTCGACGAGCAGTAGGGCTACCGCGAACTCGAAGACCCAATGTGAACTGCGTTGGGTCTTTTCATGCTCTCAGCGCACAAACCTGTCAGGCCTTGACCCGCCGGATCGGTGGATAGACGTAGCACTCGATCTTGTGCTTGGTGGCCCATTTCAACGCCTGATCCGAGTACCCGGAAGCCGCGAAGAACAGCGCCTTCTTCCGGGTGGACTGGGCGATTCCGTAGAGCCGTTGCATCTCAGCGATACCGACACGTGAAGCGTGGTGCTTCACCTGGGCGATGGAGGTCATCGACTCGATGTCGATCCCGCCGTCCGCGCCGGCCTTCGTCAGCTTGGCACCCCAGTGGCCGTTCTTCTTCATCCAGTCGCGGGCCATGATCTCCGCTGCTTGCCAGGTCATCCCGTGAAGTCCATCGGTCACCGGCGTCGTGTAGATCCGTTCGAGGTCACGTTGTAGGCCGCGCTCGACCTTGGTGGCCTTCATCTGAAGCCTGATGACCTCACGATCCTTGCGCTGGCGTAGTGCACGCTCAGCCCCACTCTGTGTGAACGTGGGCGTGCTGACCATCCCTCGGAAGACCCCTGGCTTCTTGCCGCACGTACGACACTTCCCACTGAGCAATGTCGTGTACAGCTGGTTCCCGCAGTGCTTGCACTTCACCATGGATCGGGATGGTACTGAACGCGGCCGACATCGTTGTCGACAACAGGGCATTGGCCTATTGACAATTAATTCGCGTTGCAAGATATTAGCGACAGATATGAGCAACATCACCGGCCTAGTAACAAAAGTTTCCATCAAAGCAGACGCGCAGGGCAATGTCCCTACGACTATCGAACTTCTCCGTGTAGGCGAGTGGCACACCCTCTGGCATGGGGACTTTGAGATTACTATCGCTGATCTCCACGAGTATGCGGCGAACTTCGCCAAAGGTGTTGGCTTGGTAGAGGGCTCAGGCAAAGCGCCTGTCAACTATGCCCACGAGGAGTGGGACAAGGCTGCCGGATGGATGACGGGACTATCCGTCGATGAATCACGCAATGCGCTCGTTGCCAGCGTCGAGTGGACACCGGAAGGTGAGCGGGCGATCAAAGAGAAGGAGTGGGCGTTTATCTCGCCGGAATTTAATCCACGAGACTCTTACCCGTACTTCGATCCCGAGGCTCCTGAGGATGAGCACGGCGTTCCCCGCTTCATTCAGAACGTCCTCACCGGTGCGGCGCTCACCAACATCCCATTGTTCAAGAAGCTGAAACCGATCATGGCATCCCGCCTGTCTTCAAAGAAGAAGGCGGACGTGACGTCAGGAGACGGCAACAAACCTAATCGAGAAGGAGAGAAGATGAATCTCGAAGATATTCGTAAGAAACAAGTCGCAGATCTCACCGAGGAAGAGAAGACGTTCCTGAGTGAGCACAAGGCAGATCTAACCGATGACGAACGTACGGCATTCGGACTAGAAGACGATCCAGCACCAACACCCGACCCTGAGCCAACGCCAGAACCGACTCCAGAGCCATCAAAGGTCGAGGCGAGCGCAGTCAAGGGAGTGCAGATGAGTCAGGAAGAGGCCGACAAACTCCGAGCTGACGCTGCTGCCGGTCGCGAAGCGATGGACAAGCTTGAGCGCAAGGAAGCTGACGACATCATCGGCCGCGCAATCAAGGCAGGTCAGATCAAGAGCGGCGACCGTGAGAAGTGGGTAGGCCAACTACTTGCATCACGTGGCAGTGACCGCACCAATCTCGAAGCGCTGATTGAGAGCCTTCCGAAGAACGAGAACCTCGGCAAGGAGCTCGGAGGCAAGGGCCAGGAAGTTTCGATCGAGGCATCGGTAGAGCTCGACAAACAAGTTCGCAGGATCATGGCGGACGCTCGCGACAAGGGCACGACTGTTGCTTACTCGGCAGCACGCAAACAGGTGCTCGACGAGAACCCGACGCTAAAAACACAACTCGAAGAGGAGGAAAAGTAAATGGCAGCAATCCAACCAGGTGAGCGCTACAGCGCTCCAGCAGCCGCAGATCTATCAACTAAGCGCTATCACCTCGTGAAGCTCGACTCGAACGGTGCAGTCGTACTCGCGACGGCAGCAACCGACAACATCCTCGGCGTGCTCGACAACAGCCCGAAGCTCGGCCAGACGGCAGACGTCGTACTTGTGAACGGCTCAGGCTCCTTCAAGGTGAAGCTCGGTGCCAACACCTCAGCTGGCGCGTACCTCACTGCGAACGCGGACAGTGAAGCGATTGGCACGACGGCTACCGGCAACCGCGTGATCGGCCGGCTCGTGCGTACTGGCGTCGAGAACGAGATCGCTGAATACATCAAACATAACGAGAAGTACTAGAAAGTCGAGACAACTGAATATGGCAAACCAACCAATCTACCTCGATCCAGCGTTGACGAACGTCGCTAACGCATGGGTCAACTCACAGGAGAGCTTCATCGCTGATGGCCTCTTTCCTGTTGTGTCGGTAGCGAAACCAACCTTCAAAGTTCCTCAGTACGGCAAAGAGAACCTAGAGCTGATCAGCAACACGACACGCACTGGTCTCTCAAAAGCAAAGAGCGTCAGCTACACACGCGAGTACAAGGACGCGAAGCCTCTCTCAGAGCACGCGCTGGCCGGCGAAGTGACCAAGGATGACTACGATCTGACTGACGATCCGTTCAACCCTGAGAGCGACACAACCGAGTTCATCCTCGAACGTATGGCACTCGCAGACGAGAAGCTGATCGCTGACTACCTTGGCAACCTCAGCAACGTTCCCGGTACTGCGCTTGTCGGTGCTGCTCGTTGGAGCAACCCCGACACAGATCCATTGAACGACATTCGTATCGCGTTGGGCAGCTTCCCATTCCGCAAGCCGAACACCATCGCGATGAGCCTCGATAGCTTCTTGCAGCTCTGCTCTCACCCTGCCGTACTCGACAAGTTCAAATGGGCTGTCGGTGGTGCAGTTGGCATGGAGCAGATCAAGACGTTGCTTGGCGGCTTCGGCATCACGAAGATTCTCGTCGGCCAGGCGCAGGCGAACATCGCTGTCGAAGGACTAGCTACGGACATCAACGAAGTCTGGGGAACCAACGTGGTACTCGCGTATGTCACTCCGAAGCCAGGTCTGAAAGAGATCAACGGCGGCTACAAGTTCAGTCTCACTGACGGCCGCAAAGTGACGAAAGACCACAAGCACAACCCTGAGTACACCGAGATCGTGGTCACTGACTACTACAACATCGAAGTGTTGCTCCAAGAGGCGTACTACACCTTCAAGGACGCATTCGCGGACTGGGAATAGGAGGTCTACATGGCACGCAACGAAGTTGGATTCAAAGGGGCGAAACTAGTTGGCGCGATCGTTGACACCGACGCCAACCCCGAGATTGTGGCTACGGCCAAGATCGTCACGAAGGACGTGACTGTGAACGCCAGCTCTACGAGTGGCACAGCGACGGTGGTAGCGGGATCGAAGGTACTTGGCTTCTATCCGGCTGGAAACCAGGATCAGCACATCGACAACGTGGCGATCGCATCGACGACGCTCACGGTGACCCTGGCTGCAGCGGCAACCGCCAATAATTTGTTCAAGGTAAACGTACTCGAACCGTAAGGAGGTGATTTATGGGAGTGAAAGTAGAACTAACCGCAGGAGTGAAACTCGGCGACAAGTGGCACAAACCAGGGGATGTCTTCGAAGGAGACCAGGAGACAGTTGACTACCTGATTGCATCAGGCGCAGCCCGCGATCCGAAAGCGGACGCGAGCGATGTCACAGTTGACAACAGCGTCGCAGAAGTCGAGGCGAAAGAGATCGTCGACGCCGCGAAGGCTGAAGCGACGAAGATCCTCGAAGACTCCAAGAGCGAAGCGAGCGAGATCGGTGAAACAGCGAAGGCTGAAGCCGAAGAGGTTGTCGCACAGGCGAATGCCGAGGCAGATCGCATCGTGAAAGAGGCTCAGGAAGCAGTTAAGGCCGCTCCAGCGCCGAAGACGGATACGAAGTCGAAGTAGATCCATGACCGTCACAGACCAAGCGAGAGCGCCCTACGGGGCGCTCTTTACTTCTTGAACGACACCCTTCTTCGGCATTGGGCCACTCACCGCCCCTCGCTTCTCGACGAGCTTGTCCTTCTTCTTCATCCCTTTTCCAGTGCGGGTCTTCAGTGTGGACTTCAGCTCATCATAGAAAGCCGTGTAGGCATTGTGCAGGTCAGGGAACACATGGCTAGTCGAGCGTTTTTCGTCTATCGGTTCGAGCATGTAAGCAGTTGCGGCGAAACTCAGATCTTCGGCGCGGTCATAGATGATTTTCGGAGCAACGACCCGCAGCCGTCGTAGATGCAGCTCTATCTGGAGCAACATTTCCTGGCCGTCGAACGTAGCTCGTCGCTCCGCTTCGGTCACACCGTGTACATGCACCCTCTGTGGGGCGATGATATTGACGGTGTCCATGAACTCAAGTGCGACTTCGAGTGTCCGGTCATCCCAGCGCCGGTGATGCTCACGCTTGCCTTTCCGCCACTCGATGATCGACTGCACCGAGACGGTAATCAGCCCACCGGCGAGGGTTGCCACACCCGCGATGATCGCCGTACCCCACCATGGGCCAGCGTTGACGACAGCGTCTTGAGCCTGGGCGAGCGTAGTCACGGGCGGGAGCGTAGCGGTTCGGAACGACATGTAATGACGAGGGGCATTGTCTCGATCACATGTCGAGCGGCAAGAGAGGGGAGTGCAGGTGCAGATTGTGACGCCAGCGGACGCCGAGCTGTTCGCAGCGCAGCACATGCGAGGCCTTGGGTACACCGATGCTGAAGCCAAGCCCGGTGGTCCAGATGGTGGCGTGGACGTACGGTCCTCTCGCGCTATCGCACAAGTGAAGCTGCATGCCAAGCCCTGCGGGCGTCCTGACCTCCAGCGCCTGTACGGGGCTCGTGGTGACGACCACGGCAAAGAGATGGTCTTCTACTCGCACAGCGGCTATTCGGCCGCAGCCGTCGACTACGCCAACACGGTGGGAATGACGCTGTTCCAGTTCGACCGCGCCGGCAACGTGATTCGGGTCGGGAGCGGTGGTCATCTGGGGCGGGTAGCCGGCACACCGCAGGTGAGTTCGAGTGATGACGACTGGGCTGCTGCTGAGAGGTCGGAGAAGCGCGCCGACGAGCTGAAGGCGCGGATCGCGACGAGGGATCATCGGCTGCTACTCGAGAGAATCCGCAGTGAGATGGATCAGATGTCCGAGCCGGATGCGGTTCGGCATATGGAACAGCTGAAGCCGATCTTGACACACGACGGGTACAAGACCTTCAAGAAGGAGTACTTCAAGACGCGACGGTCCCGCGAGCGATATGAGGCGAACGAGTCGGTAGACGTGGTGAAGCAGGCTCGTGCTATTGCGATCGTAGTTTCCGCAATGTTCGCGCTTGGGCTGATAGCGATGATTGTTGGAAACGATTACAGCCTGGTGGCGTTCGGTATCTTCCCAGTGATCGCATGGGGTATGTACTGGCTGGTTGCGAAGCAGTCTAATGATGAAGCTGCGTAAGCCCTGCTGGACCTGAATCGACGGAAGAGTGCGACGCCTTTGGGGTGCTCTGCGTGCTTGCTCGTCGAGGTAGTGGATGATGCGGTGCATGTCTGAGTACCGGTACGTGGGGAAGTGGTGGGTTCCGTCCAACGCCGATCACAAAGTTGGCGGTGTGCTGGAGATCGACGAATCGGGTAAGAGCCGACTTGAACTGACGGACGAGTTGATCGGTGCGGCGGATGTACCGGTGCTGCACGGTGCGGCGGATGGTCGTCACATCACCCTCCTCGATGCCATCCGGACTAACGGCACTAAGAGAGTGATTGGTCAGCACTCGACGACAGTTGAGGTGATTCAGGCTGAGACCGTTCTCGTGGGAATCGCGCTGAATGACGGCGAGGACGTCGTGTTCGATGGGATCGAGGTCAACATCTCCCATCTGACGATGTGGGCTAATCGGACGGGCATGAGCACGAAGCTGGTGCCGAAAGAAGGCGGCAAGGGGTTCACCCGCACGATCGCGGGATTTGACGTACTTGATTCCCTCATCTCTAGAGTGGAATCCGCCAGCGCCGAAATTTCGCTCGACTGGATTCTCACAATGACGGGTCCTCGCAACGAGGCTTGGAACCGTTCGTATCACGTCGATGAGAGAGTGCGACTGAAGATTGTTAGTGATCATCCTCGATCATTGGGGGGATTCGATGATCTAGTTCAGGCGGTCCAGGATCTGGTTACTCTTGGGGTCCAGTCGGGCTGTGCCGTAACGGACCGCGTCCTCATTATTCGTCGTGACGGTACGAGAGACTATCCGGTAAAGATCTTCTTTCAGGCTGGCAGGTTGATCACTAAAGACGTCATCAGGACTCGCGACGTCCTCTTCGGGCTGGACGATATCGAGGACTTTGGTGCCGCGATTGAGTCGTGGCTTTCGCTGCGAGAGCAGATTGGTCTCCCGTTGCATGTTCTGTTCGGCCTCGACTATGAACCAGGGGGCTACTACGAGAACCAGATTTTCAACGCCGCCTCGGCAGCCGAGGGATTTCATACCGCGTTGTGTCCAAAGACGAAAGCTATCTCGGACGAAGATCATGTAGCCATCAAGGCGAAGGTTGACGAAGTATTCGAAGGTGTGCAGAAGGCTTGGCTGAAACAGCTCATCGGGAACAATCGCCCCGGTCTCAAGACTCGATACATGGAGCTTGCTGAGCTCGCTGACCCGGAAGCCGTGGGCGAACTTCTTGGTAACGTCGACACGTGGGCGAAATGGCTAAAGGACGCCCGTAACGCGATTGGACACCTCAACACCGATGAGCTTGAAAAGAAGATTCCCGAGGATGCGCGGTTTCGACTGACGGATATCACCAAGGCTCTGCTTCATCTGATCCTAATCGATCGGCTGGGAATCGACGTCGCAGTGCAACGCAGGGCGGTCGAGGTTCCCTTTAGCTACTCGTCTAGGGAGTTCCGTGCGGCCGTCGAGGAAGCGAACTTGTAGTTGGTCTGAGCTGGAAGGTTGAACTATAGAAAACTCAGCGGGCGTGTGCTTTATTAGAAGTAGATAATGAGCACAACGTTAGTCATACCGTCATTCAATCCAGTGAATATCCGCGAGCGAACCAAGCTCACGGCTAGCGCGAGTGTTGGCGACGAGACACTGACGGTCCAGAGCACGCAGGGCTACCCGGATGGCGAGATCGTCTATGTTGGCGAGCTGTCCCGGGAAGGCTGCGAGCGGGGCGTTGTTGAGTCGATCGACGATGAGACGACGATCAGCCTGGTTGATCCCCTCGAACTACCGCACACCCGCTTCAGCGACGTCATAGCCGTGCTTGGCGACACCATTCGGATCTACCGCACAGACAACGTGGATGACCGAGTGCCGGCCGACGACGCGTTCACACTTCTTGCGACCCGCTCAATCGATCCCGACCAGCTCTCGACCTACTACCGTGACAGCGAGGGCACGTCGGCGCACTGGTATCGCTGGACCTACTACAACGCCACCACGAGCGAAGAAACTGACCCTTCGACTCCGATCCGCGGTGACGACTTCGGGCACTACGCGAGCATCAGCGAGATCCGGCGTGAGGCTGGATTTGAGAACGCCCACAATCTGTCCGATCTGAACATCGACGAGCAGCGTCGCGCAGCGGAGGCCGAGATCAACACTCGACTTGCGGGCAAGTTCAAGACTCCGTTCAACCCGGTCCCAGAGATCATCCGCATCCGCACAAGGCAGCTTGCAGCCGCGCTCCTGAAGGCGAAGTACCTACCTGGCACGACCAGCGAGAAGGAGCTGAAGACCATCCGTGCACTGATCGACGGTATGAAGACCGGCGACGACATAGTCACGGACGACGAGGGCAACAACGTCTCGACGAGTGAAGGCATTTCAAGTTGGCCCGACGAGACCGCACCACGAGCGTTTGAGATGGGGATGAAGTTCTGATGGCGGACGGGACGACGCGCGTCAGGGTGAAGATCTCCGGTGACAAGCAGGTTCGCGAGATGCTGCACGGGATCGGTCTGGACATCGACGACCTACATCCCGCGATGCAAGACGTGGGCAAGTACCTGAAGGGCTTCTATGGCGGTGAGGTGTTCGCATCGCGTGGACAGGTGATTGGTGAGCCGTGGCGGCGACTGTCTGAGCCCTATGCGAGCCGCAAGGCGAAGCGCTACCGCAAGGGCGTACTCGTCGCGACTGGTGCGATGCAGAAGGCGTTCACCTACTCGACGACCAACACGAGCGCCACAATCACCAACAAGGACAGGAAGTTTGAGTGGCATCAGGCAGGGACGAACACGATCCCCGCCCGCGTGATGATGAAGCTCGAGGACGGTGACGCGCAGTACAACAAGCTTGTCGCGATCATCGAGGCGTCGCTCGCGAGCAGCATCAAGAAGCGAGGCGGTGTGTGAACGGTGAACTTGACTATGTCCAGGTCGTTCTCGACCTGATGCGTTCGACACTGGGGGAGAAGATCGCCAGGTACTACTACGGCGACCCCGAGCAGATCCCGACGTTCGATCTGCCGGCTCTGATCGTCGAGTCCCCGGAGGACGACTTGGCGCGAGATGGCATGGGCGATGATCAGGACACTGAGAGCGTCGTGATCAAGGTGGTCCTCAACAAGGTCGACGACTGGGCAGCTGAGGCGACCGACAAGGACATGACCCTCTACAAGCTACGCCGGATAGTGGGGCTGAAAGACCTTGCCACCAAGGGATACCAAGAGGGAACGATCAAACACGCGATCCGCAACTCGTCGACACAAGGCATCTCTGCTATCGCCCGCGACGTCACAGTGCGGTATGAGACGGTGCTGCGCTCGGGGGGTGAAGAACCACTGGTAACTGCTGAAGCTGTTATTACCGTGCCGATCATGTATGACGTCCAGGTGGATGAATTCGATTCAATCGAGCAGATGTAGTGTTTATTTATTCGTGGGCATATCTTATATTGAAGCCATGAGTAAGAAAGAATCTCAAGATAAACCAGCATTGATGAAGTTTCTCGTGCCAGCCGTCGGTGAGGTGGAAGCCGAAGACTTCGATGACCTGGCCAAGAAACTAGATAGCATGAAAGATGAAGAGGTAGGTGATGAGCACGACAACTAACCCTGAGATTGCCCGCCGTGGCGCGATTGGCATAAGCATCGGTAGCAACACGGCTGCGCAGGCATGGGTGCCGTGGCGCGCAGGTATTCCACAACTCAAGACAACGGTAATCGAGGACGATAGCGCGGTCGGGGTAGTCGAAGAGACTAGCGATTCGGAAGTCGTCGGTCAGTGGGTTGAGAACAGCCTAGAGGGGATCGTCACTGCCGAGTCATTCGGCTTTGTCATGCTGAACCACTTCGGATCGGTGTCTACCGGCACGGCGACCGGAGGCAAGTATCCACATACATTCAGCGTCAATCAGACGAGCCTCGCCCCTGCGATGAACCTGAGCTATAAGAGTCCGCTCCAAAGCAAGCGTTACACGAAACTGACGATTGACACGCTTGAGATCAACGCTGAAGAGCAAGACTGGGTGACATTCTCCAGCGGCTACAAAGCGACGACCGGTAGCGATCAGACTGAAACCGTGGCGTTCACCGCCGAGAAGAAGTTCAGCTGTAAGAACATCGTTATCAAGAAGGCATCAAATGTTGCCGGCCTCTCTGGTGCGACAGCGCTGCGGGTTCTCAAGTTTAAGCTCAACAGCGAGCGTCCAAGTGAGCAAGAGTTCCCTCTCGGCAACGGAACTGACCCTGACTTCGTACGTGGCGAGTACAAGGCCAACGCGGAGATCGTGGTCAACTACCAGAACACCGACATCGACGACGACATGCTGGCCAACACCATATACGCCATGAGCATCACAATGACTAACGGCACGGACATCCTGGCTTTTACTGGCTCGAAGGTGCGCACCCGCGAGATCGAACGATCCGAGGACAAGAATGAGAAAGTGACAGCCACCCTGCAATTGTTCTTTGAGTACGACGCGAGCGTTGGCCGAGCAATCCAGCCCGTGCTGACGAACTCTCGCACCGGCTACGTTGCAGCCTAGTCTCCATTGACTAATAGATATGCCCTTGCTTAACTAAGGGCATACTTTAATTGGAGACTACTGAATGATAGACATCACTACAAAGCGGCGCGTCGATATCTCGGGGTACGGCGAGGGATGGGACGGCTGCTACCTCACGATGAAGACGATGAGTCCGAAAGACTTCGCCAAATGGTTTGAGGTTAAGGGTACGGATGAGGGGGCAGAGACGGCAACCCTGAATGATCTGTACAGCGACCTAATGAAGGAACTGCTGATCGGCGGAGTGATCATCAACTCGGCTTCTGGTGAGGCTGAGAAGTACACGCTGGCCGACAAGGACTTACCCGACCTCATCGAGCAACTAGACGTCACTCACAAGCAAGATGCACTGCGGGTTGCGGCTGGAACCTACGGTTTAAAAGGCCTCTAGCTGACGAACTTGAGGATATCGAGTATCAACTCGAATTGTTGCTCCTGCATGGCCTTACAACCTCGGCGGAGGTCGATCCTGATCTGATGGAGCAGGTAGCGGATCTTCGCTATCGACTTGAGATGAAAATGTCAGTCGAGGAGTTTGAGAAGCAGCCTTGGCAAGAGATATGGCTGACGAGAACTGTATGGTCACTGGATGCGCGACGTGCTAATTTAGAAGCAGAAAAGCGGCAACAGAACTAATCCGCCGCCGGAGCTTTCAACTCAGTGTCAGCCAACAAAATCAAGATTGAAATAGATGTCGACAACAAGTCGGCTGTTGCTGAGTTCGATGAAACGGCGAAGTCCGTCGACAGGCTGGGTGCGAAGTCGAACGATGCCGATGCGGCGTTCGCTGGGTTCGCTCGAACGGTGGGGACTGGTGCACTCGTAGTTGGTGCTGCTGTTGCCGCTGGTATGGGTGTCGCGATCCACAGTGCGGGGAACTACGAATCGAGCCTGTCCCAGCTACGCCAAGCATCCGGCGCGACCGCCAAAGAGATGGACGCGATGTCGCAGCTCGCGCGTGAGCTGGGCCAGTCGAACGATCTTGCTGGTGTCTCGGCGGCGGATGCAGCCCGCACGATGGTTGAGTTGTCCAAAGCCGGACTGTCGGTGAAAGACACGATGGACAGTTCCAAGGCAGTGATGTCGCTTGCCAAAGCCGGCAACATCGACTTCGCCGAGGCAGCAGTCATTGCGGCTTCGGCACTCAACGCCTTTGGACTGCAAGGAAATCAGGCGATACAGGTGGCGGACATGCTCGCCGCTGGAGCGAATGCCTCGCAGGCAGAGCTTGGGGACTTGGCGCTCGGGCTCCAGCAGTCAGCGACCGTGGCGAAGCAGTTCAAGCTCTCCCTCAACGAGAACGTCACCGCTCTTGCTCTGTTTGCCAACAACGGCATCAAGGGATCTGACGCAGGTACATCACTGAAGACGATGCTCATCGCCCTCGCCAGTCCGTCTGTCGCTGCGGCCAAGGAAATGAAGAAGATGGGCTTCTCTGCGTACGACGCGCAAGGTCAATTCGTAGGTCTAGAAGAGATGTCGAAGCGTCTTGCCAAGGCGACAAGCAAGATGACCGACGAGCAGAAGCAGAACGCTCTTGCGACGATCTTCGGTACGGATGCCTTTCGTGCAGCTTCTGTCCTCGC
Source organism: Rhodococcus sp. NPDC004095 (assembly GCF_053604015.1). Taxonomy (NCBI): domain Bacteria; kingdom Bacillati; phylum Actinomycetota; class Actinomycetes; order Mycobacteriales; family Nocardiaceae; genus Rhodococcus; species Rhodococcus sp. NPDC004095. The sequence continues at coordinate 430,616 of NZ_JBSGGS010000005.1, forward strand.
AGACAATGCGGGTGACTCGTACACCAAGATGTCGAAGGCTGTCGGACAAGCTGGGGCCGCGCAGAAGGCCGCTGCTGCACAGATGGGTCCGTACGAGAAATCCACCGAGGGTCTGCGGAACGCCATGTCAGAACTTGGCCTCACTATCGGTAGCAAGGCGTTGCCGTACGTCACGCGCTTGACCAACGCCGCCGGTGACTTTGTCCGGGGCGTGAACGGAGCAGTGCCGGGAGCGATTGCGACGTTTAACCAGCTCCTGCCAGTGATCACGCAGGTGAGCGCGGGACTTGTCGCGTTTACGGTCGTCCAGAACGCGGCCGGCGTCTCGACGAAGGCACTGACGATCGCGCAGGGTGCACTCAACTTCGTGATGCGGGCAAACCCTCTTGCCCTGGCCGCCGCTGGTGCCACAGCCATAGTGGTCGCCTACGTCCAGGCGGTACAGCAGACGAACAACAACACCGTAGCTGCCGAGCGGCTGAAGGTTGCGCACGACAACCTGGCCGCTGCGACACGCAACGCGAAGGCGGCGCAGGACGAACTGACTGGCGCGCAGCGAACAGCTGAGGGTGCGGCACTCGCCGTCGAGCGTGCCCAGGTGAACTTCAATAACGCAGTGGCGCAGTATGGTCCAAGCTCGCTCGAGGCGCGTGAGGCCGCATTCCAGTTGAAGGGCGCGCAGGATGAGTTGGCGAATGCCAACGCACGCGTAGCCGACAAGACGCGAGACGCACAGAAGGCGCAAGAAGAGCGAACCAAGGCAGTGGAGGCGGTTAAGGCTGCCTCCCGAGATGTCGCTGGAACTGTCTCGAACGAGGCCAATGCCTGGAAGACCCTCAGTACTCGAATCAACGAGGCCGCGGATGCTCGCTCCAAGGGCGACTTCAAGTCTCCAGTACTCAACCTGACGGGTAACCCGCTCAACAAGCACGCGACTGGTACTGCCTACTCGCCTGGGGGACGGTCTGTCGTTGGTGAGAACGGCCCGGAGATCGTCGACATGCCGCAGGGTGCGCAGGTGACCCCTGCGTACCGCACCCGCAATGAATTGGCTGGGGGCGCTGGCAACACGATCAACGTGACGCAGCACATTTACAACCAGATGGACTACGACCGTGGCTTCGCAGAACTAGGATTTAGATGGAGATTTGGATAAGTGAAAGAGTTTAGAATCGGTGATCTGACCCTGATAACCGGCAGCGTTCCGGCAAAGGGCTTCATGCTGCAAAAGCCGGTGAAAGGGCTTGAGAGTCCCAAGCATCGGACGACCAGCTATTCGTTACCGGGCCGGAACGGTGTATCGGTATCGAGCAAGTTCCTGGATGGCCGTTTGGTCGAGTTGACCGGCACGATCCGCGCTACGGCAGGCGAGACGGCAGCTGAGTACGAGGCGAGACGGCAGGCGTTCATCGCGGCAATCACGAACGAGACCGGCAACAACGGCCTGCCGATCCCTGTGCGGATCAGCTTCAGGACGCTCGCCGGACAGCGCTACTACCTCGACGCCTACTTCAACGATCCGATCATGCCGCTCGAACAGCCGATGAGCACTCGGTTCATGGTGACGGCGATCGGCAATCTGATCTACGGCGACGACACGGTGACGTCCGGCAACATCAGCCGTCCGTCAGGCGGCGGCTTCCTGATTCCGTTCAACATCCCTTTCACGGTCGACGCGTCCACTGGCGGCACGATGATCTTGTCGAACGTCGGGACAGCGACGAGCTACCCAACCATCGACGAGGCCGGCAACGGCGGCATCATCCTGACGGGCGAACTCCACAACCCGATCATCTCGAATCTGACCACCGGCCAGTACATCGAACTGAACTACACGATCGGCGCGGGTGACTACGTGCAGATCGACATGATGAACCAACTCATCCTGCTCAACGGATCGTCGTCACTGATCCACGCCAAGACGATCACCTCGGACTGGTGGGGACTTGTGCCTGGCCCGAACAGCGTGAGCATCAGTACGTCCAGTGCCTCGGATGGCGGCTACGCGACCGTGACGTTTAACCCGGCATTCGTAGGTATCTAGCGATGAAGTGGTCATCCAAATACAGCATCGAGTTCTGGGACAAGCACGGCAATCAGTTGGCCGACTACAGCGGGCGGGCGTACAACCGCCGCGTCACCCTGAGTCGCAACAGGCCGGATGAGATCAAGTTCAGTCTCGACCTCAACAACTTCGAGGAACACTGCCGGAAGGCCCACACCGACCCACGCCAGATCTTGAAGACGGCCAGTACCGAGGTACGCGTCCGCCGACTTGGTAGCTACCTCGCTGGTGGTCAGCTCGTGTATGCCGAGGCGGTCATCGACGCCAACAGCCAGCGCATCGACTGCGTGGTGTACGGCTTCTTGTGGCTGTTCGGCAAGCGCTATACCGGAGAATCCAATGCGGGTCAGGTGCTTGAGGTGCATACCACGGCCAACGGAAATGCTAAGAGCCGTAAGGATCTTGCTTGGTATCTGATCAACACCAGTCAGTCACTGACTAATGGCGGCTTCGGGATCACTCGTGGCCTCACAGGTGGATCAGCTACCACTTACGACAAGCAGTACAGCCGGACCAACCTCCGCAACGCGCTGGAGAACATGACGGAACTCAGCACCGAGCCGATCGACATTGAGATCACGCACGACAAGGTGTTCAACACCTACGCCCAGATCGGTTCGAACCGTCCCGACATCGTGTTCGAGTGGCCGTACAACATCCTGACCCTCAACGCTCCAGATGACGCCACCGACATCTCCAACGAGGTGATCGGCATTGGGTCAGGTGCGGCAGACGGTACGCAGGCCGTCGCTGTGGCAGAAGATCTGATATCCCAGACCGACTACGAGTTGCGTCAGGAAGTGTTGCAGACCAACGGAACAGACAACAGCGACGGCGGTATCACCGATGCAGCCGAGGCGCACCGCGATGCCAAGAGCCGGCCGATCCGCGTTCCGAAGTTTACGGTGGACGGCAACAAGCCTCCGTTCGTGACGGACTACCGGATTGGCGACCGTGTGTCGGTGAAGGTCAACAACCATCCGTACCTGGCGGACATCAACGGCACCTACCGCATCGAGAAGCTGACACTCGAGATCGACGACAACGATTCTGAGGTGGTCACCCCGGAGGTAGTGGCATGGGCATAAATATGGCCGAGGATCGACCGGAGTATGCGCTGGTTGCTGAGATGCAACGCTTGCGGGCCGAGTTCGATGAGTACCGCACCACCCCGCAGCGCATCGGCAATGGCTCATTGAACTACGCCGTATTCGTACCGTTCACGCTGGGGCCGTTCACGATCCCATCCGGCTTCACAGCGAACATCGGCGTCACCTTCATGGATCACACCGCACCGTTCACGTACGACGGCAAGCCTGCGATCAACCGCAGCACGCTCATCGAGCCGAACTACAGCATCGCCGTCGACGTCAACGACAGTGATCACCTGGTGCCCTACGGCCCAGCGCTGACACCGCAGCAGCGCATGGTGCGGGATAGCTGGCGCTGGGACTACTGGCAAAGCAGCTTCACCGAAACGAACGGCCAGCGCTACGTCAATATCCAGCTGACCAACTATGACGCTTCGTCACACAGTTACTGGGTCATCGGCACTGCGCTCATCCCACGACCAGCATTAAAACCCCAATAGGAGGAACATGGAGAATCTAAGCCACAAAGTATTCGTAACAGAGCAGGGTCAACAGATACCGGTGCAGTTGGGGGATGGGATCGACGTCATCTTCACTGTCGATGGTGACGAAGTGGTCGATACCGTTCCAATAGAGGCCACGCCCCAGGAATTTGAACAAATCCAAATTCAAGCACTGACAAATGAAATCCCTGCTGATATATTGAGGGAAAAGAAAGACGAATAATCACATATGGCACGATACGTTTCATTCCTGAATCCCTCCCGAGTAGACCAAGAAGGACTGCTCAAGTACCTCAATAGGCTGTTCGGGCCAGGTGTCGCCACGGCGTTCAATGCTAACGGCTGGAAGGTGTCGCAGCGTGGTGCGGGCGCGAACATGTCGGTCGACGTTGCCGTAGGAGATGGCCTACTCAACCTGCCAACCAATGCCTATGGATTCTGGGGTTGGACGGATGCGACCGAGAACGTGGTTGTGACAGCTGCAAACCCGACTAATCCGCGCATCGACGTGGTTGTGGCATGGGTGGATACGACGGTGACAAGCACCGGGTCGTCGAACTCGCCTAGTGCCTTGAAGTTTCAGATCATGGCTGGCACGCCAGCAGGATCACCAGTCGTCATGAATGACGCCACGATCCAGTCGACACTCGGATCGGGAGTGGCGTGGATCAAGCTCGCGACGATTGCGGTCGCTGCGGGATCGACGTCTGTAGTGACGGCGAACATCACGGATCAACGAACAGGAATTACATCACTGCCGCAAGTAGCGGATGGATCGATCTCGGCAGCGAAGTACGCAGACAATTCGGTTACTGCGCCCAAGTTAGCGGCCAGCGCAATCACTCTCGACTATCAGCAGATCACGTCTTCGGTTGTGTCGAGCACTACCGGAACAATCGCAACTGGCCTATCGCGGACTGTAGTGATTCCTAGTAGCACCAGGCGGGTGCGTATCACCGCTGAGGGCGAGCGTGTGCGAGGTAGCATTTCCGGTGCTCTCTATGGCATTAGCATTTGGGACGGGACGGCAGGTAGCGGTACGTTGCTAAAGGCTTGTTATGCGTCGGCGCCTGGTGCTGACAAGAGTGTTCCAGCAAGGGCAACCGCAATAGTCGGGCCATTTACAGCTGGCACGTCGAAAACCTGGAGCGTCGGACTTTACGAAGACGGAGGGTCGTGCTCCCTCGACGCATCGGCAACTTCTCCGGTATTCATCCATGTGGAGCACATATGACGCGATTGCAAGAGCCAAGTCAAGAGTGGGGAGTCAGCCGCAGATTCGGTGCTGGGCACAACGGTGTCGATTACAAGTACCCGTCGAGTACGCCCGTATATGCCGCCGCTGATGGAGTCGTGGATTTTGAGGGCGAGGGAAAGTATCATCCGTGGATAACCTGGATGGGCGGCACTAGCATTCTGCTGAAACATGAGAGTCTGTATTCTGGGTACTCGCATCTATCTAGCACGGTGGTGAACATCGGAGACCGTGTCAGGAGGGGCCAGCTTATCGGCTACTCGGGAAGCACTGGAAACAGTACAGGACCCCACCTGCACTTTGATGTGCTGCCGCTGAATCCGGACTTCAAGAACGGCTACTCGGGAAGGATTGATCCTGATAGATACTTCGCAACTAACATCAAAGGAGGTGATATGCCAGATTTAGTAAACAAAGATACTGCTCGAATCTTAGCAGCTTCGATCGGAACAAGTGACGGACTCGACGGCCGGCCGAACGCACACAAGGGCGACCGCGACGTCGACCTGGAGAAGAACATCATTGGTAAGGAGCTGACCAATGAATTCATTCGCAACTGGTGGGCCTCTGCTGAGGGTGCGCAGAAGATCGCCATCATCAACAGCGCCTACGAATCGCGAAACAACGCCCTTGGCAAAGTTGGTGAACTCGAGGACGAGCTAAAGAGGCTTCCTGGTGATACTTCGGAGGCGGAGAAGCGACTTCAAGCAATACGGGATGCTCTTGGCATCAGGTAGGTGACGTATGACTGCACCCCGCCAAACCCAAGTCGAGTCCGAGAAGCCAGCGAAGGTCTGGCAGGTTCAAGAAGTGTCAAACAAGGTCGACACCCTCTCTGAGGCGGTGGCCGAGGTGAAGGGCATGATTGCTGCTCAGAATGCGACGTACATGAGTCGCACGGAGATCGCCCTCGAGTTTGAGAAGCGGGACAACAAGATCATCTCTCTGCAAGCTAAACAGAACACGGCTAGCAAGGTCATGTGGTCGGTGTGGTCGGCGCTGATCCCGATCATCTTGGCGGTGATCTGGAGTGTGATCGTCAACAACGCCAAAGTGGAGCCGTAGCGTGACGAGCTACATAGCCGACCCACATCAGGCCGAACTCAACGCCGAGCGCGTCATGAAATCCTGGGGCTTCATCGACGCCAAGGCGACAACCGGGGGAGCAGATGGCGGGATCGACGTGCGGTCGTCAAGGGCACTCGCTCAGGTGAAGTGGAAGAACGGTGCCGCCGGCCGACCAGAGATTCAACAACTCTATGGTGCGCGTGGGAACGATCATGAGAAGCAACTCTTCTTCTTCGCTGCGTCAAGCTACACCAAGGAGGCTGTCACGTACGCCGATCAGGTGGACGTGAAGCTGTTCATCTACGACCCACTAGGTGCGGTGGAACCGGCTAACCAGCGCGCTAAGGACTTCGTTCCTGCCGAAGCCGGCCAGCCTGCGAAATCTACGGCTGCGATGCCTTGGCTGATGTGGGCGGCCTTCGTTGTGGCCGCGGCACTCGCGATCGGCATGATGCTGTTCGCCATTGACCGCCTGGTCTAGTGAGCGCATAGTGAAATCACAACTTAACAAGGAACTATGAACATGGAAGAACTCTTCATCATCACGGCAGTCGCCGGTGCAACGGAACTCATCAAGCGGACGTACGATCGTGACTTTCGCGCAGCTACGATCATCGCGATGTCGGCAGCTATTGGTTTGGCAGTGGGTCTCACCGGCCTATATGGTGCGACAGTCGCGAGCGGGCTAATCTTCGGACTCGGCGCGTCGGGTCTTGTCACGGTCTCACAAAAGATCGGTACAGTGCGCACTACAAACTAGGTGGCTTTAGAAGCACTTTGCGTCGAGCGTGGCACGGGTTGCCGCGCTCTTCCGATATCCAACCCATCTCGAACATCTAAGAACTTTGCGCGGCTTCTAACTACGTGGTAGACATTGAACACAAATCTTGTTCACCTGGAGGATTCATGGCGCGTCAGCAAGTTGTTCAGTATGTAGTGACCGACGACTTCGATGGTAAGAAAGTTGACGAGAATCTGGCAGTAGCCGTCGAGTTCTCCTGGGATGGCAAGGACTACCGTCTGGACCTGCGCCCGGAAAACTACGACAAGATCAAGGGTGACTTCGAGAAGTGGATCGCGGCTGCGGCTGAGGTGAAGCCGACCCGTGGTGGCCGTGCTTCTTCCGGCACCCGTAAGTCGTCAGCATCCGGCCGCTCGAAGGAAGAGCTGGCCCAGATCCGTAAGTGGGCAGCGGAGAACGGTCACGAAGTTAGCTCCCGCGGTCGAATTGCCCAGGAGATCCAGGACGCGTACGACCAGGCGCACGCGTAGTTCACGCCGTCGACCGATACACAGAAGAGACTCCCCTACTCCATTGGAGCGGGGGAGTCTCTTGGTTTCCGACCCCTGTTAGGGGAGTGGTCGAATTGTGAGGCGGTGGGGTAGGGGAGTGGTCAGTAGTTCACCGGACCAAACGCTCAGTGATGGTAGAAGTCCATCGCCCGCCGTAGATCATCGATGCGGTTGGTCACCTCAATGATGGCTTGTCGGATATCTGCGACACCCGGCAGTACCACATCGTGCAGCCGGCCTCCACGAACAACCGAGTCCTCGTACGTGGCTTCGGTATCCACGGTTGAGTTGTCGAGCATCGCAGCATGAGACTCCAGACTGTCCCACGTCGAACCCATCTGGCTGTAGTCGGATTCAAGGCTGCGGATCTCGTCCTGTGCGACCGACACGGCTTCGCGCCATGCCTGCGCTGCGTCACTCACTGGTTCTCCTGTTCGTCGTCACGGGGCTTCGGCTCGTACGGACTAGGGCCAAAATTCGGCCTGCGCGGCCCGTCCTTCTTCGGTTTGAACTGCGTCTCGTCGCGCTTGCGCTGTTCGATCTCCTGACGCACCTCACCAGCCGGACGCCCATACTTCTGACGTGAACGATCACGCGCGAGATCGGCAACGCCAGTCGGCTCGTAAGGCTTGAGTGCCTTGATCGTGACCGGCGGTGAGACACCGTCTGAGGTTTGGATGGTAGCGATCGCGTGGTGCTTCTTGACCTGCGTGAAGTCATTCTCGCTGAACAGCTTCCGTCCACCGAATTCGGGAATCCAGGTGTTCGCTTCTGTCGAGCTGGTGGAGTAGATCACCCGTGTTCCCGTGTTGTTGATGATCCCGGTCTTCAACTCGCGCGAGATGGTCTCGATGTACTGCGTGGCGAGCGTGATGCCGAGTCCGTGCTTCCGAGCCCTTGCCAGCATGTCGTCGAGTCCGTCCTGGACGTTCGCGCTGACCTGGAACTCGTCCAAGTACAGAAAGTTCGGGCGCTTCGGCTGCATGCTCTGCGCGGCGCTCCAGATGGTCGACGTGAGCAACGAGCCGAGGAGTTCGGCCGAGTCCTTGGGTAGTCCGCTCAAGCTGACGAGCAGGATCTTGTTGTTCTCCAGCACATCTCGGATCTTGACCGTGGACTTGGTCTGTCCGATCATTGCCTTGATCTCGGGTCGGCCTGAAAGCTGCCACAGCTTGTTGTGCAGGGTCTCCGCGTAGGTCGGCCGCATACCCTTCATGCGCTCCCAGAACTCGATGAGTTCTGGCGAGGTGACATCGCGCTTCACCTTCTCCGCCCACGCTATTTCCGCCGGATTCCGTGGTGTGATGAGTGGGGCGAGATCAACGAAGGTCAGATCGCCGTGTTCGATGAGCGTCCAGAGTCCGTGGTAGAGCAAGTCTCGGACTGCAACTCCCGATCCGGTCATCGGGTACAGGGTCTCGAATACTCCGACAATCTGGTCGATAACCCCGCGACCCGCGCCCTGATCGAACAGGTTGAAGCCCACGGGATTATCCGTATCGGCAGCGACGTGAATGGTGATTACGTCATCGATACGGTGCTTCGGGATGTACTGGAGTGTGCGGTTGAACATGGTCTCGGTGGATTCACTGGAACTTGCGTCGATCACGATCACGCCGAAGTCGTTGTGCATGTCTGCGTAGGCGCTGTTGGCCATCTGAACCGTCTTACCCTGACCGGTGCGCCCGCCGATGAACATGTGCTCGGTCGCATTGTCGTAGTCGAGAGCAACCGGCCGCTCGCGGCCCGGTACGTTGCTGTGCCCCAGAATCCGACCCTGACGCGGAATGATCTCGCTCGCCGGCAACCGGCGCGGCGCACCTTGACTGACGCCAGGGATGTCGGGATCTCCGATCGGCCACCCGATAAGCGAGACCAGCTCCGTCACACTGATGAGGTTGCCGAGCTTCTTGATGGGCGTAGCCGCGTTGCTCACGTCCGGCGTGAGATTCATCCCGTTCACCGGCTTGGCGTAAATCTTGTTGTCGCTGTTCTCGCTCTGGAGCGAGCGAAGTACGTTCATGATGAGGCGCTGAGCACGCTTCTCGTCGTTGGCGACTGCGGCGATGCGTCCGGCGGCGACGAACTGCTGCTCATCGACCGGCTGAGGCGGCTTCTTGTCGGTCTCGGGGACACCGAAGATGAGTGCCCTCATGAAGCTCGGCCTGCTCGGTGGAGCGGAGTCGTACTTCGTCAGCTCGGAGTGAGTGATGACCCACTGCAAGATGACCCGTTCACCGGGTTCGTCGATCTGGACCGCCTTGAGAATCTTGGTCGAGTGATCACGGGCGTTCTTGATGCTCAAGAGCCGTTCGGGGTTCGTCTCGTACAGCCTCACCCCGAAGGTGTAGTCCGGGTCTTCGTCTTCAGGGGTCGGAGTGATGTCAATGCCGGGGACGTGCGCCTCCAGCTGCCCGATCAGGTACTCGGCGTCACGTGACGGAACGCGCAGGCGGTGCGTGATGCCGCGATCCGTCCCGATGACCTCGAACACCATGGTCGGAACACCACCGAACTTCGCCACGTCGCCTGCAAGGTTGCGGCCGATGGAGTTTGCGAATGCGATTACCCGGTCTTCGGATAGACCCTTCGGAAGAATGAGATCGTAGCTGTCGCGGCCCAGGTCGTGCTGCCGCTGGTTGGACTTCATCATTTGCCTCCAGTACATGAGTGTGGGGGTGGCGATTAGGAGTGCCAGTGAGAGGCAGATGATTATTGTTTCCATCTGCCTCTCACTGTGACACCGAAGTGGCGAATTGACCAGTGTGGCCAGTCGCTACGGGTTGTATTTCCCGGATGCGCCGAGCGCCTTGATGACGCGAGGTCCGACAAAGATCGCGAGGGTAAGTGCGATACCTACGAGTGCGATGTAGCCGACGAACGGTTCGACCACGGCCCACGCAATCTGGACTGCAACGATGAGTCCGATCATCGCCCAGATAAATGACCAGATGGACTTAGATGCCTTCTTCATTATTCTCCTAAGGGGTGATGCCCCGGGTGGTGCATCGTGTGATGTTCCACCCGGGGCGAAGGGTTAGTTGTGCTCGTTGCGGTACTGTCGAAGGGCGTCTTCATTCAGTCGCGCATCGACTTCACCCATCATGATTTGGTGCTTCCGACGCTTGACCTCCTTGTCGTACGCCTGTTCCTTCAAGCTCTTGCCGGTAAAGAGAACCGACATCCACAAGATCAAGAAGAAGACCCAGATCGGCGATGTCAGAATGACGATCGCGGCAAAATTTCCCATGGTGTTACCTTTCGTCTGTTATTTTTCCTCGATGTAGACGATCTCCTCGATCAGGATGAGCTGATCGTTGACAATGTGTACTTCGCGTCTGATTCGACGCTCTATCCGGGTTCCTCGACGCCTACCGAGTTCTTGTCCGATTCGGTAGGCGTCGAGCTCACCCTGGCTTAAGGCTCGTCGTCGTTCGTGGCTCACTTGTCCACCTGGATTATGTCGATGAAGTTTCGGTAGTTCCGAAGCCGGCAGATCATGTTCAGTCGCTGCTTCCGGGTCGACTTCGACTTCGGTGCGTGGCGAATGTTGTGTCGGTACATTTCCCTCCCTCCGTGCTGTCGTGGGATCAAAGCTGCCAGCCGTCCGGATTCAAGAGGAAGAGTCAATTGGAAACTGATCATTCAGTTGAATGACAGTCAGGAGTCACCAGCGCACGTCGTCTAAACTGAGGGTTCAATTGAACCCTTGGAGGCGGGTTGACCAGCAGGGATGAGTTCGTTGCCGCGATGGGCAAGCTGGCTGAGGGGGAGGGTGCAACAGAGCCTCGCATTGAGGCGCAACCACAGATTCTCGAAGCGCTGGGTGTCGGAGACGGGGCTAGTGCACGTGCGCGCCTCATTGAACTCGCTGATGACGTGCTCGCCGAGGCTGACCATGTAGCAGGCTGGACGGGCAATAGTCTGAGCGACTTCTTCTTGCACGCTTACGCTTTAACGCCTGAAGATTCCAAGGGCCGTCGCACAACTCTCAATGTTCGCCGCCGACGACTAGTTAATGCCCGTGGGCAATCTAGCGTTGCTCTCAATACGAGCAGGACTAAGGAGAGGGCGGCGATCAATCTTATTGCGGATCACCTTGGTCTTAGCGCGGTCGAGCCAGAATCTGGTACTGAACGCCCAGAATCGGTCGAATCTAAAGAATCCGAGCACGTGAGCATCGACGTTGTAACCCGGACTAAGAAGAGGGTCGAGCCGAGCTTCAAGTACTGGTTGTCGACGTATTCGGACAGGGTCCTTCGGTTCATGCTTAATCATATGGCGATAGGTTCGCTATTGATTTTAGCTTTGGTTATTGGTTTTCTGCTCGGCGTCCTGCTATTAAGTTCAAAGATATCTGATTCCCTAGATGAGGCCTCCTCGGAGAGGGTTGATTCAAATCCTGCAACGGGCTTATCTCATGCTGAATTCTCTCGTCTTCCTGAGGCTGAACAGATTGACGCGTGTGTCCCAATCATTAAGGGTCGTGTAGCTCATGCATGGAACGAACAGCTGAGTGAAGGATCTAAAAGTGTCGGCCGCCCAGCCTATGTAGATGAAGAGAACCCCACCGCAAACGGGTTGTTGAATCTTACTTCGGCATCACTGGCTGTCATTGCTGCTGAGCCAAATGTTGATACCGCGCAGAACCTTGTAGTGTGCGTCTACTCGCCGGCGACGCCCCAGTATCATGAAACTGTCTCGTTGCTCGCGTCTGGAGGAATCGTAGCGCCGGTATGTTCAAGTTCGAACGATGAGTTCGGTGAGGTGCCAGCCGGGCCTCTGTCGATTCCTCATGCCCCAAATCCCAACTACAAGACCGTTAATCGTGAAATTGGTGGATGGATTGAGTACGGCTTGAGTCGAGGAGACACGTGGCGAGTCTGGCGTTTCGAACGCAGCGAGCACCCTCGTGCTCAACAGGCGTCTTTAGCTTTCGCCGACGGCGAGCGTGATCTGTATAGCGTGATGTGCGAACCATTGAGGAAGTGACATTAGTGGCGCCACTCGATTCTTATTAGTTCCGGATCGAACCTGTACTTGTCCTTGAACTTCGGGTAGCGGTAACCCTCAGTCTTCGGCATTGGGTCGACGTAGATTCCGCTGATCAGCAGAGTCAGCAGCCGTCGCTTCCACTCGAGATCGGCGTGTTCCCACCGCTCCTGGATGTCGCCGCTGAGGTCGATGCTCGCAGCAGACGTGCTGGACAGTTCCCCTTCGATTGCCCTACTTAGCTCACCCAGCTTGGCGTCAGTCTGTGCCTTGGCCCGTTGAAATTCATCTCGGGTGAGCAGGTGATGCACGTAGTAGTCGTCGGTCAGTTCCGTGATGGAATCCGTGAGAGCGCGCTGTTGAGCTGTGAGCGTCTTCAAGGCATCTGCACTCGACTTTGACTTGTGGAGCGCTGTGGCGAGCTCAGGTGAGTCGAGGCGGTACATAATGCAGTCGGTCACAAGCTCGATGATCGGCTCGACCATCCGTGACACCTTCCCGCACCCATGCTGTTTACCTGTCTGGTTGTCCGTCTTCCCGCAGGCCGCAGTAGTCCGGTAGGAGCCATCACGCTGTTGCTTACTCTTGTGGAATAGCTTCTCTTCGCACAGGCCGCAGTAGAGGAATCCCTTGAGGAGGTGCTTTCGTGCGCGGCCGGGGTACTTGGATGCCCGGCGGTTGATCTCAATCGCGGCGTGGAGTTCGGCCCATTCCTCACGCGTGAAGATCGCGGGGGATTCGGACGGATACTCGACACCCTTATGTAGGACGATGCCCGCGTTGATTGGCCGGATGAGGACATTGCGTACCTTCAGCGCGTTCCAGTCTTTGCCGTGTTGGGTGAGGATGCCGCGTCGATTGAGGTCGACTGCGACTGACCAGAACGATCCCCCTGCGATGACCCGATCTGCCATCTCGCGCAGGAGTTCCGCCTCGGATTCACGAATGGCTGTACGTCTGCGCTCGAAACCAAACGGTCGCTGCCCGCCGAGGAATCGTCCCTGCGATGCCGCGTCGAGCTTGGCGTCCCGCTGTCGCTCCACCATGTGCTCGACCTCGTACCGCGCCGCAGCGCCCACGATCCGAGCTTGGAATCGTCCAGACGGGGTCGACAGATCGATGAATCCCGAGAGCACGGTGTGGGTGCCTACCCCGTTCGACTCGACCGCATCGAGGTAGGCCTCAAGCTCGGTGGGGGAGCGCTGTAGGCGGTCCTGGTGGTAGGCCAGAACGGTGCCGATAGCACCTTCCTTCACCAGCTCAAGGAGTCGTTCGTACTGGGGGCGTGGCTTCCCGCTGTATGCCGAAATGTCGTTGTCGACCAGGACGTGAGCGACGGTGAGTCCGAGTCTTGAGGCCATGGCCCGGCAGTCGCCCTCTTGCCGTTCGACGCCGGCCGCCCGACCGGTCTTGTCGGAACTAATCCGGCAGTAGATTGCCGCTGATGCGTTGGGGGACTGAGGGTTTGAAGCTTGCATATTGTACCTACTATTGTCGCAGGTTGTGGGGTGTTATGCAATGTTTCGACGAATGCGCCGAGCTCGGGGTGAAATCACTCGAGGCGCTGCGGACCCCGCTCGAAGACGGTGAGGTGCGCATCGCCCGCCGCGACGGCGTCGCACGATATCCGGCCCGCTTCCAACTGATCCTCGCCGCCAACCCCTGTCCGTGCGCGCCCCCGCGCGCCGAGGACTGCATCTGCGCTCCGACCGCCCGCCGCCGCTACCTCGGCAAGCTGTCGGGTCCGTTGATGGACCGGGTCGACCTTCGGGTGCAGATGTTCGCGCTCTCGGTCGGCGCGCTCAACGGCGACGCGGGGGAGGGCACCGCCGCGGTGCGTGCGCGGGTCGAGCAGGCCCGCGCGGCGGCGGTCGAGCGCTGGCGTGAATTCGGGTGGCGCACCAACGCCGAGGTCCCGGGACCGGCTCTGCGGCAGAGGTTCCGGCTCGGCCGGGGCGCGCTCGCCGGGATGGAGCGGGCACTGCGGGCCGGTGAGATCACCGCTCGAGGCGCCGACCGCGCGCTTCGAGTTGCGTGGACGCTGGGAGATCTGGCGGGGTTGACCGTCCCTGGTGAGGACCAGGTCGGACTGGCCCTGGGCTACAGGGACCGGTGGGCCGCGTGAGCGCGCGGACCCTCGCCTGGGCGTACCTGTCGCAGGTGGCGCTCGGCCCGTGCGCGCCGCTGGCCGAACTCGTCGCGGCCGTCGGACCGGAGGACGCGGCCCGCGCGGTCCGGGAGGCCGATCTGCCCGAGGTGCTGCGTACCCGCACCGAGGCACGAAGGCATCTCGACACCGCCGAGCGCGACCTCGAACACCTCGAACGACTGGGAGGCCGCCTCCTGACGCCGGACGACGAGGACTGGCCGGTATGGAAACTGCTGGCGTTCGACGGGATCGATGCGGTCCGGGACCGGGAGGCCGCGCCGCCGCTCGCGCTGTGGGCGCTCGGCGAAGGATCGGCGGCCGACCTCACCGACCGCGCCGTCGCCGTGGTCGGCACCCGCGCGGCGAGTGGGTACGGCGAGTATGTGACGACGCAGTTCGTCGAGGACCTGTCCGGTTCCGGGTGGACGATCGTCTCCGGCGCGGCGTACGGCGTCGACGGGGTCGCGCACCGGGCCGCGCTGGCCGCAGGCGGACCCACCGTCGCGGTCCTCGCGTGCGGCGTGGACCGGGCGTACCCGGCCGGGCACGCCCGGATGCTCAAGGAGATCGCCGCCACCGGGTTGGTGGTCAGCGAGTATCCCCTCGGGACCACCCCTGCGCGGCACCGGTTCCTGGCCCGCAACCGGTTGGTCGCGGGACTGTCCGACGCGGTTCTCGTCGTCGAGGCGGGGGCACGCAGCGGTGCCCGGAACACGGCGGCGTGGGCGGCGCGGCTCGGCCGTCCGGTGCTGGCGGTTCCGGGACCGGTGACGTCCGCGGCATCCGTGGGATGTCACCGGATGATCCGCGACGGTGCCGCTCAACTCGTCACGCGGGCCGCGGAGGTCGTTGCGGCCGCGGGACCGATAGAGGCAGGGGAGAACGAGTCCGGCCCGGCGCGACGCCTCGATGCGCTGTCCGTCACCGAATCCCGGGTGTACGAGGCGCTGCCCGCGTCGGGCGCGGTCGGGGTGCGCGAGCTGTCCGAGTCGTCGGGGCAGCCGCTCGCGGCGGTCCGGGGGGCACTGCCCACGCTCGAACTCGAGGGTCTGGTCGGGCAGGACGAGACGGGCTGGTTCCGGCGGGGATGAGCGCCGAAAGCCACGAGTGCACGAATCGAAGGGAAGGGAACGGATATGGCGATCACACGAGCGGACGTCGGGTGCTGGATCGTGAAGGGCAACCCGGCCGTGTCGGACTACTTCGGCAGTATCGGCGACGGGCCGGAACCGGAAGTGCACCAGAGCAGTTGGAGTCTGAGCGCCGCCTCCCGGCGCTCCGGCCTCGTGGAGCGGGGAGACCTGATTGCGCTGTGGATCACCGGGCCGAAGAACCCGGGCATCTACGAGGTCGGGAGGATCACCAGTGACGGCGCGCTCGACTGGCCGGACGGCTTCGACGCCCAACACGCGGTCGACCGGGAGAAGGCGTCGCGGCCGTGCCTGGGTGTCGAGTTCGATGCGGTCCGGTTGGCCGGCCCGACGTACGTTCCCCGCGAGGTGCTGCGGCAGACGCCCGCACTGCAGGGGTGCGAGCAGTTTCGGGTGCCGCGAACGGCGAATCCGAGTTACCTCACGCCGGACGAAACCTCGGCGCTGGCGGCACTGCTCGCGGACCGCGTGCCGGCCGGCCTGCTGGACCGCGTGGGGTGGCGCTGATCCCGGATTGGTTCCGGGATCAGCGCGGTCCACGCGATAGGTGACATGCCCCGGGTCGTGCGTTGCGCCGCGGGTCGCCGCCTCCGCGACGACCCGCAGCGCAACGACCTACTTCGCGTCGGGGCCGGTGCCGAACTCGGTGATCCGACCCGAGCAGTCGCCGAATCGCAGCACCGAACCGTCGTTGGCGCGTGCGGTCGCGCGAAGCGCAACCTCGTCTCCGTCCCGGAGGAATGTGAAGTCGGAACCGTCCGACAGCGTCAGGGGCTCTGCTCCACCCCAGCACAATTCGAGGAACGAGCCGCGCTGATCCTTGCCCGGCCCGGAGATGGTGCCACCGGCGAAGAAGTCGCCGGCACGGAGTCCAGCACCATTGACGGTCATGTGCGCGAGCATCTGCGCCGCCGTCCAGTAGGTCGATGCGAACGGTGGGCGGGAGACGACCTGTCCGTTGAGTACCACCTCGAACTCGACTTCGAACGACCACGGTGCCGCCGCGGCGTCGTCCAGGTACTCCGACAGCGGCACGTCGCGTGTGGGGGGAGCGACCCGAGCCGAGTCGAGCGCCGCGAGCGGAGTCACCCACGGCGAAATGCTGGTCGCGAACGACTTGCCGAGGTTGGGGCCGAGCGGAACGTACTCGTAGGCCTGGATGTCGCGGGCCGACCAGTCGTTGGTGAGGGTCAGACCGAAGATGTGGTCATCCGCTTCGTTCACAGAGACCCGGCCGCCGGGAACGGGACCGCCGAGCACGAAGCCCATCTCGGCTTCGATGTCGAGTCGGCGGGACGGGCCGTAGGTGGGGATGCCGTCCGCTTCCGGACGCAGCCCGTGCGGGCGGCGCACTTCGGTGCCGCTGACGACGATCGTGCCCGCGCGACCGTGGTATCCGACGGGGAGATGCTTCCAATTCGGCAGCAGAGGGGGCATTTCGGGGCGGAAGATGTGTCCCAGATTGGTGGCGTGATGTTCGTTGCCGTAGAAGTCGACGTAGTCGGCGACGGTGAACGGCATGTGCAGCGTCACGTCGACGATCGAGTGCAGGGCGCCGCCGATCCGCGCTGCATCGGATTCCGAGGAGAGCACGTCCTGCAGTTCGGCGCGCAGCCGATCCCAGACGGTGCGGTCGGATGCCAAGAGTCGGTCGAGGTTTGCGGTGTCGACGACGTCGCGGAGGTCCGATGCGTCGGACAGGGCGTCGGCGACGGCGACGACGTGGTCACCGATCCGGACACCGAGTTTCGGTGCCGCGTCGGGTGTCGAGAACGAGCCGTACGGCAGGTGCGCGATGCCGTAGCCCTCGGTGGAATGGCGTGCGGCAATGCTGTCGGTGTGGACGTCGGTCATGGGTGCTCCTTGAGAATTGGGGTGGCCCGCGCGGTGGGGGCGGGCGCCAGGCCGAGTTCGGCGAGCGTCTCGATCGGTTCGGCGATGCTGCAGGTACCGAAGGACTCGAACCGTGCGCGCCACGCGGTGTCCGAGACATCGAACCGTCCCGCGAGGGTGACGCCGTCGCGTTCCTCGAGGATCTCGGAGAGGGTCGCGTGGTCGGCTCCGGCCAGTGCGGCGGCGGTGGCCACGGCGATGTTGAGGAAGCCGTGGTGGGCGAACCCGGTGTACTCGTCCGTGTACCGGACGGCTCGGTGCAGTCCGGCGGTGAGCTTGAACGAGGTTCCGGTGCCGACCGCGGCCTCGATCATCGAGGCGAGGTCATCGGCGGTCGGAAACGCCTCCGGCACGAGGCCACCGGTGCGGGCCTTGAGCCGAACCGGCCCGCCCGCCAGCAGGGACACGGCCCCGCTGCGGATCCGGTCCATGGACAGCTCCACGTGGACGCCGAACCGGTCGGTGAGCGCGGCCGCCGCCGTCACCGTCCGTTCGATGTCCTTGTCGGACGTCTTGAGTTCCAGACCGGTCACCGCGATCGCCCGACCGGCGCGCTCGATCGCACCCATGGCGTCGTCCAGGCCGGCGGGCGCGACGACGACTCCGACGCGCAGCGGCTCGTCGGCCACCTCGGCCAGTCGGGCCGCCTCGTCAAGGTGGTCCGGGGTCAGCAGCAGCGGGCCGACCGAGGCTCCGAGCGCGGTGTCTCGCCGCGCCAGGTGCTCGCGCACCGCCCGGTCGAGCGGTGCGCGACCCGGCGGGAAGACGGCGGCATCGTCGAAGAACGCGTCGAAGACCGCGGGAAGTCGATCGGTGTCAGTCATCGGTCATCCACCGTCCTCCCGACCACGACGACGCGTACCCGACGTCTTCGGACGCGAGAGCGGCCTCGCCGAGCAGCAACGGCCGGAACGTGTCGACCATGATGCCGGTCTCGTCGAAGTGGTCCTTGCCCAGGCTGGCCTCGATCGCGCCGGGCTGGGGGCCGTGCGCGTGGCCCCCCGGATGCAGGGAGATCGAACCGATGCCGATGCCCGACCCCTTGCGCGCTTCGTAGTCACCGCCGACGTAGAACATGACCTCGTCGGAGTCCACGTTCGAGTGGTAGTAGGGCACCGGGACGGACAGCGGATGGTAATCGACCTTGCGGGGCAGAAAGTTACAGATGACGAAGTTGTGTCCCTCGAACACCTGGTGCACCGGCGGTGGCTGGTGCAGCTTGCCGGTGATCGGCATGAAGTCCTCGAGAGCGAAGACGAACGGGTAGAGGCAGCCGTCCCAGCCGACCACGTCGAAGGGGTGCTGGGGAACGATGTGCACGCTGCCGGTGATGCCCGTTGCGCCGCGATGCTTGATGTACACCTCGACGTCCGTGCCGTCCACGAGGAGCGGTTCGGCCGGGCCGCGCAGGTCCCGTTCGCAATAGGGGGAGTGCTCGAGCAGCTGACCGGTCGAGGACAGGTAGCGCCGCGGCGGACCGATGTGGCTGTTGGCCTCGACCGCGAACAGGCGCAGGGGTTCGGGTCCCGTCACCCGCCACCGGTGTGTGGTGGCGCGGGGGATCACCACGTACTCCTCCGCGGCGACCTCGAGTGCGCCGAAGACGGTTTCGACGACCGCCGAGCCGGACTCGACATAGACGCATTCGTCGCCGATCGCGTTGCGGTACAGCGGTGAATCACTGTCGGCAGCAACGTAGTACACGCGCACGTCGTCGTTGCCGAGGAGTAGCCGCCGGCTGCGCACGGCGTCGGTTCCGGCCGCGCCGGTCAGGTCGTGCAGGCGTAGGTGCCGGGGCAGCAACGGCTGATTGGGTACGAGGGAGTGATCCGGCAACTCCCAGGAGCGGGCGCCGACGATCGCGGCCGGGATGTGCCGGTGGTAGAGCAATGAGGAGTCCGAGGAGAACCCCTCTTCTCCCATCAGCTCCTCGTAGCGCAGGGCGCCGTCCGCGTCCCGGAACACGGTGTGGCGATGCCGAGACACCTCTCCGATGGTGCGGTAGTGAACCACTCTCACTCCTTTGCGATCCATGGTCGAGCCCGATCACGGATCGGGGACCGAGTTCGGCGGGATCCGCCGTTCGTCGAACCCACAGTGGGTCGCAGGCACCGAACTTCTCAAGTGCTCGCCCTCGGTGCGAGGTCCCGAGGCGCGGGCGGATCGCGTCCCCTCCAAATTGCTTGGCAATGGCCCTACCTGCGGCTTTCGACGCTCCTTGCGCGGCGGGGTCAGCTTCCTGGGTGCTGCCGCACCGTCGTGAGCGCTCCGATTACTGAAATGTTTTTGAAATGTTTTCCATGTCACACTTTGATTCGCAAGCGCTCGACCACCCCCTGAGCGCTCGACCTTCTTTCGCGCCGCCCGCAGTGCGCCCCCTCCCCGAACAAATTTCTCTCGAAGGAGCTCCACCAGTGAAAAAGACCGATGTCGAGGTGCTGATCGTCGGAGGCGGCGGCTGCGGACTGACCGCGTCCAGCCTTCTCGCCGACCTCGGGGTGGACTCACTCCTGGTCGAGCGGCACCCGTCCACCTCGCACCTGCCGAAGGCGCACCTGCTCAGTCAGCGGACGATGGAGATCTTCCGCCAGCACGGCATCGCGGACAGTGTGTTCGAGAAGGGTTCCCCCCTCGACAAGATGTCGAGGGTCCGGTTCGCGACGTCCCTCGGTGGCGACGGCGACCTCGATCGGCGCACCATATTCTCCATCGACGCCTTCGGCGGCGGATCGCTGCGGCATCGCTACGAGACCGACAGCCCCGTTGTGTGCACCGACCTTCCCCAGATCTGGCTCGAGCCGGTCCTGCGTGAGCACGCCGAGCGGCGCAACCCGGGAAAGGTCCTGTTCAACACCCAGGTCGAGTCGTTCTCCCAGGACGCGGACGGCGTCACCGCAGTGATTGTCGACCGCGGTACCGAGGAGCGCACCGAGGTCCGTGCAAAGTTCCTGCTCGCCGCTGACGGCGGCAAGACCGTCGGACCCGCGCTCGGCATCGAGATGCTCGGCGAGAAGAACGTGCTCGACATGGTCACCGTCTACTTCGCCGCCGACCTCTCGCCGTGGGTGCCCGACGACGGCACCTTCCAGACGTGGTTCGCCAATGTCAACGCGAAGGGCCTGTGGTCCAACGGAAATCTCGGCCCGCGCGGCCCGCACCAGTGGGGTGCGAAGTCCGAGGAGTGGGCGGTCCACTTCTCGATGCCGGTCGAGGAGGGCGCGAAGTTCGACACCACGACTGTCGAGCCGCGTATCCGCGAGCTGCTCGGCATCCCCGAGCTGGAGCTGAACGTCATCAGCGTCAACCACTGGATCATCGAGGGTGTCCACGCCGAGCGCTACCGCGAGGGACGGATCCTGCTGGCCGGAGACGCCGCGCACAAGCACCCGCCGACGTCCGGTCTGGGCCTGAACTCCGGCATCGGCGACGCCCACAACATCGCGTGGAAGCTCGCCGCCGTCCTGCGAGGCTGGGCGGACCTCGATCTGCTCGACTCCTACGAGGCGGAGCGGCTGCCTGTCGCGCAGCAGAACATCGACTGGGCGATGATGACCTTCCGCGCGCACGCGATCCTGCCTTCCGCAGTCGGGCTCGTCGCCGGTGACCAGGACAAGAACCGGCAGGTTCTCACCGACCTGTTCTCCGACGGCCGCCGCGGAGAGACCCGCCGCAGCCTGGTCGCGGAGGCGACCACGTCGCTGCGTCGCGAATTCCAGGCGCACGACCTCGACCTGGGTGTCGTCTACGACGGGGGAGCAGTGCTCGGCGACGGCACCACCGCACCGCCGCGTGACCCCGCAGGTCTCGATTACGTCCCGACCACTCGGCCCGGTCATCGGCTCCCACACGCATGGCTCGTCGACGGCGACGACCACCGGTCCACGCTCGACCTGGTCGAGCCCGGCCGCGCCCTGCTTCTCGTCGACACCGCAGGCAGCGAGTGGGCCGAGGCCGCGGGGAAGATCGCCGAACAGCGTGGCATCCCGCTCGATGTCGTGACCGTCGGCCGCCACGCCGCGATTCGTCCGGTCGGGGACCGCTGGCATGCCGTTCGTGGCGTTGGCGATCAGGGTGCGATCCTCGTGCGCCCGGACGGTCACGTCGCATTTCGTTCGGTATCAGGCGTCGCCGAACCGTTGGCCATCCTGGAGCAGGCATTCGCCGCTCTGACCGCGCAGAACTGATGGAGAGGCTCCTCCCATGACCTTGCATTCCGGCACCGCTGGGGCCCGGTCCACAGGGCCCCGCATCGACGCGCGCTCCACCGCGGCTCGTCTGGAGCGACTCCCGGTTGGAAGCTGGCACTGGAAACTGACTGCCCTGGTGGGCATCGGTGCTTTCTACGAATACTTCGAGGTGTTCCTCGGCGGCGTTCTCGCCGCGGTCCTCGGACCGATCTGGGACCTGGGCACATATGAGAAGGCGAGCCTGATCGGCTCGGTCTTTCTCGGCATGTTCGTGGGAGCAGTGACCCTCGGGCGCCTCGCCGACCGCGTCGGCCGCAAGAAGATGTTCCTGATCAATCTTGGTATCTATCTTGTGTTTTCGCTGATCGCGGCATTCTCTCCGAACGTGTGGTTCCTGATCGTGTGCCGCTTCGTCACGGGCATCGGTGCGGGCGCCGAGGCTGCGCTCATCCCGACCTACCTGGGCGAGTTCATCCCGCGGCACCGTCGCGGGCGCTACATCGGCTACGCCTTCACCCTCGCTTTCGTCGCGTACCCGCTCGTGGCGCTCGTCGGCGCACCGCTCGCGAGCAGCGAGTTCCTGATCGACGGCTGGCGCTGGCTGCTGATCATCGGTGCCAGCGGCATCATCGTGCTGCTGTGGATGCGACGCAACCTGCCCGAGTCGCCGCGCTGGCTGGTCTCCGTCGGACGCACCGAGGAGGCGGACGCCGAGCTGCGCAAGATCGAGGACGAGGTGCGGGCCCGGACCGGCGCGGAGCTGCCGGACCCCGACTACTCGGTGCTGCCGCCGGAAGCGGTGGTCGAGGAGAAGAAGGCCAAGGTGTCGGACCTGTTCCGTGGTGGCATCCGCAACTCGATGATCGCGGTCGGCGCGCTGTGGACGATCGGTGTGCTGGCGTACTACGGGTTCAGCTCGCTGGCCCCGGTGCTGCTGGTGGACAAGGGCTACGACATCACGAAATCACTCCTGTACACCGCGGTGATCGCGGTCGGCTACCCGTTCGGTGCCCTCACTGCCGCGATCGTCGCGGAGAAGGTGGAACGACGTACCCTCGCCGTCGTCACCGCGTTGGCGACCGCTGGTGCCGGTCTGGTCTTCGGCTACGGCGCCGGCGATGCGGTCATCATGGCGGCGGGTTTCGCGATGGGCTACGCGTCCAACATCCACTCCAGCTGCGTGAACATGTATGCCTCCGAGGTGTTCCCCACTCGCCTGCGTTCGACGGCGATCGGCCTGTGCTACGGCAGCGGGCGCCTGTTCGCTCTGATGATGCCGTTCCTCGGCCTGACGATTCTCGAGGCCTTCGGTGGCTCGACCGTGCTCGCACTGTCGGCGGTGCTGTTCGTGATCACCGCCGTCCTGGTGTGGATCTTCGGACCGAAGACCACCGGTCGATCCCTCGAGGACATCGTCGAGTCGGCCCCGGCGCCGCGCTGATCGGTTCCCCGGACTCCCGCCGACAGGTATCCCGCGCAACTGTCGACAGGAGTCCGGGGAAGCGGGCGGCTCGGAGTCCGGTGCACCGATCGCTTCCGTCTAATCTGCTATGGAACCTGCAAGGAGGGACGATGGTCCGTCAGCTCGAGCCCCCAGTCGGGCCCACCTCGCGCCGCCCTCGCTCCGGACCGCCCGCCGTGTTCCCGATTCCCCGACAGCGTCTCGCGATCGTCGGGGCGGCTGCGGACCATCCTTCCGTGCAGGCGGCGCAGCGGTCCGCGGAGAAGCTGGGCTGGCCGTACCTGCTGGTCACGGACCGCACGGAGGCGGTGTGGGCCATCACGGTGAACAAGCCCGCACTCGTCGTCGTGGCCGGTGGTGAGACACCCGTCTGCCTTGAGGACGTCACCGCGATTCGTAACGGTTACAAGGGTCCCATCGTGATGCTCGACAACCTGTCGCCATCCACGACGGTGTCGGCCCTGGTCACCGGCGCCGACACCGTGTTGAGCCCCGACCTGCGCGACGACGAACTCGGAGCCCGGCTGTTGGCTCTGGTGCGCCGGACCGCCGAGGGCTCGGAATCCGGCGCCCGCTTCCTCACCAGCGGCGGGCTGAGTGTCGACCTGTGGCGCAAGGAGGTCACGCTCGACCGCACGCCGCTGCGGTTGTCCTCCACAGAGTTTCGTCTGCTGGTGTGCCTGATGGAGAGTGCCGGACAGAACGTTCCGGTCAACCGGATCCTGCACCGGGTGTGGGGTTGGGCCGACGCCGACGTCAACATGCTCCGCATCTACGTCACCCGGCTGCGTAAGGCATTGGGCGAGAAGGCGTCGTCGCCGCGGTTCGTCCGATCGGTGCGCGGCCACGGCTACATGTTCGCGGGTTCGGTCATCGAGGCGGGGGACCGCGAGTCCGACGTCGTCGAGGGGGAGTTGCCGATGATGCAGCGACTCGCCGCGAAATGCGCCGAACTCGCCGCGACCACCGACGTCGGGTCGGCCGCCGAACGCATCGTCTCCGGTCTGGTCACCGAAGGCACGGTGGACGCGGTCGGCCTGCACCTGCTCGACGGTGACGTGCTGCGCCTGATCGCGCACAGCGGGTTCACCACGGCATGGGAGGACATGGCACGGGAACTCACTGTCGCCGACGGCCGGTTCGCCTCCACCCAGGCGGTGACGACGGCGGCTCCCGTGCAGGTGCTGCGACTGCGCACGCGGACCTTTCCCGGCACGAGCGAAGCCTGTGGTGCGGAGAGTCCCGGAAACTACCTGTTCGTCCCGCTGATGTACGCGGGAAAGGCAATCGGCGCGATGGGCGTACTCCGGCACTCCATCGAGCCGATCGGCCCTCTGACCCTCTCGTATCTCAGCGCCGTCGCGGCTCTGTGCGGCACATGCCTGGGTCCCCGGTGGACGGACCAGCTCATGCCGCTCACGTCAGCCGGCGCGGCGTCACCCACCCAACCCCACCAGTGATGACGGTTCGTTCGCCGAGCCGTCACCGAGGAGAGAATCCCGCATGTCTGTTCTGCACGAAACCCCTGCCGCGGCCCTGTCCGATCTGTTGTTCGACGGAATGACCATCGCAGTCGGAGGATTCGGACTCAGTGGTGTCCCCGTGGACCTCATCGATGCCGTGGTTGCCTCCGGCGTGAAGGATCTGACCGTCGTGTCCAACAACATGGGTGTCGACGGCAAAGGGCTCGGCCTCCTGCTCGAACACGGGCAGGTGCGCAAGGTCGTCGCGTCCTATGTGGGCGAGAACGCCCTGTTCGCCGAGCAGTACCTGTCCGGCACTGTCGAGGTCGAGTTCAATCCTCAGGGCACCCTCGCCGAGCGCCTGCGCGCCGGCGGTGCCGGCATCCCGGCGTTCTACACCGCCACCGGTGTGGGCACCGAGGTCGCGGCCGGGAAACCGCACGCCGAGTTCGACGGGCGCACCTACGTTCTCGAACGCGGGATCGTCGCCGATCTCTCGCTGGTGCGCGCGCACATCTCCGACACCGACGGCAACCTCGCCTACCGCTACACCGCCCGCAACTTCAATCCCGTGGTCGCGGCGGCGGGCCGCGTCACGGTCGCCGAAGCGGAGCGGATCGTCGCAGTCGGTGACCTCGCCCCCGACGCGGTGACAACGCCCGGCGTCTACGTCCAGCGCGTCGTGCGTGCATCCGAGCGAATCAAGGACATCGAACAGCGCACGGTGCGACCGCGCCGCGCCGACGTGTCCTTCTGATCGCACTCCCACCCCGAAAGGAGCGGCATCATGCCGTGGACCCGAGACGAGATGGCCGCGCTCGCGGCCTCCGAACTGAACGACGGCTCGTACGTCAACCTGGGGATCGGCATCCCCACGCTGGTCGCCAACAATCTGCCCGAGGGACGCCGGGTGATCCTGCAGAGCGAGAACGGCCTGCTCGGCATGGGACCGTTCCCCTACGACGGTGACGAGGACGCCGACCTCATCAACGCCGGAAAGCAGACCGTGACGATAGTGCCCGGCGGCAGCATCTTCGACTCGGCCGAATCCTTCGGGATGATCCGCGGGGGTCACGTCGCGGTCGCGATCCTCGGAGCGATGCAGGTATCCGCATCAGGGGACCTGGCAAACTGGAGCATCCCCGGCAAACTCGTCAAAGGCATGGGCGGAGCGATGGACCTCGTCGCCGGCACCCCGCGCGTCATCGTCCTGACCGAGCACGTCGCCAAGGACGGCGCCCCCAAGATCGTCGAGACGTGCACGCTGCCCCTGACCGGGGTGGGCGTCGTCGATCGCATCATCAGCGACCGATGCGTCTTCGACGTCGAGGACGCAGGTCTGGTCCTTCGCCGGCTCGCTCCCGATGTCACGCTCGACGAGGTCCGCGAGAGCACCGGCGCGCCGTTCACCGTCCGACTCGACGAGGAGCTGGTCGCATGACCCTGCGTGATCGCTTCGGCACCGACGTCCTCATCGCGGGATGGGGTCACACCCGGTTCGGGAAGCTCGCCGACGAGACGCTGGAATCGCTGATCGTCTCCGTCGCACGGGAGGCGCTCGACGACGCCGGCGTCGAGCCCGGCCAGGTCGACGAGGTCTATCTCGGTCAGTTCAATTCCGGCATGCACCCGTTGGGATTCGCGTCGTCGCTGGCGTTGCAGCTCTCCGATGATCTCGCCGGTGTGCCGGCCACCCGCGTCGAGAATGCCTGTGGTTCGGGAAGTGCGGCCGTGCACCAGGGAATTCGGGCCCTGCTCGCGGGGACCGCCCGAACGGTGCTCGTCATCGGCGCGGAGAAGATGACCCACGCCGGTGCTGATGTCGTCGGGGCCGCGCTTCTCGGCGCCGACTACGAAGCCGCCGGCACGGAGTCGACGACGGGATTCGCCGGGCTGTTCGCCCGCGTCGCAACCGCCTACACCGACCGGTACGGCCCGGTCGACGACACCCTCGCCCACATCGCCGCGAAGAACCACCGCAACGGCGTCCTCAACCCGTACGCGCAGCTGCGCAAGGACCTCGGCTTCGAGTTCTGCGCAACGGTATCCGACCGGAACCCGATCGTCGCGGGCCCGCTGCGCCGCACGGACTGCTCGCCGATCTCGGACGGCGCCGCGGCCCTCGTCCTGACCACCGCACCCACCCGGTCGGCGCATTCACCGGTCCGCGTCACCGGTTTCGGGCACGCGAACGACTTCCTGCCGCAGGCCAAGCGGGATCCCGTCGAGTTCGCAGGCAGCGTCACCGCGTGGCGGCGGGCACTCGACATGGCCGGTGCGGGTCTCGACGACCTCGACTTCGCCGAGGTTCACGACTGCTTCACCATCGCCGAACTCGTCATGTACGAGGTGATGGGGCTGGCCGAGCGGGGCGAGGGCCGACGCGTGATCGACGACGGAACGGTGCTCCCGGGCGGGCGCCTACCGGTGAACTTGTCGGGCGGACTGAAGTCCAAAGGCCACCCCGTCGGCGCCACCGGCGTCTCCCAGCACGTCCTCGCCGCCATGCAACTGAGCGGAACCGCAGGCGACATGCAGCTCGACTCCGCCCGCCGCGGCGTCGTCCACAACATGGGAGGGCTGGCGGTCGCGAACTACGTCAGCGTTCTCGAAGCACTCTGATCGCATCCGGCAAACGATGTTCGGAGCGCGCGACGCCTTCTCCGCGGAACGCGCCGCGCCTCCGCGCGATCATCGTGGCGGCCCTGGCGTTGTTCGCGGCACCGTGTGCGTCCTCGGGGACGCTCAACCGTGACGGCCCGGCCGGGATGTCGCGGGACGGTGTCTCGCGGACCGGGCCGTCACGGTTCGGGACGTCAGACGTCAGGCCCCGAACTGCGGGCAGAGGTGCTCGAGGGCTGCGTCGGCGAGCTGGCGGGTGCCCTCGCTGTCGTCGCCGCGCGACATCATCTCCACGTAGCCGTTCCAGTCCGACCAGGCGTCGGTGGAGACGGCCGAGGGGCGCAGCTGCTCGTAGGTGTCGCAGAAGGTGTGGCCCGTGGACACGATGGCGGCCCGCTGCGTGCGGAGCCCGGGCGTCGACGTGCCATCGGCCGACGTGTGGTCGTCCCAACGGGACTGGCCGCACACGGCTTTCGCGAACTCGGCGTCGCCACCCTCGGGCACGGCGACGAACACGCTGCTGGCCTGCATCCGCTCGATCTGCGCTGTACGGGACTCGTCGAACATGGCCGTCAGTTGCCGGTAGGTGTCGTCGGGCTCCCCGACCGGCTGCGGGCGAAGCACGTCGACGAGCTCCTCGGCGGTCGCGTTGGGCTGCGAGGCGTCAACGCAGGTGGAGTCCGCGGCCGCGTCGGCCTCGGAGGTGGACGAGCAGCCGGTCAGAACAGCGGCGGCGACGAGCAGGACGGCGGGCGCGATGCGACGTGCGAGATTCATGATCCTCCGATGGAAGCGGCTGCGACCGAAGGAGTATGCCAGCCGTGGTCGATCGGTCGGACCGAATCCTCGCCCTCGCGGCGCCACGACCCGGACGCGTACAGTTAGGTGAACCTAATAAGTGGAGGCTTGAAGCATGACGCGACCGACCGTGACGCTGACCGTGCAGCGCACCGAACAGCTCACCCCGCACCTGGTCCGGGTTCACCTCGGTGGGCCGGGGTTCGAGGAGTTCGTGCCCAACGGCTACACCGACGCCTACGTGAAGCTCGTCTTCGGCGCCGACGAGGATCCGGTGTTGCGGACCTACACGGTGCGCCGGGTTGACGACGAGAAGCGGGAGATCGCAATCGATTTCGTGGTGCACGGAGACGAGGGCATCGCCGGTCGGTGGGCCGCGGGCGCGAAGCCGGGAGAACGGCTGCGGCTGCGCGGGCCGGGTGGCGCCTACGCCCCGCGTGCGGACGCGGACTGGCACCTACTCGCCGGGGACGAGTCCGCAGTGCCCGCGATCGCGGCCGCGCTCGAGGCGCTGCCGGCCGGCGCCCGCGCGCAGGTGTTCATCGAGGTCGCGGGCCCCGAGGACGAGGTGGAGCTGCGCACCGACGCCGACGCGACGATCACCTGGGTGCACCGCGGTGGTGGCGCGAACGAGGTCGGCGACGAGCTGGCGGGGGACAACGCCCTCCTGATCACTGCGGTCAAGGCCGCCGACTGGTGGCCCGGCCGGCCGCACGTGTTCGTTCACGGTGAGGCGCACGCCGTCATGCACGGCATCCGTCCCTACATCCGCAAGGAACGCGGCGTGAGCGCCGAGTGGGCGTCGATCTCCGGGTACTGGCGCCGCGGCCGCACCGAGGAGGGCTTCCGCGTGTGGAAGTCGGACCGGGTGGCGGCCGAGCAGGGCCGCTGACCCCGGGTGGCTCCCGAACCCCGGTTCGGGAGCCACCGCACTACTCTGCCGCCACCGTCACCGGAACCGGGTGCTCGGCTCCCGCCTTCGGCCGGGTGAGGGTGAACAGGGCGAGCAGCGCGACCGCCGCGCACACCAGGATGCTCGTCGCCATGCCCGCGGCAGACCCGCCGGCCAGCGGGGACACCAGCGCGCCCAGGCCGAACTGGCCCGCGCCCATCACCGCGGATCCGGTGCCCGCGGCCTCGCGCACCTCGGACTGACCGAGCGCGGTCGCGTTGCCCATGATGAAACCGATCGCGGTGGTCGTCACGAACAGCAACGGCAACACCACGGCCCGGTTCGTGCCGCCCACCGTCACCTCCAGGAGCAGGACCGCCGCGGCGGCGGTCAGCAGCAGCACACCGAAGGCCAGCATCTGCCGGGCGTGGAACCGTCCGATCAGCCGGGTGTTGACGATGCTGCCGAGCACGATGCCGATCGAGTTGACGCCGAACACGACCGAGAACTGCCCCGAGCTCAGACCGAGCACGTCCTGCATGACGAACGGCGACGCCGAGATGTACGAGAAGAGCGCACCGAACCCGAACATGAACGTCAGCGCGTAGCCGACGAACCGCCGGTTGCCGAGCACGTACCGGGCGTTGCGGGCCAGCGCCGTCAGTCCGCCGCCGTGACGGCGCTCCGGTGCGAGGGTCTCCGGGATCAGCGCGAGCACGCCGACCACCATCACGACACCCGCGCCCGCGAGAACCCAGAAGATGCCACGCCAGCCGATAGGTCCGAGCAGCGCGCCGCCGGCCATCGGCGCCACCACCGGGGCGACGCCACCGATGATCATCATGATCGAGAACAGCTTCGCGGCCGCGTCGCCGGTCGCGCGGTCGGCGATCACTGCGCGCGCCAACACGATTGCCGCGCCGCCGCTGAGCCCCTGCAGGAGCCGGGCGGCGATCAGGACACCCGCGGACGGTGCCAGTGCGCACAGAAGGCCGCTGATCGCGAACAGGACGGTTCCGCCGAGGAGCAGTTTGCGGCGCCCCCAGCCGTCCGAGAGCGGACCGACGATCAACTGCCCGACGCCCAGACCGGCCATGAAGGTGGTCAGCGTCAGCTGGATCGTCGAGGTGGACGTCGCGAGGTCCTCGCCGAGCGTCGGCAGCCCCGGCAGGTACATGTCGGTCGCGAGGGGCGCGATCGCGGACAGCAGGGCAAGGGTCAACAGCATCGGAACGGATATCGCACGGGTCACATGAGACACCCAGCGGCGCGTGTGCTTGCTTTATTCCCGTGGCGGGGCAATCTTTTTGACCATGACCTCCGACGCGCAGGGTGACGGGCCCGACGAGCTGCCCGCGCGCCTGGCCGAACTCCTCGACGTCTACGCCGACCACCTGCGCCTCGAACGTGGACGTTCCGAACACACCGTGCGTGCCTATCTCGGGGACGTGCGCTCGCTGCTGACCCACGTCGTCGCCGCCGATCCGGAGGCCCGGCTCGAGGACCTGGACCTGGCCACGCTGCGGGGCTGGCTGTCCGGGCAGGCCGCCGCCGGTGTCGCCCGCACCACCCTCGCCCGGCGCACCGCGTCCGCGCGGACCTTCACCGCGTGGCTGACCCGTACCCGCCGCATTCCCCGCGACCCAGGGGTGCGGCTGGCGTCCCCGAAGACGCACCGCACCCTGCCGGCGGTGCTGCGGCAGGGACAGGCGGAAGAGGCGATGCGGGCTGCCGAATCCGGTGCCGCGCAGCATGACCCGGTGGCGGTGCGGGACCGGTTGATCGTGGAGATGCTGTACGCGAGCGGGATCCGGGTCGGGGAACTGTGCGGACTCGACCTCGACGACGTGGACCACGACCGGCGGGTGGTCCGGGTGGTCGGCAAGGGCGACAAGCAGCGGTCGGTGCCGTTCGGTGGCCCGGCCGCCGAGGCCCTCGACGCCTGGCTGCGAGTCGGGCGGCCCGCACTGGCGAACTCGCAGTCCGGGAACGCTCTGCTCCTCGGCAAGCGCGGCCGTCGGCTCGACCAACGCCAGGCCCGGACGGTCGTGCACGAGGTGCTCGAAGCGGTGCCGGGCGCGCCCAGCCTGGGGCCGCACGGGTTGCGGCACTCCGCCGCGACCCACCTGCTCGAGGGCGGCGCCGACCTGCGCGTCGTGCAGGAACTGCTCGGGCACAACAGCCTGGCGACCACCCAGCTCTACACACACGTGTCCGTCGCCCGGCTGCGCGCGGTGCACGACCAGGCCCACCCGCGGGCATGACGCCCCGCCCGGCGGCGGTGCGAGCGGGCATGACGCGCCGGCCCCGCAGCGGCTTCAGCCGCACCGGGCCAGATCGCACCAGGGCCAGCGGATCGAGGTACTCCTCCCGGCCACGGCGCACGCCCCAGTGCAGGCAGGTGTCCGGGCATCCGGAATGCCCGGTGACCAGGACCCCGATCTCGGTTCCCCGCGTCACCCGCTGACCGACGCGGACGCCGGCCGTCACGGGTTCGTAAGTGGTGCGCAAGCCGTTCGGGTGGTCGACCGAGACGACCGGTTTTCCCGCCACCGGACCGGCGAACACCACCACGCCGTCGCCCGCGGTGAGCACCGTTTGTCCGGGTGCGCCGCGCAGGTCCACCCCGCGGTGTCCGGGCAGCCAGTCGTGGGCGGGCGGGTCGAACCCGGTGACCACGGTGGGCCGGGGGCGCAACGGCCACCCGAAACCCGCCGCGTCGGCGGGAGGACCGCCGCCGAGCATCATCAGTCCGCACAGTCCGAGCACCACGGGCAGTCGCATGCCGACCACTCTCGGCCGCCGAGCGGCGTGCGGGGAGCCCGCCGAGTCGATCTGTGGATCCTCTCGCGCCGAACTCCACAGGCAGAGGGACCGGTTAGGTCGGGCGCCGTGGACCCCGTACACTCGACACGCGGTCTGTGTTCGCGCAGTCCGACTTCGCGCGCCCGCGCAACGAACAACGGCCCTCGGCTGGTCCTGCATTCGTGCAGGTCCGAGGGTTGGTGGGCGCCAGGGCAGGGGTCACCCGACCACCTGCGACAACCGGCAATGAAAGAGGTACACAGCCATGGCTGTCGTGACCATGAAGCAGATGCTCGACAGTGGTACCCACTTCGGGCACCAGACCCGTCGCTGGAACCCGAAGATGAAGCGATTCATCCTCACGGACCGCAACGGCATCTACATCATCGACCTGCAGCAGACCCTCACGTACATCGACAAGGCGTACGAGTTCGTCAAGGAGACCGTCGCCCACGGCGGCACCATCCTGTTCGTCGGCACCAAGAAGCAGGCGCAGGAGTCCATCGCCGAAGAGGCCACCCGCGTCGGCATGCCGTACGTGAACCAGCGCTGGCTCGGCGGCATGCTCACCAACTTCACTACCGTCCACAAGCGCCTGCTGCGCCTGAAGGACCTCGAGGCCATGGAGCAGACCGGCGGCTTCGAGGGTCGCACCAAGAAGGAAATCCTCATGCTCACGCGTGAGATGACCAAGCTGGACCGCACCCTCGGTGGTATCCGGGACATGGCCAAGGTTCCGTCGGCCATCTGGGTCGTCGACACCAACAAGGAGCACCTGGCGGTCTCCGAGGCGCGCAAGCTGAACATCCCGGTCATCGCGATCCTGGACACCAACTGCGACCCCGACCTCGTCGACTACCCGATCCCGGGCAACGACGACGCCATCCGCTCCGCCGCGCTGCTGACCAAGGTTGTCGCCTCCGCCGTCGCCGAGGGCCTGCAGTCCCGCGCCGGCCGCAACGCCGCCGACGACAGCAAGCCCGAGGCCGGCGCCGAGCCGCTCGCCGAGTGGGAGCAGGAACTGCTCTCCCAGGCCGCTCCGGCTGCTGACGCCGAGGCCGCGCCCGCCGCCGAGGCCGCTCCCGCGACCGACGCCGAGGCCCCGCAGGCCTAGTCGATCCGGCCCCGACCCCTCGCATGCACCACCGGGTCGGGGCCGTTTCGCTCCCCACCACCGAAACTCACTCGAGGAGGCTCGCCCCCGATGGCGAACTACACCGCCGCTGATGTGAAGCGGCTCCGTGAGCTCACCGGCTCCGGAATGATGGACTGCAAGAACGCGCTGACCGAGACCGACGGTGACTTCGACAAGGCCGTCGAGCTGCTGCGCATCAAGGGCGCGAAGGACGTCGGCAAGCGTGCCGAGCGTTCCACCGCCGAGGGCCTGGTCATCGCCAAGGACGGCGTCATGATCGAGCTCAACGCCGAGACCGACTTCGTCGCCAAGAACGCCGAGTTCCAGGCGCTGGCCGACACGATCATCGCCGCTGCCGCCGCCGCGAAGCCGGCCGACCTGGACGCCCTCAAGGCGGTCGAGGTCGACGGCAAGACCGTCGAGGCGCTGGTTCAGGAGCTGTCCGCCAAGATCGGCGAGAAGCTCGAGCTGCGTCGCGTCGTCTCCTTCGACGGCCCGGTCGCGACCTACCTGCACAAGCGTGCCTCCGACCTGCCGCCGGCCGTCGGCGTGCTGATCGAGTACACCGGCGAGGGTGACGCGGCGGCCGAGGCCGCCCGTGCCGCCGCCATGCAGGTCGCCGCGCTCAAGGCGAAGTACCTGACCCGTGACGAGGTCCCCGCGGACGTCGTCGAGAACGAGCGTCGCATCGCCGAGCAGACCGCGAAGGAGGAGGGCAAGCCGGAGGCCGCTCTCCCGAAGATCGTCGAAGGCCGCGTCAACGGCTTCTTCAAGGATGTCGTGCTCACCGAGCAGTCCTCGGTCACCGACAGCAAGAAGACCGTCAAGGCCCTGCTCGACGAGGCCGGCGTGACCCTGGTCCGCTTCGCGCGGTTCGAGGTCGGCGCCAGCTAGTCGCCAGGCAGTAGCTGCGAGCGGCCCCGTCACCAATTGTGGTGGCGGGGCCGTTTTGCGCACGGGCAGCAGCGCTGCTCACAGGTCGGGGAGGCCGAAGTCCAGGTTCGGGGTCTGCAGGCCGCCGTCGACCTCGAGGACCTTGCCGGTCAGATACGACCCCGCCGGCGAGCAGAGGTACAGCACCGCGGCGGACGCGTCCTCCGGTTC
Organism: Rhodococcus sp. NPDC004095; assembly: GCF_053604015.1. Lineage (NCBI taxonomy): Bacteria > Bacillati > Actinomycetota > Actinomycetes > Mycobacteriales > Nocardiaceae > Rhodococcus > Rhodococcus sp. NPDC004095. Next base: position 464,544 of record NZ_JBSGGS010000005.1, read on the forward strand.
GCCGATCCGGTGCAGAGGGGTGGCCGCCTCCATCGCGGATTTGATCGACTCGTTCTGCGCGACCACGTCCAGTGCCGACGTGAGGACCGACCCGAGACTGACGCAGTTGACGCGGATCCGCGGGGACAGATCGGCCGCGGCCAGGCGGGTGTAGTGCGCGACGGCGGCCTTCGCGGTCCCGTAGGCGGCATACCCGCGTCCGCCGACCCTGCCGACCACCGAGGACACGTTGACGATCGCGCCGCCGCCCGCCGTCTCGAGGATGTGCGGCACCGCGGCCCGGACCAGGGCGTGCGCGGTCGAGACGTTGAAATGGAACGCCTCCTCCAGCTGTCGGGGCTTCGTCTGCAGCAGCGGCGTCGGCAGCGCGCCGCCGACATTGTTGACGACGATGTCCAGACGCCCGAACGCCTCGACGGCCGCACCGGCGAGCCCGGCGACGGCGTCCAGATCGGCGAGGTCGGCGGCGACCACGTGGGCCCGGCGACCGGCCGCACGCACCCGGTCCGCGACCTCCTCCAGCTGTTCGGTGGTGCGCGCTGCGAGTACGACGTCCGCGCCGGCCTCGGCGAGCGCCACCGCGGACGCCGCGCCGACGCCCCGCCCGGCACCGGTCACCACCGCCACCTGATCGGTCACCCGGAAACGGTCCAGAATCATGGCACTCCTTCGTTCCGGAGTCCGGGGACTCCTCGTTGTCCTCGCGCCCACGCGGTGCGCCGCGCGAGCCTACGGCCCCGAAGGTGGTCTGCGGGCCCGGATAGGGCAGGATGAAGGGGTCATCTGTGGCTGTACCGCCGAGGGTGGCCGATTCATGCTGGTCGCACCATCCAAGCGGCCCGAGACGAAAGAGAGCCATGACCGAATCCGCCCCAACCGACACCACGCCCCGACGCGACGGCTTCAAGCGCGTCCTGCTCAAACTGGGCGGCGAAATGTTCGGTGGTGGCGAGGTCGGTCTCGATCCGGACGTCGTGCAGACAGTGGCCCGTCAGATCAAGGCCGTGGTCGAGTCCGGGGTGCAGGTCGCGGTCGTGATCGGCGGCGGCAACTTCTTCCGCGGCGCCGAACTGCAGCAGCGCGGCATGGACCGGGCCCGGTCCGACTACATGGGCATGCTCGGCACCGTGATGAACTGCCTTGCGCTGCAGGACTTCCTGGAGAAGGAAGGCATCGACACCCGCGTGCAGACCGCCATCACGATGGGGCAGGTCGCCGAGCCGTACCTGCCGCTGCGGGCCCGCCGCCACCTGGAGAAGGGGCGCGTGGTCATCTTCGGCGCCGGCATGGGCATGCCGTACTTCTCCACCGACACCACCGCCGCCCAGCGCGCCCTCGAGATCGGCGCCGAGGTGGTCCTGATGGCCAAGGCCGTCGACGGTGTCTACACCGCCGACCCGCGCGTCGACCCGACCGCCACCATGTACACCGAGATCAGTCACCGCGAGGTCATCGAGCAGGGTCTGAAGGTCGCCGACGCGACCGCGTTCAGCCTCTGCATGGACAACCGGATGCCGATCATGGTCTTCAACCTGCTCACCGAGGGCAACATCGCCCGCGCGGTGTCCGGTGAGAAGATCGGGACCCTGGTGAAATCGTGACCAGTGAAGTCGTGACCACTGCCGTCGTGAACAGCACGACGGCAGGCAGCACCGCCATCCCCGCGAGCCTGGAGGAACACCGTGATCGATGAAGCGCTCTTCGATGCCGAGGAGAAGATGGAGAAGACCGTCGCGTCGGCGAAGGACGACCTCGGCGGTATCCGAACCGGCCGTGCCAACCCGGGCATGTTCAACCGCATCGCGATCGAGTACTACGGCGCGATGACCCCGATCTCGCAGGTCGCGTCGATCACGGTGCCGGAGGCGCGGCTCGTCGTGATCAAGCCGTACGAGGCGTCCCAGCTCGGGCCGATCCAGAACGCGATCCGCAACTCGGACCTGGGTGTCAACCCGACCGACGACGGCACCCTGATCCGCGTCTCGGTTCCGCAGCTGACCGAGGAGCGGCGACGCGAGCTGGTCAAGCAGTCGAAGGCCAAGGGGGAGGACGCGAAGGTCGCGATCCGCAACGTGCGCCGCAAGGCGATGGACGAGCTGAACCGCATCCAGAAGGACGGCGAGGCCGGCGAGGACGAGGTCGCGCGCGCGGAGAAGGAGCTCGACAAGACCACGGCCAAGTACGTGGCGCACATCGACGAGCTGGTCAAGCACAAGGAAGCCGAATTGATGGAGGTCTAGGCGGTGTCCACCGACAGTCCCACCGGCGCGGAGCGCCACGATGGGACGGATGGCTCCCGTGCGAACGGGACAACCGCCGCTGTCACCTCCAAGGCGGGTCGAAACCTGCCCGCCGCGATCGCGGTCGGGGTGGGCCTCGGCGCGCTGGTGATCGTGTCGCTGTTCTTCGTGCCGAAGGTGTGGTTCGGGATCGTCGCCGCGGCGATCGCGATCGCGACCTGGGAGGTGGCGTCGCGGCTGCGGGAGAGCGACGTCCTCGTCCCGTTGATCCCGTTGATCCTCGGCGGTCAGGCGATCATCTGGCTGGGGTGGCCGTACGGCACCACCGGGGTGCTGGCGGGATTCGCCGGCACCGCGCTGGTGTGCATGGTGTGGCGGCTGCTGGCGCAGGGCCTGCAATCGGCGCCGCGAAACTATCTGCGGGACATGGCGATCACCGTGTTCGTTGCGGCGTGGCTGCCGTTGCTCGCGTCGTTCGCGACTCTGATGGTCACCCACGAGGGCGGAAACAAGTGGGTGTTCGTGTTCATGATCGGTGTCGTCTGCTCGGATGTCGGCGGCTACACGGCCGGGGTGCTGTTCGGTAAGCACCCGATGGTGCCCGCGATCAGCCCGAAGAAGTCCTGGGAGGGTCTCGGCGGGTCCCTGGTCTTCGCGGTCCTCGGGTCGCTGGCGACGGTCACCCTGATCCTGGACGCCAACCCGTTCATCGGCGTCCTGCTCGGTGTCGTGCTGGTGATCACCGGAACCCTCGGCGACCTGATCGAGTCCCAGGTCAAACGCGACCTCGGGATCAAGGACATGGGCACCCTGCTGCCCGGGCACGGCGGCATCATGGACAGGCTCGACTCGCTGCTGCCATCGGCGTTCGTGACCTGGCTGGTGCTCACCGCCCTGCTCTGACGCCCGCCGAACCCATGACTCGCCGACCGCCCCCGGGCGTCCCGATCCCCAGCCCGAACATCTGGCACTGGCCGCGGATCTACGAGGTGGAGAACCGCGCCCAGGACGTGGACGGCGCGATCTTCGAGACGCTGGCCCGCGTCGCCGACTGGACCGACCGCGACGTCCTCGACGTCGGGTGCGGCACCGGTTTCCACCTGCCGGTGTTCGCGGCGGACGCGCGCAGCGTGACCGGGGTCGAACCGCATCCGCCGCTGGTCGACGCCGCCCGTGAGCGCACCGCGCGGTTGCCCGGCGTGCGGGTGCTTGCCGGCAGCGCGGAGACGCTGCCGGTGCCGGACCGCAGCGTCGACGTCGTGCACGCCCGGACCGCGTACTTCTTCGGTCCCGGCTGCGGCCCCGGGATCACCGAGGCGATGCGCGTGCTGCGGCCCGGCGGGGTGCTTGTCGTCGTGGACCTGGATGCGAGGGCGCCCGGCTACGGCGACTGGATGCGCGCGGACCTGCCGCACTACGACCCGGCGGCGGTGGAGGCGTTCTTCGCCGCGCAGGGCTTCGACCTGACGCGGGTGGCGACGCGGTGGGAGTTCGAGGACCGGCGCGCGCTGCGGGCCGTCCTCGGTATCGAGTTCACCGAGCGGACCGCGGACCGGGCGTTCGCGCAGACCTCGGGGATGTCACTCGAGGTCGGGTACCGCGTCCACACCCGGCGGGCGCCGCAGGGCCTGGTCCTGCGTTGACTCAGACCAGCTCCGGGTCGGTGGTCAGCTCCACCGTCGCCCACAGGTCGTAGGGCAGTTCCCGCAGACGGCGGGCGACCTGCCTGCGGACCTCGTCCTCGGTCGCCAGGTCCCAGGCCGTGCCCGAGACCAGGAACACCACCTCGACGTACACCTTGCGACCGACCTTGCCGATCGCGATGTCCGGCGCGGGTAGATCGAACTTGTCGCGGACCTGCTCGACCGCCCGGTGGATCGGCTCCTGGATCTGCGGTCCCGGGGCGCTCTCGAGCAGTTCGAGCATGCCGCCGCGGATCAGGGTCCACGGTTGGGGGAGCAGCACCGCGCAGCTGATGAGCACCAGCGCCGAGTCGACGTAGCGGTCGGCCGACGAGTACTCGGTCCGGCCGAGCACCCACACGACGACGCCGCCGACCGCGACGACGGCGCTGAACACCGCCGAGGATGCCCACTGGGTCGCCTCCGCCGCCAGCAGATCCGACGCGGTCGCGGCCCGGCGAACGTACAGGTACGTCGCCGTCGCCGCGATGGTGCCGATCAGGCCGTACACCAGCAGCGACCCGCCGGCGACCTCGGATCCGCCGTCGACGATCACCCGGACCGCCTCCATCGCGGCGTAGCCGAGCGTGAGGAGCAGCGCGAGACCCTGGACCACCACGACCACCGGGGTGAGGGCCTCGCGGCCGAACGGGAAGCGCGCGGTCGGCCCGCCCGCGACGATCCGGGACGCGGCCAGCGACAGCCATGTCAGGGCGGCGCCCAGCGCGGCGTAGGCGCCGTCGAGGAGGATCACCTGCGAGTTCGACGCGATGCCCCACGCCACCGCGAGCACCGCGAGGGTGCAGGTCACCGCCATCGACACCCGCAGGACGCTCCGTTCGCGACGCAGGTCGGCGGCCGTGGGTGCCACCGGTCAGTCCGCGGTGGTGGCCCGCTTGGCCAGGCGCCGGATCTGCACGATCCGCACCCCGCCCGCCAACGCCATGATCAGCGCACCCGCGATGGCGGCGAGCAGCAGGCTCACCCCGAGCGGCAGCGAGAACTCCCACAGGAAGAGGTTGAGCGTCACCGAGTCCAGGTTCTGCAGGATGAACACCAGCAGCAGGATCAGAACCAGCACGCCGATGACCAGTCCGGTCCAGGTGGCGGCCGCCTTGGTGTGACCGAGGCTGGTGTGCCGCCGGACGGCCTCGACTTCGGGTGAGGGGGTCGGCGCCGGGACGCTCGGCTGATCTGGCGGGGAGGGAACCGGGGCGGCAGGCCGGTCCGGTCGCCCGGTCGAATCGGAGGCGTCGGGGTTGGGCCCCTCAGTGGTGGACATGCTGTGATCATCACGCACCGTATGTGTGATTGCACGCGCATCCCGCCGGCGAAATTCGCATGTCGCCGGTGGTCGGTGGGACACTGGGCAACACTATGGCCGTTTCCCTGCCCCTCGTGTTCAACGCCCCGCGTCGCGGCATGCCGCCGACGCACCTCGCCGACCTCGATGCGGAGGGCCGGAAGGCGGCCGTCAAGGAACTCGGCCTGCCCGGTTTCCGTGCCGACCAGCTGGCCCGTCAGTACTACGGCCGGCTCGAGGCGGACCCCGACAAGATGACCGACCTGCCCGCCGCCGTGCGGGAGAAGGTCGGTGACGCGCTGTTCCCGACGTTGCTGACCCCGGTCAAGCACGTCGCCTGCGACGACGGCACCACCCGCAAGACGCTGTGGAAGGCGAACGACGGGACGCTGCTCGAGTCGGTGCTGATGCGCTACCCGGACCGCGCGACGCTGTGCATCTCCAGCCAGGCAGGCTGCGGCATGGCCTGCCCGTTCTGCGCGACCGGGCAGGGTGGACTGAACCGGAACCTGTCGACCGCGGAGATCGTCGACCAGGTCCGGGCGGCCGCCGCCGCGATGCGCGACGGCGAGGTGGCCGGCGGTGAGGGCCGGCTGTCGAACGTCGTCTTCATGGGCATGGGCGAACCGCTGGCGAACTACAAGCGCGTGGTCGCTGCGGTGCGCCGCATCACGTCGCCCGCGCCCGAGGGGCTCGGGCTGTCGCAGCGGTCGGTCACCGTCTCGACGGTCGGGCTTGCGCCGGCGATCCGCAAGCTCGCCGACGAGGGTTTGTCGGTGACGCTGGCGGTGTCGCTGCACACCCCGGACGACGAACTGCGCGACACCCTGGTTCCGGTGAACAACCGGTGGTCCGTGGCGGAGGTGCTCGACGCCGCCCGCTACTACGCCGACAAGACCGGGCGCCGGGTGTCGATCGAGTACGCGCTGATCAAGGACGTCAACGACCAGCCGTGGCGCGCCGACATGCTCGGCAAGAAGCTGCACAAGGCGCTCGGCTCGCTGGTGCACGTGAACCTGATCCCGCTGAACCCGACCCCGGGCAGCGAGTGGGACGCGGCGCCGAAGGACGTCGAGCGCGAGTTCGTGCGCCGCGTCATCGCACAGGGCGTCTCGTGCACCGTCCGCGACACCCGCGGCCAGGAGATCGCCGCCGCGTGCGGTCAGCTCGCTGCGGAGAACTGACGAGACCTGCCGGGGACACGGCGAAACGACGACGGCCGCGCGGCTCCGGGGGAGCGGCGCGGCCGTCGTCGTAGGTGTGTGGTTACCGCGGCTTGCGGCGACGAACGATGTCGAGCACCAGCATGACGATCATGGCGGCGGAGAGGCCGACCAGCCACAGGTCCTCGACCTTGCCCTCGTGGTTGCCGATCGTGTACAGGAGCAGGAACAGCGCGAAGAACCAGCCCAGGAAGCGGAACAGTCGCGGCGCCTCACCGCTCCAGCCCCATTCCGCAGAGGGCACCTCGGCGGTGTCGACTTTGCTGGTGACGATGGGCTCGCTGGCGGCCACGGCCGATCCTCCTGCTCGTGCGGGTGTGCATATTGCTCGCATATCGTGGCATACGACCCGCCGTCGTAGCGAGCGGGGTGGGCATGTGGGAGGGGTGTTTCGCGTGACCGTCACACCGACCGGACGAGTCGTTCGCCGCGACAGCGGTGCGGACCTCGTCATCGACCGCCGGTTTCCCGACCCGATCGAGGAGGTGTGGGCCGCCGTCACCGAATCCGACCGCACGGCAGCCTGGTTCGGTCCGTGGACCGGAACCGGGGCTCCGGGCAACACCATTCGTGTGCAGATGCTCTTCGAGGAGGGCGAACCGTGGATGGACATGACCGTCGAGGCCTGCGAGGCGCCGACCCGATACGTCGTGTCCTCGTCGGACGAGTTCGGGTCGTGGCTGATGGAGGTGCAGTTGGTCGCGGAACCGGACGGAACCCTCCTGAGCCTGATCCAGCATCTCGACGAGGCGTCGGTCGCGGTGGCCGTCGACACCGGACCCGGCTGGGAGTACTACCTCGATCTGCTTGTCGCCGCCCGCACGGGTGGATCGCGGCCGCAGTTCGACGACTACCTCGCGATGAAGGGTCATTACGAGTCGGAGGTCGCGCGGCTCGGGGAGAACCGATGACGATCCGCGTCACCGGTGCCGCCAACGCGCAGTGGCCGACGGCCCACACCGCCCGGTCCCGGTGACCGTCGGCCTGTCAGGTTGCTCTCAGGCGCCATCGGGAAGAATGGACGGCGTGTCTGACACTTCTCCCGTTCGGGTGCTCCTGCTCGGCAGCACCGGCTCCATCGGCACCCAGGCCCTCGAGGTCGTCGCCGCGAACCCCGGCAAGTTCACCGTCGTCGGTCTGGCGGCGGGCGGCGGCAACGTCGACCTGCTCGCCGAACAGATCCGGGCGACCGGAGTGACGCGGGTCGCGGTCGCCGACCCGGCCGCGGCGGCCCGGCTGGACCTGCCGGGTGTGCTGTCGGGCCCCGGTGCGGTGACCGAGCTCGTCCGGACCACCGAGGCGGACGTGGTGCTCAACGCGCTCGTCGGCTCGCTCGGACTGGAACCGACACTCGCCGCGCTCGAGTCCGGCGCCCGGTTGGCGCTGGCGAACAAGGAGTCCCTCGTCGCCGGCGGGCCCCTGGTGACCGCCGCCGCCGCGCCCGGTCAGATCGTGCCCGTCGACTCCGAGCACTCGGCGCTCGCGCAGTGCCTGCGTGGCGGGCGCGCCGAGGAGGTGGACCGGCTGGTGCTCACCGCGTCGGGCGGGCCGTTCCGCGGCTGGACCGCGGAGGCGCTCGAGTCCGTGACCCCGGAGCAGGCCGGCGCCCACCCGACGTGGTCGATGGGCCCGATGAACACCCTCAACTCGGCGTCCCTGGTGAACAAGGGTCTCGAGCTGATCGAGACGCACCTGCTGTTCGGCATCGACTACGACCGCATCGACGTCACCGTGCATCCGCAGTCGATCGTGCACTCGATGGTCACGTTCACCGACGGCTCGACCCTCGCGCAGGCCAGCCCGCCGGACATGAGGCTGCCGATCGCCCTCGCCCTCGGCTGGCCCGACCGGGTGCCCGGCGCGGCCGCCGCCTGCGACTTCACCACCGCCGCGACGTGGACCTTCGAACCTCTCGACAACGCCGTCTTCCCGGCCGTCGACCTGGCCCGGGCGGCGGGGAAGGCCGGCGGCTGCATGACCGCGGTCTACAACGCCGCGAACGAGGTCGCCGCGCAGTACTTCCTCGACGGTGCCGCGACGTTCCCGTCGATCGTGCGGACCGTGGAGCGTGTTCTCGCCGGTGGCGGCCAGTGGTCGGCGGCACCGGCTACCGTGGACGACGTGCTCGCGGCTGACTCCTGGGCCCGGGCCCGGGCACACGAGCTCGTCGAGCGGAAGGGCTAGGACGAAACGGTGTTGATCGGGGAGGCCGCGGCCGCATGTTGATTATCGGTGTGGTGCTGTTCGCGCTCGGCATCACGGTCTCGATCGCGCTGCACGAGGCGGGCCACATGTGGACCGCGCGCAAGCTCGGCATGAAGGTCCGTCGCTACTACATCGGCTTCGGTCCGAAGATCTTCTCCTTCCGGCGCGGCGAGACCGAGTACGGGCTCAAGGCCATCCCCGCGGGCGGGTTCTGTGACATCGCGGGCATGACCGTGCACGACGAACTCGCCCCCGACGAGGTCGACCGGGCCATGTACAAGCAGAAGACGTGGAAGCGTCTGGTCGTCATGTCCGGCGGCATCGCGATGAACTTCCTGCTCGGTCTGGCTCTGGTCGTGGTGCTCGCGGTCGGGTGGGGCCTGCCGAACATGAACCAGCCGCCGGAGACGCAGCTCGGCGCGATGAGCTGCACCTCGGACCAGATCGACGCGCAGACGCTGGCGAAGTGCTCCGGCACCGGCCCGGCCGAGGCGGCGGGCCTGCGTGAGGGCGACCTGGTCACCGCGATCGGCGGGGTGCCGGTCGAGACGTGGAGCCAGTTCCAGACCCAGACCCGGAAGCAGACCGGCCCGGTCGACTTCACGATCGAGCGCGACGGCCGGTCGATGACGGTGACCGTGGTGCCCGACCAGGTCCAGCGGATGGTCACGAACGCCGACGGAACGGTGACCACCACGACCGTCGGCGCGATCGGTGTGTCCCCGGACTACTACGAGCCCGTCAAGTACAACGTCGCGGCCGCGATCCCGGCCTCGGTGGCGTTCACCGGGGACCTGATGGTCGAGTCGGTCAAGGGCCTCGCCGAGTTGCCGAGCAAGGTCGGCGACCTGTGGACCGCGGTCACCGGTGGAGAACGCGCCCAGGACACCCCGGTCAGCGTCGTCGGGGCGTCGGTGATCGGCGGTCAGGCGGCCGAGCGTGGCCTGTGGGAGATGTTCATTCTGCTGCTCATCAGCCTGAACTTCTTCCTCGGCGTCTTCAACCTGCTGCCGCTGCTGCCCCTCGACGGCGGCCACATGGCCGTCGCGGTGTACGAGAAGATCCGCAACACGCTGCGCATCCGTCGCGGACTGCCTGCGGGCGGGCCGGTCGACTACACGAAGCTGATGCCGCTCACCTATGTGGTGATCGTCATCGGCGGCGCGTTCATGCTGCTGACCCTGACCGCCGACATCGTCAATCCGATCAAGATTTTCTAGCCCGGAGGACGTGCCTTCCGATCCCCTCACGGCGCCCCCGGCAAGGATCGGGAGACACGACCTAGACTTTCCTGGTACCGCAAAGAAAGAAGGCAACCGTGACCAGCCCCGTCGGTTTGGGCATGCCCGATGTTCCCGCCGTCCTCGCTCCCCGCCGCAAGACCCGGCAGTTGATGGTCGGCAACGTCGGTGTCGGCAGCGATCATCCGGTGTCGGTGCAGTCGATGTGCACCACCAGGACGCACGACGTGAACGCGACCCTGCAGCAGATCGCCGAGCTCACGGCGTCCGGATGCGACATCGTCCGGGTCGCGTGCCCGCGGCAGGAGGATGCCGACGCGCTCGCCGAGATCGCACGCAAGAGCAAGATTCCCGTCATCGCGGACATCCACTTCCAGCCGCGCTACATCTTCGCCGCCATCGACGCCGGCTGTGCCGCGGTGCGGGTCAACCCCGGCAACATCAAGGAGTTCGACGGCCGCGTCAAGGAGGTCGCGAAGGCGGCCGGGGACGCGGGCATCCCGATCCGGATCGGCGTCAACGCCGGATCCCTCGACCCACGGCTCATGCAGAAGTACGGCAAGGCCACCCCGGAGGCCCTCGTCGAGTCGGCGCTGTGGGAGGCGGGCCTGTTCGAGGAGCACGGCTTCGGCGACATCAAGATCTCCGTCAAGCACAACGACCCGGTCGTGATGGTGGAGGCGTACCGGCAGCTGGCCGCGCAGTGCGACTATCCGCTGCACCTGGGCGTCACCGAGGCCGGTCCGGCGTTCCAGGGCACCATCAAGTCCGCCGTCGCGTTCGGTGCGCTGCTCAGCGAGGGCATCGGCGACACCATCCGAGTGTCGCTGTCCGCGCCACCGGCCGAGGAGATCAAGGTCGGCACGCAGATCCTGCAGTCGCTGAATCTGCGCCCGCGCAAGCTGGAGATCGTCTCGTGCCCGTCGTGCGGACGCGCACAGGTCGACGTGTACACGCTGGCGAACGAGGTGACCGCCGGGCTCGAGGGCATGGAGGTGCCGCTGCGGGTTGCGGTGATGGGCTGCGTTGTCAACGGTCCCGGCGAGGCGCGCGAGGCGGACCTCGGTGTCGCGTCCGGCAACGGCAAGGGCCAGATCTTCGTCAAGGGCCAGGTCATCAAGACCGTCCCCGAGGCGCAGATCGTGGAGACGCTGATCGAGGAGGCGATGCGCATCGCGGAGGAGATGGGCAACGATTCCGAATCGGGATCGCCTGTCGTCACCGTGAGCTGATCGCGCACCGTATCCTGTCGGCACGCCCACCGTGAGGAACGGCGTGACTGTCCGCTTTCTTCGACGAGACCCGGGGGTGACGGGGTGCTCAAACTCCTCGGCGCCAGGCAACTCGGCGCACGGGACCGCGCTGACGTGCTGCGGGTCCTCGACGCCGACCCCGTCGCCACCTGCATGGTCGCCGCGCGGGTGCAGGACCTCGGGGTCGAGCCGCGGTCGATCAACGGGGAGTTGTGGAGTCGTGGCGGCCCCGACGAGTCGCTGTGCTTCTCCGGGGCGAACCTGGTCCCACTGCGTGGCAGCATCGGCGACCTGCGCGCGTTCGCGGATCGGGCGTGCCGGTTCCCGCGGATGTGTTCCTCCCTCGTGGGGCGTGCCGAGCTGACCATGCCGCTGTGGGAGATGCTCGAATCCGACTGGGGTCCGGCGCGGGAGGTCCGCGCCGAGCAGCCGCTGCTCGCGTTGGCGGCCCGGCCGCTCGTCGAACCCGATCCCGACGTCCGGCTCGTCCGGATGGACGAACTCGACACCTACCTCTGCGCCGCCGTCGAGATGTTCATCGAGGAGGTCGGGGTGGATCCGCGCGCCGGGGACGGCGGTCGCGGCTACCGGCGCCGGGTCGCCGGGCTGATCGCCGCGGGCCGTGCGTTCGCCCGATTCGAGGACGGCCAGGTGTTGTACAAGGCGGAGATCGGCTCCGCGTCTCGGCAGGTCGGCCAGATCCAGGGCGTGTGGGTGCATCCCGACCACCGATCCCGCGGGCTCGGCGCCGCCGGAACCGCGGCCGTCGCGGCCGCCGTGGTCCGGGGTGGGCGCACCGCCAGTCTCTACGTGAACAGCTTCAACGTGCCGGCTCGGCGGGCATACGAGCGGGTCGGCTTCACCCAGGTCGCGACCTTCTCGACCGTCCTCCTCGACTGACGCGGCAGCCGTCGGGTGCCGTGCTCCGGCTGGGGTGAATCTCACGCGTGGTCGATCGGCCGAATGTGTCGGCGGCACACCTACTATGGGCGTCGATGAACTCTCGTGTCGCCCGCCGTGTCCGCACCCCGCTCGCTCTCGCCGTGACGGGGGCGTTGACCGTGGGCCTCGCCGCCTGCACCCCGAAACCCGACGGACCCGAGCCGGCCGCGCAGGAATTCGTCTCCGCGCTCGCGGAGCGGGACACCGAGGCCGCGGCTGCCCTGTCCGACCGCCCGGACGTCGCGCAGCGGGCGCTCGACTCGGCGTGGGAGAACCTGCAGGCCGAGTCGATGACCGCGACGCTGGGTTCGGTCCGCGTCACCGGCGACACCGCGACCGTCGGCTACACCTACGAGTGGCACCTGCCGAAGGAGCGCGTGTGGACCTACTCCGGTGATCTGCAGATGGGACGCAAGGACGGGGACTGGGCGGTGCGCTGGAGTTCGACCGACCTGCACCCGAAACTCGGTGACACCCACACCATGTCGTTGCGGGCCACGCCGGCGCCGCGGGCGCGGGTCAACGAACGCTCCGGCACCGACGTCCTGGTGCCCGGCACGATCGAGCGGATCAAGCTGGACGCACGCAAGGCGGGCAACCTGGGGTCCGTCGCGGCCGCGCTCGCGAAGATCCTTGCGCCGTTCGACAAGTCGCTGACGGCGCAGTCCATCGCCGAGTCGGCATCGACCGTCAAGGGCACCTATCTGGTCGCGAGCCTGCGCCAGGAGGACTACGAGACGGTCGCCGCCTCGCTCGCCGAACTGCCGGGCGTCACGGTCGACGAGGAGGCCGACCTGGTGTCCACCGACCGCGACTTCGCGCCCGACCTGATCGGCCAGGTCAAGAAGCGGGTCATCGACGAGGTGGACGGAACCGCGGGGTGGAGTGTGGTCACCGTCAACCAGAACGGTGTCGACACCGACGTGCTCACGGACACGAAACCGCAACCGGCGCCGTCGTTCTCGGTGAGCCTGGACCGGCCGATCCAGGTGGCCGCGCAGAACGCCGTCAATGCCCGCACCGACCAGGCGATGATGGTGGTGATCCAGCCGTCGACGGGCGCGATCCTCGCCGTCGCGCAGAACAAGGCCGCCGACCGCGACGGCCCGGTCGCGTCCACCGGCATGTACCCTCCCGGGTCGACGTTCAAGATCGTCACCGCCGGCGCCGCCATCGACAGCGGTCTCGCGCAGCCCGGCACCATGGTCGGCTGCCCGGGCCGGATCACGATCGGCGAGCGGTCGGTGCCCAACTACAACGAGTTCGCGCTCGGCACCGTCTCGATGAGCACCGCGTTCGCCCGGTCCTGCAACACCACCTTCGCGAAACTGGCCAGCGAGATGGAGCCGGACGCGTTGACGAAGGCGGCGGCGCAGTTCGGCATCGGCGTCGACTACGAGGTGCCCGGACTGCCGACCGACTCCGGGTCGGTGCCCCCGGCCGAGGATCTCGTGCAGCGCACCGAGGACGGCTTCGGGCAGGGCAAGGTCGTGGTCAGCCCGTTCGGTATGGCGTTGGCCGCCGCGACCGTCGCGAACGGCTCGACGCCGGTGCCGCACCTGATCCTCGGTGACGAGACCACCGTCGACGGCGAGCGGACCGCGATCACCCCGGAAATGGTCAGCGGTCTGCGCGGCATGATGCGCGAGGTGGTCACCTCCGGCACCGCGACGCGGATCGCCGGCGAGGGCGACGTGTACGGCAAGACCGGGGAGGCCGAGGTCGACGGCGGCTCGCACGCCTGGTTCGTCGGCTACCGCGGGGACATCGCCTTCGCCACCCTCGTGGTCCGCGGCGGCAGTTCCGACAACGCGGTGGCCGTCACCAACGACATGTTCGCGGCGCTGCCCGAGGGCTACTGACCCGTCACCGTATTCGGTTGGTGAGCCATGCGTCGATTCGTATGGCCGCCTCGGGCCACTGTGGTTCGAGCATCATGTCGTGTGCCGACCCGCGCAGGATCGCGACCTCGGCGCCCCAGTCATGCGCGGTCCTCCGTGCCTCGGACGGCGGGTGGGTGACGTCGCCCTCGGCTCCGAGTACCAGCATCGGCACAGCTCGCGGTCGTGGCCGGACGAGGTCGGCGTAGATCATCCCGCGAATCGCCCGATCGCTCTCCTCCTGCAGACGTGTCGCGTACTCGTGCACTTGGGAGCCCGGCATCCGATCGGAGAAGAACGATTCCCGGGTCAGTTTCGGGGTTCGGTGGACGGTCGACGGCCGGTGTGTCGCGGTGGCCTCCAAGAAGAGAAGGGGGTGACGCCGCGCGACTCGGAGCGTCGACCGGAAGAACCTTCGTCCGGGTGCCGGCGACACCAGTACGGCGGCGGGCGCGTTGCACGACTCGAGGTACTTCTGGACGACGAATCCGCCCATTGAATGGCCCACGAGGACTGGGTGTATGGGCAGATCGGCCGCGACCGCCGCGATATCGTCGACGTAGTCGGCGATGGTCACCCGGCGGAGGGGGATCGGCGTGGCGCTGGCGCCGTGCCCGCGCAGACTGACCGCGACGGCACGGTATCCGCGTGCCGCGAACCAGTCCAGGAAGTGTTCCTCCCAGCACCACGCGGCATGGAACGCGCCGTGCACGAACAGCAGCGGTGCCGGGTGAGTGTCGGTCGACTCGCCCTTGTCGATCACTTCGAGCATCGGTCGCCCTCCCGCCTCGCATTGCGCTCCGGTCGCGGCGCCGTAATTGGTCGCTCGCCGGCTGTCGTTGGTGATGGGTCACGGAGCTGGCGGCCGTGGTGGGCGCGATGTCCACCCTCGCACCGCGAATCGTCGAATGTCCAGAACTCGTAGCGTCTCGAAGGAACTCGCGGGGGTGGTGGCGAAGTCGACGACCTTGGTCACGGTGGGAGGCCGGCGATGTCCGCTCCCGATCACACCCTTGCTCGCGCCGGTACCTCCCGGGCGAGCAGCACGGCCACGGCGCCGAGTAGCGTTCCCGTGACCCGGCGCTGCCAGGCCGCCCATGCGGGTCGCGTGGCGATCAGCGCGGCGACCGCGCCCGCCGCGATCACGATCGCAGCGTTGACGGCGACGCTGACCGCGACCTGCACGCCGCCCAGTGCGAATCCCTGTGCGACGGTGTGCCCGCGGTTCGGGTCGACGAACTGCGGGATCAGCGCGAGATAGATGATCGCCGCCTTCGGGTTGAGCAGGTTGGTGACCAACCCCATCCCGAAGAGCCTGCCGGTCGAGTCGCGGGACAGTGACGCCGGTTCGAACAGGCCACGTCCGCCGGGTTTGAGCGCCTGCCAGGCGAGGTAGGCCAGGTAGGCCGCGCCGGCCGCCTTGAATCCCGTGTACAGCCACGGAACCGCGAGGAAGACCACCGCCAGACCCAGGTTCGCCATCGCCATGTAGATCACGAATCCCGTCGCCGTGCCGGACAACGAGATCAGACCGGCCGTGCGGCCCTGGCTGATGCTGCGAGACACCAGGTACATCATGTTCGGCCCCGGGGTGAGGACCATTCCCAGTGCCGTCAACGCCATACCCAACGCCGCCGCCGTCGAAATCACCACGCCCCCAGGCTGCCCGGCAGGTGCGATGTGGTCGACAGCCAGATCGCGAACACTGGCCTGCTGCGGGCCAGGGCGCGCGTCAGGAGTAGACGACGGCCCGGATCACGCGGAGGGACCTGCGATCGAGATAGCAGCACAGCAGGGCCGGGGAGCCGTCGGCGGTGCAGGAGGCGGTGACGGCGTCCCCCGCGGCGATGACCTTGGTCAGGTCGGTCACGGTACGTCCGCCGAGGACCGCCCGGGCGTCGGCGTCTCCGCGTCCGGCGGACTCGACGAGTCGCCGCACGGACTGCTTGCCGCGTTCTCCGACGCTGCGGACCGCGGCGCCGAAGGCGAGGGATCCGCCCAGGCCCTGGTGCCGCAGCATCCGCGCGCCCATCGACATGCCGACCTTGAGTTTCGCCGGATCGACCCCCGCGACCTGCGCGAACATCGGTGCGACCGCCCAGTGCGCGGCGATCCGACGGATCCGCGGCTCGCCGTCGTCGAGGGTGGTCTCGTACAGCAGGTGCATCGGGGCCTTCGCGGCAACGCCTCCGCCGAGACGGGTCTCGATGGTGACGTCG
Organism: Rhodococcus sp. NPDC004095; assembly: GCF_053604015.1. Taxonomy (NCBI): domain Bacteria; kingdom Bacillati; phylum Actinomycetota; class Actinomycetes; order Mycobacteriales; family Nocardiaceae; genus Rhodococcus; species Rhodococcus sp. NPDC004095. The sequence goes on from NZ_JBSGGS010000005.1 coordinate 480,732, forward strand.
CGGACCACGGTCAGGCCGTCGACGATGTCGTCGCGGTCGATGTGGAACCGAATGTCGTTGGGGGCGATGAAGGTGTCCCAGAACCGGGCGAGGGGTTCGCCGCCGCGGCGGAGGCTGCGCTTGTCGTACAGGCCGCCGAGGACGGGCCGCCCGCCGACCGGGTCCTCGACGACGTGCTGGCGAGCGAACAGGCCCAGCCACGCGGCCTTGTCGTGGGCGGCGACCGCGGCGGGGGAGGCGTGCGCGAGCGCGAGCAGGGTGGTGGGGTCGGCGAGCATGGCACACCTCGGATCGGTGACGGCGTCGGGCATCGCGGAGTATGCCAGAAAGTTGGAACGCGTTCTAGAAGTCAGTTGCTGGGGCCCTGCGGATTCGTGGGATCCTGCGGGGCGTCCCCGAGGTACTCGGGATGCAGTTCGCCCTTGACCCCGAGTTTCGTGTTCACCAGGTGGTTGACGAACCACAGCACCACACCGATCGCGAGCAGCACCCCGGCGATCGCGTACTGCTCGGGGTTGCGGTCGGTGAACGGAGTGGCGAGGAATGCGCAGCTCAGCGCCCCGACGACCGGCAGGGCAGTGGGTGCGCGGAAATGCTTGTGCTCCACCGGGTCCCGGCGTAGGACCAGCACCGCGACGTTCACGATGGTGAAGACGCACAGCAGTAGCAGCGCCGTGGTGCCGCCGAGCTGCGGCACCTCGCCGACGAACGTGATCAGCCCCAGTGCCAGCAGGGTGGTGAACGCGATCGCGATGTACGGCGTGCGGCGGGTGCGGTGCACCCGGCCCAGTTGCGGCGGCAGCACGTGCTGGCGGCTCATGCCGTAGAGGAGGCGGCTGGCCATCAGCATGTTGATCAGTGCGGTGTTCGCGACCGCGAACATCGTGATGAACGCGAAGATCCCGAGCGGGAAGCCGGGGGCGCCGGCCTGCACGACCTTGAGTAACGGGGTGTCGCCCTCGCCCAGTTCGTCGGCAGGCACCAGTGCGATCGCGGTCACGGACACCAGCACGTAGATCAGGCCGGTGAACAGCAGCCCGATCAGGAGCACGCGCGGGAAGATCCGGCTCGGTTCCTTGCACTCCTCGGCCATGTTCACCGAGTCCTCGAATCCGACCATCGCGTAGAAGGCCAGAGTCGTCGCGGCGATCACGCCTCCGAGCGCGGTGCGGTCGCCGGTGTCGAACGTCATCGCGCGGGAGAAGTCGCCCTCGCCGACTCCGAGCGCCCACATGCCGATGAAGATGATGATCAGCAGTCCGGACAGTTCCACGCAGGTGAGGACCACGTTGATCTTGACCGACTCGCCGACCCCGCGGAAGTTGACCGCCGCGACCACCAGCATGAACGCCACGCCGAGCAGGGTGATGCCGATGCCGGTGCGCACGTCCAGCTCGAAGGCCTCGGCGAAGTTCGCCGCGAACGCCCGGGACGCGGTGGCCGCCGAGGTGATACCCGAGCACATCACCGCGAACGTGACCATGAACGTGAGGAACTGGAGACCGAACGCCTTGTGCGTGTACAGGGCGGCGCCGGCCGCCTGCGGATACTTGGTGACCAGTTCCAGATAGCTGAAGGCGGTGATCATCGCGACGACGAAAGCGACCAGGAACGGCAGCCACACCACGCCGCCGACGTCGTTCGCGACCTGGCCGGTCAGTGCGTAGATCCCGGTACCGAGGATGTCGCCGACGATGAACAGCAGCAGCAGCCACGGGCCCATCACGCGCTTGAGGGTCGGTTCGTGCCCGGTGGTGGACGACGGTGCGGCCATGGCCCCTCCTCGCGCTGACTGGATCTATGGAAGCAGACCGAGGCGCCTCGCGCTGACCACCGCCTCGTGCCGCGAGTGCGCGTCGAGCTTGCCCATCGCGCTGCGCAGGTAGCTCTTGACGGTCTCCGGTCCCAGCGAGAGCCGGTGCGCGACTTCATTGTTCGTGCAGCCCAGGGCGATGTGCGCGAGGACGTCGAGTTCGCGCGGGGAGAGGGTGACCGCGGACGGCTCGGCGCCCTCGGCGAGCAGTCCGGCGAGCTTGTCGGCGACCGCACGCAGCCGGCCCCGCAACGCGTTGTCCGGTACGTCCTGGGCCAGGCTCCGCAGCTCCGCGTGCGCGTCCCGGATGCCCTCCGACACGGCGGCGTCCACCGGACCGGAACTGGTCTCCCGGGTCCCGAGCAGTCGCAGCCGCCGGTCCACCTCGTCCCGGATCGCGATCTCCGCGGCCAGCCTGCGTCCGGACAGCGTGAGCAGTTCCGCGGTCCGGTCGCCGATCGGGGTGGATTCGCGGATCGCGGCGTAGAGCACGGCACGGGAGACGCCGTCGACGACGACGGGGACGGCGATCACCGACCGCAGGCCCTCGCCGAGGACCGGTCCGTCGAAGTGGTGGGTGATGTTCAGGGCGCTGCGATAGTCGGGCACCGACGCCGGCCGGCGCTGGTGCGAGACGCGTCCACCGAGCCCGGACGACGACGGGACGGTGAGTCCTTTCAACCCGTTGGTTCGGGTGCCGAGGAACTCGCTGAGCAGCAGGTTGCCGTCGTGGACCTCACCGCCGAACAGGACCGGTACGTCGGTGAGGCTCGCGGTCAGTCGCAGTTCGGCGCGTAGCGCGTCCCCGTCGCGGGGACGGAGGAGCGCGTCGCGGGGGCTCGTTGGCGTCGGCATCGGTGCGGCTACCCCTTTCCGGGGGTGGTGTGGAGACCTTGTGAGCTAGATCATAAGGCGAGTGAAGTGTCCGGCGTCATGCCGGAGTGAAGTGGGAAGGAACCTCCATGGTCGACAACAGTGCCGCGACGAGTCGTGCAGATGCTGATGCGCGGGTGCGCGAGCTGCTCGGTCAGTACGACACCGCCGATGCCTGCGCGGCCGAGCTGCTCTGCGACCGGCATCCTGCCGAGGATGTCGCGTTCACCGTGATCGAGGGCGACCTGTCCTCCCGCGACCTCACCTACGGCGAGCTGCGCGCCGAGTCGACGAAGTTCGCCGCCGCCCTCGCCGACCTCGGCGTCGAGCCCGGCGACTGCGTCGCCACCCTGATGGGCAAGTCCGCGGAGCTGGTCGTCGCGCTGCTCGGGATCTGGCGGCGTGGCGCGGTGCACGTGCCGCTGTTCACCGCGTTCGCGTCCCCGGCGATCGCGTTCCGGCTCGACTCGTCCGGCGCGAAGGTCGTCGTCGCGGACCGGAACCAGCTCGACAAGCTTGCGCCCGGCGAGGACATTCCCGCCGACGCGCCGTGGACGGTGATCGTCGCTGCCGGTGAACCGGAGTCCGACGGTCAGCTGAAGCTGGCGGCCCTTCTCGCCGCGCATCGCGGGGACGACCCGAAGGGTGCCGCGGTCGCGGTCGGCGCGCAGGGGCCGATCGTGCAGCTGTTCACCTCCGGGACCACCGGAACCCCGAAGGGCGTGCCGGTGCCGGTGCGCGCGCTCGCGTCGTTCCACGGATACATGGAGTTCGGGCTCGACGTGCGACCCGACGACGTGTTCTGGAACGCGGCCGACCCGGGCTGGGCCTACGGGCTGTACTACGCGCTGCTCGGGCCGCTGGCGTCGGGCACGCGAAGCCTGCTGCTGCACGCCGGGTTCTCGGCACCCCTCACCTGGCAGGTGATCGAGAAGTTCGGTGTCACCAACTTCGCCGCCGCGCCGACCGTGTACCGCAGCCTGCGCGCCGACACCAACCCGGTCCCGGCCGGGCTGGCGTTGCGCCGGGCGTCGTCGGCGGGCGAGCCGCTTACCCCCGACGTCGTGGCGTGGTCGCAGTCCACGCTCGGGGTCGAGGTCCGCGATCACTACGGGCAGACCGAGCACGGGATGTTCATCGTCAACGCCTGGGCGGACGGACTGCGCGAGGGTGTGCCGGCCGGGTCGATGGGCCGGGCGCTGCCGGGCTGGTCGTGCGCGGTGCTGCTCGACGACGCCGACGAGGTCGCGCCGCCGCGCACCGCGGGCCGGGTCGCGATCGACACGCACCACAGCCCGATGATGTGGTTCACCGGCTACGTCGACGCCCCGGAGAAGACGAAGCAGCGGTTCAGCGAGGACGGCCGCTGGTACATCACCGGCGACGCGGGCAGCGCCGACGACGACGGGCACTTCTTCTTCAGCTCCCGCGACGACGACGTCATCATCATGGCGGGATACCGGATCGGCCCGTTCGACGTCGAGTCGGTGCTGGTGATGCACGATCAGGTCATCGAGGCCGCCGTCGTCGGCATGCCCGACCAGCTGCGCGGCGAGGTCCTCGAGGCGTTCGTCGTGCTGCGTGACGGGGTGGAGGGCACCGACGAGCTCGAGGCCGACCTGCAGCAGCTGGTGAAGAAGAAGTTCGCCGCGCACGCGTACCCGCGCACCGTGCACTTCGTGCCGTCGCTGCCGAAGACCCCGAGCGGCAAGGTGCAGCGCTACATCCTGCGGAAGGGCTGACAGCGCGTGACGGGGAGTTCGGTGGCCGGGTCGTCGGCCACCGAACTCCCGTCATCGTGTCTCGGTCAGCCGTGAGGTGAGGAACGCGAGGATCTCGTTGCGCGCGGCAATGGTCGGCTCGCCCGCGGCATCGATCAGGTGTGCCGTCACGACGCTGTGCGGGCTCGCCACCACGTCCGCGAAGAACGGCGGGGGCGTGGGGTCGGCCGCGCTGTCCGGGAGCACCGTGCCCACGAACCGGTCGCCGAGCGCTGACGCGTAGGCGGCGAAACGTTCGGCCCGGCACCACTTGTCGCCGGCGAACCGGTACGACAGCACGGTCAGGTCGTCCCGGTCGAGGCGGTCGCGTACCGCAGTCAGGTCTTCCGGTGCGATCTCCAGTCCGCCCGGGTCGTCGAGCGGGAGCGACGGCTGGCAGAGCACCGGTGCGAGGACCGACGCCTCGAGTGTCATGGTCAGCGCGAAGTTCCCGGTGAAGCACATGCCGACGGCGCCGATGCCGGGGCCGCCGCACTCCTCGTGGGCGGTTCGCGCCAGCGCGCGGAGCCATTGGGTCACGGGACTGGTCCGGTTTGCGCCGAACGCCCGGAACTCGGCGCTCACGCACGCCCGCTGCATCACGGCGCTGCCGTCCTCGGTCGTCGGCACCGCACCGTCGCGCCCGAACAGCGACGGCAGGTACACGGTGAAGCCGGCGTCGCGCACCCACCGCGCGAACCGGGCCACGTGCGGGCTGATTCCGGGCATCTCCGGCATGACGACGACGGCCGGGCCCGCGCCGGAGACGAGCACGACCTTCGTGACCGAATCGAAGGTGACGTCGCGCCGTTCGAAGTCGTCGAGCGGATCGTCCACGGTCGTGTCGTGCGGTGTCATCTGTGGGTTCCTGTTCGTTGTCGGTCACTGAACAGGTCGAGTCTCGTGGCCGGCGGACCGGGGGACGAGGGGCGGGATCGCCACCTTTCGGGTCGATCCGGCCAGGGTGGCTCGGGTGAGCTTCCCCGATGACGCCGAAAACGCGTGTTGCCGGGCAACCAATCTGGTGCCCGGCAACACGCGCAGAGGGGAGACCGGTTACGACAGGCTGGAGACCGAGCCGCCGAATTCGACCACGCCGGAGAGCAGATCGCCCGCGCCGGAAAGCAAGTCGCCGAAGTCGCCGAGCGCGCTCAGCAGTTCGATGATCTGATCGAAATCCATGAAGAGTCCTTCTCGTCGTGCATGGAACCACGCCATGCGGTGTCAGGGCAGAGCGCCTCAGTTCTAGGCGTCGAACCTGGGTTCACCCTGGCAGCCGCCTGGGAATCCGATCCCCGCCCGGGGCGGCAACCTCAACGAGCGCGGAACCGGCGGCGGAACTCGGCGGGACCGATTCCGACGCGATCGACGAACATCCGCCGCAGCGTGCCGGGATCCTGGTACCCGACCCGACGCGGGATGTCGCCGATCGGGACATCGGTGTCGGCGAGAAGCCTTTTGGCGGCAGCGATCCGTGCCTCCTGCAGGAAGGCCAACGGCGTCCGACCCTCCTCACCGCCGTACCTGCGCAAGAGGGTTCGGGTGCTGACGTGGAACGCATCCGCCAGCCGGGACAGGTTGTAGGGCTCCGTGAGGTGATCGACCAGCCAGCGCTGCACCGCGGTCGCGAAGGGGCCGGACGTCGTCGGCACCATCGACTCGACGACGTACGGCGCCTGGCTGGCCCGGTTCTCCGATACCAGGGTGATGCGGGCAGTCGCACGGGCGACGCTCGCGCCGAGGTGGTCTCGCACGATCGCGGTCGCGAGGTCGAGGGATGCACTGAACGCGGCGGTGGTGGTGACGTGGCCGTCGCCGACGACCAGCGACTCCGCGCACACCGTCGACCGCGGATATCGCCGAGCCAGCTGCGACGCGAACAGCCACGAAGTCGTCGACCGTCGTCCGTCCAGCACACCGGCCTCACCCAGCAGGAATGCGCCGACGCACACCGACGCGATCCGGGTGTTGTGGCGCGCCGCCGCTCGGAGGAAGTCGATCTCGCGGCCGCGATCGGCGAGCCGGACGTCGAGGTCCTCGGTGGGGGAGACGTCGAATCCCGGCACGACGAGGAGATCGAACCGGTGATGCCATCGCTGCGCGCCGATCGTGAACCCGCCCGCGGCGGCCACCGGGCCGTCCCCAGCGGCGACGACCGTGGTCCGGAACAGGTCGGTACGGGAGGTGCCGTTCTCGCGGGCGACCCGGTTGGCGATGCGGAGGATGTCGGAGACGGCGAACACCTCCGTCGCGAAACAGTCGTCGTACGCGAGGATTCCGATCCGCATGGCACCCACTCCCGAGACGGCCGCCGGTGGGGAGGGTCGAGCGGCCGGCGGTCTCGACACCGTAGCCTTCGGCGTTCTCCCGCAGGGATGCGTAGCGGTCGACGTCGAAGTCCAGATCGAGCGACGGGTAGTACAGG